>JBBQBV010000101.1:0-13657 GCA_038318085.1 Solirubrobacterales bacterium
CGCCGAGGAGCTCGACGCCGAGCATCCGCTCTTCATCCTCTACACGAGCGGTTCGACCGCGGCGCCGAAGGGCATCCAGCACACGACGGGCGGCTACCTGACGGGCGTCGCCGCGACGACGAAGTACGTCTTCGATCTCCACCCCGAAGAAGACGTGTTCTGGTGCTCGGCCGACGTCGGCTGGGTCACCGGCCATTCCTACATCGTCTACGGGCCGCTGCTGAACGGCGCGACCTCGGTGATGTTCGAGGGTGCGCCCGACTATCCCGCCAAGGACATCTGGTGGGAGCTGTGCGCCAGGTACGGCGTGACGAAGTTCTACACCGCGCCCACGGCGATCCGGGCGTGCATGAAGTGGGGCGCCGACCTCCCCGCCAAGCACGACCTGTCGAAGCTCAAGCTGCTCGGGTCGGTCGGCGAGCCGATCAACCCGAAGGCGTGGCTCTGGTACCACCTCGTCATCGGCGGCGAGCGCTGCCCGATCGTCGACACCTGGTGGCAGACCGAGACCGGCGGCATCATGATCACCACGCTGCCGGCCGTCGTCCCGGCCAAGCCGGGCTCGGCGGGCAAGCCGATGCCGGGCATCAGGGCGGAGGTCGTCACCGAGGACAATGAGGACGCCCAGACCGAACAGGGCCTGCTCACGCTGCAGCGCCCATGGCCGGCGATGCTGCGGACCCTCTACAAGGAGGAGGACCGCTTCATCGAGACGTACTTCTCGAAGTTCGGCAACGAGATCTACGTCGTCGGGGACGCAGCGCGCAAGGACGAGGACGGCTACTACTGGATCATCGGGCGCACCGACGACGTGATCAACGTGTCCGGGCATCGAATGTCCACGGCCGAGGTCGAGTCGGCGATCGTCTCGCACGCCAAGGTCGCCGAGGCGGCGGTGATCGGCCAGGCCGACGAGGACTCGGGCCAGGCGGTCTGCGCATTCGTCACGCTCGAGGGCGCCGACGACCAGGGCACGGACGACCTCGTCGACGAGATCCGCGAGCACGTCGCCAAGAAGATCGGCAAGCTCGCGCGTCCCAAGCGCGTCATCTGGGCCGACGACCTGCCCAAGACCCGGTCGGGCAAGATCATGCGCCGGCTGCTGCGCGACATCGCCGAGGGCAAGGAGCTCGGCGACGTCACGACGCTGCGCGACCCGGACGTCGTCAAGACGCTCGACGAGAAGGTCAAGGAGCGCCAGAAGGAAGAGGCCTGACCATGCGCGCGATCCTGTCCCGCGATCACACGATTGGCAGATGAGGCATCTTTTGGATGCCGTATCTGCCATTGGCGCCCCAGTTCCCGCCCGGCCAGCTGCCCGCCGCCGGCCTACTCGTACTGCAGCGCCTTGAGCACGTCCAGGCGCGCCGCCCGCCGCGCCGGCGCGATCGCCGCCAGCACGCCCGCCAGGATCGCGACGATCGTGAAGATCACCAGCGCGCTGCCGGGGACCGCGAAGGCGACGCCTTCGTCGGCCAGGGCGCTGGAGAGCAGCCGCGCGAGCAGGAGGCCGAGCGGCAGCCCGAGCGCCGCGCCGATCAGCGCCGTGATGATGCTCTCCTGGCGGACCATGCGCCGGACCTGGCGGCGGCTCATGCCGACCGCGCGCAACATCCCGATCTCCCGCGTGCGCTCGAACACGGTGAGCACGAGCGTGTTGACCATCCCGAACAGGCTCACGATTACCGAGAGGGCGAGCAGCACGTAGAGGAGGTTCAGCAGGGTGTTGATGGCGTTGACGCGCTTGGTCACCCACGCCGCGCGCGAGCGCGCCTCCACGTCTGGAAACGACGCGAGCGCCTTGCGGACCGTCTTCGCCGAGGCCGGTCCGGACACGAACACGTACGCGTCGCCGGGTCGCGGAAAGGCCCCGTCGAAGGTCGCCTGCGAGACGAGCACCTTGCCCAGCAGCGGGTCGATCTTCTGCACGGAGGTGCGCGTCTGCACGCCCGCGACCCGCAGCTTCAGGCGCTTGGCGCTCGGCGTCACGATCGCGAGCTCGGAGCCCGTGCGCAGGTGGTGCTTGTCGGCGTACGCGCGCTCGACGATCGCCTGCCCGGGGCCCGGGAGCGCGGGCAGCCTCACGACCGACTCGATCCCGGGCGCCAGGCCGTCGACGGAGACCGTGTCGCCGTAGGCCTTGGCGCGGTCGTGGCGGACGGGATAGACCTGCTCGCCGGGGAGCTGTGCCACCGCCCGCCCGGCTGCCGAGGGGATCGTGTCGAACCCGTTCTTCGCGGTCACGACGGTGTCGGCCGAGACCATGTCCTCGAGCGACTTGCGATCCGAGGTGCGCAGCCCCTGGCCGAGCGTGGCGACGAGCGTGACCAGCGCGAGGCCGATCATCAGCGCGCCCGCGGTGCTCGCGGTGCGGGCCGGGTTGCGCGTCGCGTTCTCGCGGGCGAGGTGGCCCGCCGCGCCGCCGGCCCGCCTGGCCGGCGTGCCGAGGATTCGGGCGAGCGGGGTCACCACGCGGTTGGCGAGCATCGCCACGGCGGTGAAGAGGATCAGGCAGCCGCCGCCCAGGAAGCCGAGCGCCACGGCGGTGTCCAACCCGGCGAAGGCGCCCACGCCCAGCAGCGCGAGAGCGACCGCGAGCACGCCCAGCCCGACCGCGGGCCGGCGCGCGCCCAGCTTGGGCGGCAGCTTCGCGCCCTCCTGCATCGCGGCCACGGGGCTGATCGACGTCGCGCGGCGGGCGGGGGCGATGCTCGCCAGCGCTGTGACGACGACGCCGAGCGCGAGCGACACCACGACCGTCCGCGGCTTGAGCACCTGATCGGTCTTGGGCAGGTCGATCCCGAGTGCTACGAAGGCCGCGGACAGCCCCTTGGCCAAGAAGTAGCCGAGCACGAGCCCGAGGACCGAGGCGAGCGCGCCGAGCGCGAGGCCCTCGAGCAGGACGGAGCGCCGGACCTGCTGCGCGGAGGCGCCGAGCGCGCGCAGCGTGGCGAGCTCGCGCACGCGCTGGGCGACGGTGATCGTGAGCGTGTTGTAGATGACGAAGGCCCCGACCCCGAGCGCGATGAAGCCGAACGCGAGCAGGAAGTACCGGATGAAGGAGGTCGCCTCCTTGATGTCCCTGGAGTCCTGCGCGGCCTGCTCGGCGCCGGTGCGCACCGTCGCGGCCCTGCCGACGACCGAGCGCAGGCCGGCGGCCAGCTGCTGGTCCGGCACGCCCGCCCCGGCGGCCACGGAGATCGTGTCGAAGCGGCCCTGCTTGCCGAGCAGCTTCTGTGCTGTGGGAACGTCGAAGAGCCCGATCGTCGCCCCGCCGAGCGAGTTGACCTGCCCGTAGCGCGCGACGCCGGTGATCGTGAAAATGCGCTTGGCGCCCTGCGCGGAGACGCCGAGCTTGTCCCCCGGCTTGAGGTGCTTCTTGTCGGCGGTGGAGCGGTCGATGGCGAGCTCGCCGTCACCTGCCGGCCAGCGCCCGGCGCTGAGCGTGAACGGGTTGAAGCGCGTGGCCCTGAAGTCGACGCCGAAGGCGAGCTTGGGGGCGTTCTGGTTGCCGATCGTCTTGCCGTCTGCGCCGATCAGCCGGATCTGGTCGGTGCCCTGGCCGCTCGCCTGCACCAGGCCGCTCGCCTCGGCGACGTCGGGCGCGGAGCGGACCTTGGCCAGCAGCGACGCGGGGATCGTCGCCTTTCCGCTTGGGGAATGGTCGACGACGTCGCGCGCGCTGACGACCGCGCTGGTCTTGGCGTTGCCGGTGGTGAAGATCGTGTCGAACGCCTTTGAGATCGTGTCGGTGAGGATGTAGGTACCGCAGACCATCGCGACGCCGAGCACGACGGCGAGGGTCGTGAGCAACGCCCGGCCGCGGCGCAGCCAGAGGCCGTTGAGCGCGACGCGGCGCATCAGCCCCGCACCTCGTCGCTGGCGATGGCGCCGTCGTCGAGGTACAGCACGCGGTCGGCGATGGCGGCCGCCTCGGGGTCGTGCGTCACCATCACGGTCGTCTGGCCGAAGCCGTCGACCGTCGAGCGCAGCAGCCCGAGGATCTCGGCGCTCGTGGTCGAGTCGAGGTTGCCCGTGGGCTCGTCGGCGAACAGGACGGTCGGCCGGCTCGCCAGTGACCGGGCCACCGCGACGCGCTGCTGCTGGCCGCCCGAGAGCTCGCTCGGGCGGTGGCCGAGCCGGTCGCCCAGGCCGACCTTCTCTACGAGCTCGTCGAGCCAGACGGGGTCGACCGTCTCGCCGGCGATCTCAGCGGGCAGCAGGATGTTCTCCTGCGCCGTGAGCATCGGGAGCAGGTTGAAGAATTGAAAGACGAAGCCGATGTGCTCGCGGCGCAGCTCGGTCAGCCCCTTGTCGTCAAGGCCCGTTACCTCGACGCCGGCGATCGACACGGTTCCGCCGTCGGGCTTGTCGAGCCCGGCGAGGACGTGCATGAGCGTGGACTTGCCGGAGCCTGACGGCCCCATCACGGCCGTCAGGCGGGCGGGCTGCACGTCGAGGTCGACTCCGCGCAGGGCATGCACGGCCGTCGCGCCCTCGCCGTAGACGCGGGTCAGCCCGCGAGCGGTTACGACTGCGGAGGTGGCGACTGGGGAGGTCATGGCGGCCACTCTGCCATTCCCGCCGCCGTGACGCCATCGGGATATTCCCCTAGGGGTTCGAGCCGGCGGCGGCGCGCAGGTCGGCCTGGGTGAGCAGGGCATGGACCGTGACCCCGAGCGCGGCGAGCGCCTCGGGCCCGCCCTCCTGGCGATCCACCGTCACCAGCGCGGTGTCGACCTCGCGGCCCTCGTCGCGCAGGGTGCGGACCGTGTCCTGCAGCGTCGAGCCGGAGGTGATCAGGTCCTCGACGAGCAGGCAGCGCGGCCCCGCGCCGAAGGTGCCCTCGAAGCGCCGGCCGCGCCCGTGGCCCTTGGCCTTGCCGCGGTCGATCACGAACGGGCGATCGAGCTCGAGGCCCAGCGCCGTCACGATCGGCACGCCGCCCAGCGCCGGGCCGACGAGCGTGCCGTCGTCGTCGAGCAGGTCGTGCTCGGCGATCAGGCGCGCGTAGCCGGCGGCTATCAGGCGCAGCGCCGGCGGGTAGGTCGCGATCAGGCGGCCGTCGATGTAGTAATCGCTCGTCCCGCCGCCGGTCAGCTCGAAGTGGCCCTCCAGGAACGCGCCACGCTCGAGGTAGTAGGCCGCGAGACGGTCCTTCATGCCGGACAACCTAGCGCCCGGAGGCGCTGGCGAGGGTCGTGGCTGGGTAGCCTTCCGACACGGGAAGGAGCAGCGTTGTCGATCGATTCCTCGACCTCCTACGAGGAGGCCGTCACCAACCACAGCTGGGACGTTCCGGAGCGCTTCAACATCGCCCAGGACGTATGCGACAAGCACCCCCGAGACAAGCTCGCGATGGTGCACGAGCGCTACGACGGGGAGCGGCGCGAGGTCAGCTGGGGCGAGCTGCAGGACCTCGCCGGGCAGGCCGCCCACGCGCTCGCCGACGCGGGCGTGCAGCGCGGCGACCGCGTCGCCGTCGTCCTGCCGCCGACGCCGGAGACCGCGGCGATCTTCTTCGGGACCTGGAAGCTCGGCGCGCTGCTCTTGTCGATGTCCGTGCTTTACGGCGACGACGCCATCAGGCACCGGCTCGAGGACTCCGGGGCCACCGTGCTCGTCACCGACACCGCCAACCGGGACCGCTTCACGCATGAGAACGTCCTCGTGCTCGACGAGGGGCTGCTCGACAGCCGCCCGACCGAGTTCGAGACGGTCGACACCGCCGCCGACGACCCCGCGCAGCTCTACTACACCTCCGGCACCACCGGTAAGGCCAAGGGCATCGTGCACGCGCACCGCTACGTGCTCGCGCACGAAGAGTTCGTCTACTGCCACGACGTGCGTGACGGCGAGCGCTTCCACGGCATGGGCGAGTGGGCGTGGGCGGCCGGCATCGCGCCGCTGCTCGGCCCCTGGCGCTACGGCGCCGTCCAGTGCGTGCTCCAGCGCCAGGGAGGCTTCGACGCCGAGCAGCAGCTCGACTTCCTGTCGCGCAACGAGGTAACCAACGTCTTCACGACGCCGACCGCGATGCGCTCGATGATGTCGATCCCCGACGCCGGCAAGTCCTACCCCTGCGACTTCCGCATCGTCTGCTCGGCCGGCGAGCCGCTGAACCCCGAGGCGATCAAGTGGTTCCGCGAGCAGTACGGCATCACCGTGCTCGACTACTACGGGCTCACAGAGTCCTATCCGCTCGTCGCGAACTTCCCCTTCATGGACGTGCGCGAGGGCTCGATGGGCAAGCCGATGCCCGGCTGGGACGTCCGGATCCTCGACGAGGACGAGCACCCCGTCGATCAGGGCGAGCGCGGCGAGATATGTCTGCGGGCGCGGTCGAACCCGCACTATCCGCTCGGCTACTGGCACAACGAGGAGGCGTCGCAGGAGACCTTCGGCCGCGACTGGTTTCACACCAAGGACGCCGCCTCCACCGACGAGGACGGCTACTTCTGGTACGAGGGCCGCGCCGACGACGTCATCATCGCCGCCGGCTACCGGATCGGCCCGTTCGAGGTCGAGTCCGCCTGCCTCGAGCACCCCGCCGTCGCCGAGGCCGCTGCGGTCGCCTCGCCCGACGAGCGCCGCGGCAGCGTGGTCAAGGCCTTCATCGTGCTGGCGGATGGCCACTCGGGCTCCGCGGAGTGCGAGCAGTCGATCAAGGACCACGTCCGCGACCACCTCTCGGCCTACGCCTACCCGCGCAAGATCGAGTTCGTCGACGAGCTGCCCAAGACGCTGACGGGCAAGATCCGGCGCATCGAGCTGCGCCAGGCTGAGCTCGAGAAGGCCGAAGGGGCGTCGGGCGCGGCCTGACCCTCAGGCGCGCCGGGCGGTGATCAGCAGGTAGGGCGGCTCGATGACGAACGCGCTGCTCCCGCCGGGGACGAGCTTGAGCAGCTCGGCGCGGACCTCGTCCCACTGCTCGTCGTCGAGCACCTGGCGCGCCGCGACGACCGGCGGCGCGTCGCGCTCCATGAAGCTCAGGAAGGCCTGCGGGCTCTCGAACTCCCACGCCAAGGTGCGCCGCTCGACGGTCACCGGGGCGGCGCCGCCGGCCTCGAAGTGCCTGCGCGCGATGACGGGGTCCCCCCAGTCGTCGGGGACCAGGGGCGCGGGGCTCTTTGGGAAGCGGCTGGCCACGACGACTCCCGCCGCAGCCAGGACGCCCTCCGGCACCCACGCGGTCATGGCCGCCGTCCCGCCGGGCCGTACGACGCGCAGCAGCTCGGCTGCGGCCTGGCCCTGGCGGGGTGCGAACATCGCGCCGAAGGCCGACAGCGCGGCGTCGAAGCGCCCGTCGACATAGGGCAGGTCCTCGGCGTCGGCCTCCTGCCACTCGATCCCGAGCCCCTCGGTGCGGGCACGGCCGAGCTCGATCAGGGCGGGCGAGAGGTCGGTCGCCGTCACGCGCGCGCCGCGCTGGGCGGCCACGATCGCCACGTTGCCGGTGCCGGCCGCGACGTCGAGCACCTCTTGGTCGCGCTGCACGTCGGCCGCCTCGACGAGCACCTCGGCCGCCGGCTGCAGCCGGGCTGCGACTCGCCCGTACTCGCCGAGCCCCCAGAGCGCGCGCGCCCGGTCACGCAGGGCGTCCGCCGTCTCGTCGTCGAGGCTCACGCGGGAGCCTTGAGGCGGGCCTCCGTGCGCATCTCGGACAGGATGCGCTCCAGGCGCGGCTCGGCCTGCGTATCGACGTGGGTCATCGCCCGGCCGACGGCGGGATGCACGGCGCAGATCTGCCGGTGCATCTCGTGCGCGACGGCGCGGTAGGTCGGATGGCCCTCGCGGCCCGAGCGCAGCTCGACCAGGTGCATCGCCTCGCGGGCGTTGAGGTCGAGCACGTAGCGGATGCGGTAGCCGAGGCAGAGCGCATACGGCGCCGCGTCGGTCAGGCCGGCGTCCGCCAGCCGGCGGTACTCGGCCTGCGAGCGGTCCAGGGCGCGCGTGTAGGCCTCGCCGACGCCGGCTTCGACGACCTCCTCCGGCACGCCGGCGCCGAGGTCGGGCGAGAGCGCCTGCCACTGCACGGTCAGCATGCGGTGGCGCTGCAGGTCGCGGAACGCGCCGTAGTCCGAGACGATCTCGAAGCGGTAGCGCAGCGCCTCGAATCCCCGGCCCGGCCGGTGGCGGCGGTTGGCGCGCTCCCCGACGAGGTCGGCGATCGCGACGGCGCGGTCCGCCTCGCTCATGTCGGCCACGGCGGCGCGGGCGGCGCCGTCGGAGGCCGAGGACTCCTCGAAGAGCAGGGCGGCCAGCAGCTGCTCCTCGTCCCCGTCGACGTGCGTCAGGGTGACGGCGGGCCGGTCTTCGCCGTCGGGCCGGTCGAGACCGAGGCGGGCGGCCCAGTGCTCCCCGGCGGCGCGGCGGCGCTGGAGGTGGGAGACCCATTCGCCGCCGCGGTCGGGGCGCTCCACGCGGGCGACGAAGCTCGGCATCACGGCCTTGATGGCGTCGAGGATCAGCTCGCCGTAGCGGCGCGCCTCGGGCAGCGGATGGCCGATCAGGTGCAGGATCAGCTGCTCGTAGGCCTGGCCCGTCGCGTAGATGCCCATGTGCGAGAGCGAGGCGGCCGGCAGCAGGCCGCGCAGCAGGTCGAACGCCTTGGCGTTGACGGCCCGCCGCCGCGCGGCCTCGGACTCGCCGTCCGCGCGCGGGAACGTGTCGTCGACCCAGGCGCGCACGCGCGGCAGCGCGTCCGAGTAGGCCTCGAAGAGCGCATCCATCGCGGCGGCGTACGCGGGCCCGAGCCGCTCGTCGCGGTAGTACCGGTACCCGCCCCCGGGGATCTGTTGATCGTAGGCCAGATAGCGCGTGCTCTGCTCGAGGTAGGCGCCCAGGCGCGGGCGCTGGATCAGCTTGGTGAGGAGGTTCGAGCACCACTCCGCCGCGACGTGCGCGCCGCCGAGCTGGGCGACCGAGTCGTCCCCGTAGCCGACGAAGATGCGCTCGTAGAGCTCGGCCGCGCGCCGGCCCTCGTCGCCGTCGTAGGCGGCCTGGCCGCTGGCCGGCAGGGAATCCGCGAACTCGTCCAAGAACAGCCGGCGCAGCGTCCCCGGGTAGCGCGAGTAGCGCGCGAACAGCGCGCCCTTGACCGTCTCGGGCAGGTTGACCAGTGCGAACACCGGCTGGTCGAGGTTGGTCACGTGCGGCGCGATGCGCGCGCGCTCGGCGGGGGTGAGCTCGTCGACTGGATACCTCACGGGCGGCTGAATCTAGCGCGGGGTCCGGAGGGCATCGCGGGCAGCTCGCAAAAAGCGACAGGGCCAGTGGCCCGCTTCCGAGAGCGCTTCGCCTGCAGTCGCCGCAGGAATCACTTGGGTTCGGGGCGTTCCTCTCCGGGCCATTCGCCGACGCCGCGCGTCCATGCGTGCCGCAGGCCGTGGTCGACGAAGCCTCGCGTGAGGCGCTGGATGGCGCCCTCGACGATCAACGCGACGACCAACTGCGTGTAGGCGATCTCTCGGTGCTTGGGATCTGGGGCCTCCTCGCCGGCGACCTTGCCCCACACCCCGGCGAAGATCTTCTTTGACAGCTGTCCGGCCAGCAAGCCGACCACAATGCTGAACGGCATGAAGAGCTTGCTCACCGGCCCGCCCTTCGCCCGATCAGGTAGCCGAGGATCAGGGCCGCGACGATCGCGACAGGCAGGGGGTTGGCCTGTGCGGCATCGACGGCCTCCTGGGCCTTCTGCTGGGCGGTCGCGGACGCCGCCCCCCTACCCTCGCCGCCGCCCGGGCTGGCGGTCTTGGCTTTGATGTCGTCGACCTTTTTCTGCGCGATCTGCTTGAGATCGTCCACCTTGGCCCGGGCGCGGCCCTTGACGTCGGCCTTGGCGCCGAGGGCCTCGACCGTGTCGCCGAGATCCTCGCGGGTCTGGTCGATGTCCCGGCGGATGTCGTCGGCGGACTTGGCCGCCGGATCGTCGCTCATCGGTTCCTCCCCGCCTGGGCGCGGTTCTTGAGGGTCTCACTGTCCTGCTTGACGCTCGCGATCGTCTGCTCGGGTGCGGGCGGCGTGGCCTGCTTGAGTTTGTTGCGGCCCTGCAGGGCAAGCACCGCGGCGATAGCCGCCAGCACCACCGTGACGATCAGACCAGCCAACCAGGTATCCATCGCGGTGGCCAGCAGCGCGACGATCGTCGCGATCAGCACCCCGACGGCGTAGAGGCCGGCGACCCCGGCGCCACCGAACATCCCAGCCCCGATTCCGGCCTTCTTGCCCTTCTCGGACACCTCGGTCTTCGCGAGCTCGATCTCCTGGCGCACCAGGGTGGTCATCTCTTCAGAGAGCCGACGCATCAGCTCAGGCGTGGACGGCTCCGCGCCCACATGGGTGTTCTCAGCCATGGACAACCTCCTGATGCCATCGGTCGCCGAGCAGCGCCTGCGCGTCCGGCAGCGTCCGGGTGAGCATGTCGGTGACCTCCATCACGTGCTCTGCTTGGCCTTGGGCGTGTCGCGCGGCTCGAGCTGGATCTCCTGATCGGCGCGGGGCACGCCGGCGCGCAACTCGGCTGACCGCTCGCGCTCAGCGTTGAGCTCCATGCCCAGCAGCAGCACGCAATTGGTGATCCACACCCACACCAGCAGGGCCACAACGCCGCCGAGCGCCCCGTAGGTCTTGTTGTAGGACCCGAAGTTGGCCACGTAGAAGGCAAACGCCGCCGACGCGATGATCCACACCACCACCGCCACCAGGGCGCCGGGTGATACGAAGCTGAACTTCGGCATCTTGACGTTGGGACTGAAGTGGTAGAGCACGCTGAACATCAGCGTCACGATCACCAGCAGGGCCGGCCACTTCGCGATGTTCCAGACGTCCGTGGCGGTGGAGGAGATACCGAGCGGGCCAGCAACGGCGTTCACGACCGGGCCGGTCAGGATGACCGACAACAGCACCAGAGCCAGCAGCAGGATCATCAGCAACGTCACGAAGATCTGCAGCGGCTTGAGCTTGAAGAACTTGCGGCCCTCGGGCGTCTCCCACACGACGTTTGAGGCCCGCATGAACGCGCCGACGTAGCCTGAAGCAGCGTTGAGGGCAAGCACGAGGCCGACGACGAACATGATGCCGGAAGCAGACTTCGCTTTGGCCACGGACTCAAACGGCGACGTGGGTGCACTCGGCGAGATGTTGTGCACGATGTCGGTGATCGTCTTGGTGGTCTTTGCGGGGTTTCCGACCAGGCCGATCAGCGACATCAGCGCGATCAGCGCAGGAAAGATCGCGAGCAACCCGTAGTAGGTCAGCGACGCCGCCCAATCGGTCATGTTGTCCTCGCCGAACTCCTTGAACGTCCGCTTCAAGGTGGCCACGAGCCCCGTGCCGGTGTCCACACCCGTCGGGGCGTAATCGGATCTGGGGGTGTCGGGGTACTTTCCGTTAAAATCGGTGACCCGGGCCACTGATGGGCTCCTTTCAAAGATGGGACACGGCTGCGGGCCAACGCGCCCAGGTCCGGCGCTACCCGAGGGCTACTGAGACAAACGGCACATGACGCGAACTTGTCTGAATCAAACGGGACAGGGGTAGAACGGCGAGGTGTCGGGGCCGCCTGAACCCGTGGAGCCCGACCCCGAGCGTGTCCCGCTTCGGGCCGACGCCGCCGCCAGCCGGGAGCGGATCATCTCCGCGGCGCTGACCCTGATCGGCGACCGCCGGCTGTCGATGACCGAGCTGGCGGCGGCCGCGGCCGTGGGCCGCTCCACGCTGTACCGCCACTTCCCAACCCGGGAGGCGCTCACCGCCGCGGTCGAGCGGGCCGCGCTGGTCAACAAGGGCATCGGCGAGCCCTCCCGCCAGCTGACCACCCTGCCGTACCAGGCGCCTGGCCGGCTCGGGCGCGAGGAGGCCGTCGCGCTCGACGTCGTGCATGTGCTCGACGAGGTGCCGCCCCATCTGATCGCCGACCAGCTCGTCGCCGAGGCGCGCCGCGCCGCCGGGGTCGCCGTCGCCCTCTACGTCGTCGACATCGACGGATCCCAGCTCGTCCGTCTCGCCGGCTCTGAGGACTTCCCGGCCGCGCTGCTGGCCCCACCGGCGCTCGGCCCGGAGATCGTTCCCGAGGGCCTGCCGGCGTTCTACGCCGCCCTGCGCTCCCACCTACCCCGCTGCCAGATCGAGCCGCTGTGGCTGCGCGGCCGCGTGATCGGGCTGCTGCTGTGCGTCGGCAATCCCGTGAAGTCGCTCGAGGACATCGCCAAGCAGGGCGCCGCCGCGCTCGAGCTGGCCAACGAGTACACCGACCTGATCCACGCGGCCCGGCGGTGCAAGCCGACCTCGGCTGCGGCCGAGGTGCAGCACGAGCTGCTGCCGCCGCGTGTCGCCCGGGTCACGGGCGCCCAGCTGGCCGGCGGGCTGCTGCCCAGCTACGACGTCGGCGGGGACTGGTTCGACTACGTCGAGAACCGCGACGGAGTGTGGCTGGCCATCGCCGACGCCCGCGGAACCGGGCCCCTCGCCGCCGGCCTGAGCGCGGCGGTGCTCGGCGCGCTGCGCGCCGCGCGGCGCAGCGGCCAGGATCTTGTCGACGCCGTGAGCGCCATGGACGAGGTCGTGCGCCAGCTCGGCCGCGCGGAATCCGGCGTCACCGCGCTGGTCGGGCGCTGGCACGCCCCCACGGCCAAGCTGGCCTGGATCAACTGCGGCCATCCAGGCGGCCACGTCGTGAGCCTGGATGGGCGCATGACCGAGCTTGACGGGCCGGTGCACCCGCAGCTCGGCGAGGGCGACGCGACACCCAAGCTGCAGGTCGGCGTGGTCGACCTCGAGCCCGGCGACCGGCTCGTGCTCGTCACCAACGGCATCGTGCAGCGCGCGGTCGAGGGCGGCGGGACCTTCGGCGTCGCCGGCCTGCGCCAAGCGATCGCCAACGCCCACACCCCGACCGCGGCGGGCACGGCCATGGCGATCGAGCGCGCAGTCGTGGACGCCTGGACCAAGCCGCTGCAGGACGACGCCTGCCTGCTCGTGCTCGCCGTCGACTGACGCCGTCCCCCGTGCCGTGCGCCGGACCGAACGCCAATGGCGATCTGCAAGAAGCAGCTGCAGAACGTCGAGGAGGACTACCAGACGGCCATGGCCAGCGAGCCCACCGACGACGTTCATCCTCGTCTTCACGCCGCGATGCAGGAGGGCCTCGCGAGCCAGATCGAGGATCTTCGCGAGCAAATCGAGCGCTACGAGGCGATCATGAGTACAAGATCGCTGCTCTCGGGCCGAGTCCGACGCGCCAGACGCACATCGGCGTGATTGGGCTTTGATGTTTGCGCACCACCATCGTCTTCGACCCCGACGTCGCAGCTGAGTTGGTGCGTCGGCGCGGCGAACGGGGCGGGATGCTGCGCGACGAGGTCAACCGCCTTGTTCGGCTCGGCCTCGACCGCGAGCCATGTGCCGACGACCGCAGCCGCGTTGCAGCGCGATCGGGCGGGCTGAGCACTCGCGAGCTGGGCCGCTGAGACCTCGCGCCTGACTTCGGAACTCGGATCGCTTGGCGTGCCGTCGGGTTTCGATGAAGTCGTACGACAAGTGCTACTGTTGTACGAACTCGGAGGAGTCCTCGTGTACACCCGCACCATCCCCGCCAGCGAAGTCCGTATCCCCGAGCCGACCCCAGGCGAAGTCGTCGTCATCGAGCGTTACGGCA
>JBBQBV010000102.1:0-13614 GCA_038318085.1 Solirubrobacterales bacterium
GCGGTCGATGCCTCGCTGGATGATCACGCGATCGGCGGCGAATCGCGCAGCCCAGAACTGGCGGCCGCGGGACGCGAGCTCTGACTCGCGGGGCGCTTCGGCGACAAAGGTGCGGATGACGGCCTCCAGCTCGGGCGTCGAGGCATTGGCGATGGCCGCGCGGGCGAGCTCGAGCAGGTCTTGTCGCACTGATCCGGTGTCGGGGATCGGCACCCACTGGCTGGCTCGCTCGAGGACCGCGTCGAGCAGGACGGTGTCGCGGGTTCCCCAGCGACGGTAGACACTGGTCTTGTTGACACCGGCTCGCCGAGCGACGTTTTCGAGGCTGAGCCCTGCGTACCCCGTCTCGGCGAGCTCCTCGAGTGTCGCCTGCAGGACCGAGGCGCGCACACGCGCACTGCGCCCGCCCGGCCGCGATCGCGGTGGCTGTGGCTGTGGCTGTGGCTGTGGCTGTGGCTGTGGCTGTGGCGTGGCGATCGAAGGAGTCTAACGCCACTCCGGGTTGCGATTGCGCAAAGGCTCGTGTAGCGTGCCTAACGCAACTTCAAGTTGCTATCAATCGAAGGGACCCGAGCAATGCCACAGACAGGCGATCCACGGACCGACGTCGTCGACGAGCGACATCCCCCGACGCCGCGGGACGGCGCGTGACCTTCGCGGGCCAGACCGCGCTGGTCACCGGCGCCTCATCCGGGATCGGCGCGGCCTTCGCCGATGCGCTCGCACAGCTTCAGGTGGACCTCGTGTTGGTCGCGCGTTCGGATCAGCGCCTGCGCGAGACGGCCACGCGTCTGCGCGCGGCCAACGGGGTCCGCGTCGAGGCCATCGCCGAAGACCTCTCCCGCGAGCACGCTGCGCAAGCGGTAGTGCGCCGCCTGCAAGCGCTCGAGGTCGACATCGACATTCCTGGTCAACAACGCCGGCTTCGCCACACAGGGTTGCTTCGACGCGATCCCCGCCGAGCGCGACCATGAGCAGATCATGGTCAACGTCGTCGCCGCGGTCGACCTTGCCCACGCCCTGGCGCCGGCAATGGTCGCGCGGGGCGCCGGGACGATCATCAACGTCGCCTCCCTCGGCGGCCTCCAGCCCGCGCCGTACCTCGCTGTCTACGGCGCCACGAAGGCCTTCATGGTGTCGTTCAGCCAGGCTCTCGCGGCGGAGCTCCGCGGGCGCGGGGTTCACGTCCTGGCGCTCTGCCCTGGCCCCGTCCAGACCGCCTTCTTCGACGTCCTGGGCTCCCGCCAGGCCGCGATCGGCCAAGAGCTGACCGCCGAAGCTGTCGTGGCCGCCGGCCTGCGAGCGGTCGAGGACCGTCGATCGCTCGTCATCCCCGGCTGGCGCAACCGGCTGACCGCCACCGTCACCCGACTCCTCCCACGCTCAATCGTGCTCATGGTCGCCGAGCGCGCCACCCGCGACATCGCCACGTCCTGAACGTCCGTCTGCGGAGCCTCGTCGCCGCACGTTCGGCCCGCTGGTGAAATGACGGAAGAATCGAGCAAGCTCACCGCTGCGTAAGCTCGCGATCTCGTGCCCGCCACGTTCGATTTCGACGAGGTCTTCAATGAGGACTACCTCTACTTCTACGAGCCCATGCTCGATGAGGTCAGCGACGCCGACGCGGAGACCGTGTGGCGGCTGCTCGGTCTGGAGCCTGGCACAGAGGTGCTCGACCTCGCGTGCGGGCACGGCCGGATCGCCAACCGCCTCGCACAGCTGGACGCGCAGGTCACGGGGATCGACGCGACGGCGCTCTTCCTCGATCACGCTCGGAGCGACGCAGCGGCGCGCGGCACACGGGTCGACTACGTCGCGGGCGACATGCGCTCCCTTCCGTGGCCGCAGGGCCGCTTTGATCGTGTGCTGAGCTGGTTCACGTCGTTCGGATACTTCGACGACGTCGACAACCGCCGCGTCCTGCTCGAGGCCCATCGCGTGCTGCGGCCTGGCGGCCGGCTGCTGATCGAGAACAACAACCTCGCCGAGCTCCTCCCCCGCTGGCTGCCGGCGGTCGTCCTCGAGCGCGACGGCGACCTCTCGATCGACCGCTCTCGCTTCGACCCGACAACCGGCAGAGCAACCACCGAGCGCATCTTGGTCCGCGGCGAGCGCGTGCGGCGCTTCTCCTTCTCCGTGCGCATGTTCATCGCCGTCGAGCTGCGCGACTGGCTCCTCGACGCGGGCTTCCGCGCCGTCGACCTGCTCGACCGCGAGGGCGAGCCGCTCACCGAGCGCAGCCGCCGCATGATCACCATCGCCCACCGGTAGCGAAGGTCCCGGGCGATGGCTTGCCCCGGCACAAGCGGGTGCGGCTCAGCATGTGCGGCGCGGCTACTCAGGCGTCTCGCCGAGGACGCGCGGCAGGTCCTGGCGGCGTGTGACGCCGAGCTTGCGCTAGACGTTGTGCAGGTGGTTGTCGACCGTGCGCACGGAGACCACGAGCCGGGGTCGCCGCGGTGGCCGCCTGACGACGGCTGTCCTCGGTTTTCCGAGGACGTTCGCCGGGTATTCGGACGTGCTTCCCAACCGGATCGCAGAGAGCGCCACCATGCCCATCGAACACGTCCTCGCCGTCGTGCCCGTCTCCGACTTCGATGCCTCCCACGCGTGGTACGAGCGCCTGTTCGGACGACCAGCCGACAACGCCCCGATGGGGGGCCTCGTCGAGTGGCGCGTGACCGACACCGGCTGGGTCCAGGTCACCAGCGACCCCGGACGGGCCGGATCGGCCCAGCTGAACTTCGCGGTCGAGGATCTCGCAGCACACGTCGACGACCTCGCCGGTCGAGGTCTCGCGCCGGGGGCGATCGAACCGGCGAGTAAGGGCGTCGAGCTCTCGACGATCCATGACCCCGACGGGAACGTCATCGCGTTCATCGGCAACTTCCGCGTCGACTACTGACCAGCCCCGCCCGGCGGGCAGTCGCTCAGCCCCGCCTTCGCAGAGATACTGCCGACATGTCCTCCGAGGAATGGACCACGTCCGAGCATGTCGGTCGCTATCTCGCCCGCGCGGACACGTATCCGCGCCGCGCAGAGGGAGAGAGCGTGCTGCTCGAGCACGTGCCGCGCGACGCTCGTCGCATCCTCGACCTCGGGACGGGCGACGGCCGCCTGCTCGCCCTGCTCCAGATCGATCGCCACGACATGCATGGCGTGGGCCTTGACCTCTCAGAGCTCATGCTCGAGGCGGCAGGCAAGCGCTTTGCCGACGACGAGCGTATCGAGCTCGTCGCGCACGACCTCGCAGAGCCGCTGCCCGCACTCGGGGGCTTCGACGCCGTCGTCTCGTCGATGGCCATCCACCATCTCGAGCACGAGCGAAAGCGCTCGCTGTACGGCGAGATCCTCGACCTGCTCGAGCCCGGCGGCGTGTTCGCGAACTTCGAGCACGTTGCATCGCCAACCCACCGCCTGCATCTGGCGTTCTTCGCGGCGATCGGCGAGCCGCTCGCCGATGAGGATCCGTCTGACCGCCTGCTCGACGTGGAGACCCAGCTCGGATGGCTGCGGGCACTGGGCTTCGACGACGTCGACTGCTACTGGAAGTGGCTCGAGATGGCGCTCCTCGTCGGCGTCAAGCCGGGCGAGGTCCGTTCGGCGCCGGCGCGGTCCTGCTCACGGGGAGCCTGTGGGCCGCCGCAGCCGGATTGACGAGCCGAGAACGCCCCGGCCGGCGGCGACGCTTGACGCCATCGGCGGACGCTGCGAGACTCGATCTGCTGTGCTCACACCTGACGTAGGGATCTCCGGGTCGCCCGGCAGGCAGCGAGCGTCGGCCGCTTCAGTCGTGCCGGTGCTCAATCGGCTTTCGCCGGCCGAGGCCGCTGGCTGGCGCGAGAGACTGGAGCGGACCGCGCGGCCGTGTGGCTGCAAGTCCGGTGCCCTGATGTCGCTTGCGGCGCTTGTGGCTTGGCCCGTGTGGATCGCGACGTCCGCGGCGCCGCGGACGCTTGCCGGGCTCGCGCAATCCCTTGTCGCGTATGCGTTCGTCGTGCTGGCGGCCGGGGTCATCGGCAAGCTTTCAGGCATCGCGGTCGGCAGGCAGGTCCATGGCCGCGTGCGCCGCCAGCTGGCGCGGCGCCTCAGCGAGGTCGTCCGCGCGGACGTCTGACCATCGTGTCGTTCTGCGGGACCATCATCCGGGAGATCACGTGGCTTGAGCGCCAAGCCCAGATCCTCGTGTCGAAGGTGTGCACGGTCGAGGCGATCGAGGACTGCGCCGACTGGAAGGACGAGGGCTACAACCAGTGCGTCGAGGCTCGCGACGAGGGATATAACCGCTGTGACGCGACGCGGGACGAGGGCTACGACGAATGCTGTGACTGGTGGCCCTGCAGCTGGGCGTGCGACGCGGTCGTGTGGATCTCTCACGTCGTGTGCGTCGTCTGGACGTGGGTCTCGAACGTGGTCTGCGTCGTCTGGAACTGGGTCTCCAAGTGGGTGTGCCGGCTCTTTCACTGGATCTACACGACGATCTGCAAGCTGATCGTCTCGATCATCTTCTGGTTCATCCGAAGGGTCTTGCTGTGGATCATCTTCATTCCGTGCAAGTTCCATGATCCGAAGCTGGATGACCGCATCAAGCACATCTTTGTGCTCGTGCTCGAGAACCGATCCTTCGACCACCTGCTCGGCGCCACGCCCGTCCCGGGTACCGACGCAGAGCTCGGGGGGGCCACCGAGACGGCACGCCGCCCTGATGACGCCTTCAACGAATGGACCGATGACACCGGGGTCACGCACCGCTGTGCGGTGGGGACGGGTCAGCGCCGCTCAGTCGGCGTCGACCCTGGGCACGAGTTCGGCGACACGCTCGTGATGCTGTGCGGCGATCGCGCCGCCGGCCTGTATCCGCCGTATCCGCCGATCGATAACAGTGGCTTCGCGCAGAACTTCGCAGAGCACTGGAACCCGACGTCGTCGGCACACGACCCGTGCACCATCATGCGCTCCTACAGCGAACAGGACGTCCCGGTGCTCACCGCGCTGGCACGCGAGTTCGCCGTCTGCGACCACTGGTTCTCCTCGATGCCGGGGCCGACCTTCCCGAACCGGCTGTTCTTTCACGCGGCCTCGTCTGCCGGTCTTGACGACTCCCCGTCGGGCTTTGACTCGGGGGTGGCAGGGCTGCTCTCGGGCTTCCTGTTCGACAACGGCACGATCTATGACCTGCTCGACTCCGAGAACATCGAGTGGGCGGTGTACCACGGTGACGCGTTCCCCCAGGTGTCGTGCCTTTCAGGCATGGATCTCGGGACCACCGCGACGCACTTCCACGACATGGACGACTTCGAGGAAGACCTGGCCGATGGCTCGATCGCCAACTATGTCTTCATCGAGCCGGACTATGGCGACGACATCACCGGCAACACGTACAAGTGCGGCAACTCACAGCATCCGGTTGACGACATCACGCACGGGGAGCGCCTCATCAAGCGCGTCTACGAAGCCATCCGCAACTCCCCGGTGTGGAACGAGAGCATGCTCATCATCACCTACGACGAAGGCGGCGGCTTTTACGACCATCTTCCCCCAGGTCCGACGGTGCATCCCGGCGACTCGATCACCGACATCCACAACGACTTCAACGACTTCGATTTCAGCCAGCTTGGCGTGCGCGTCCCCGCGATCGTGTGCTCGCCCTGGATTGCGCGTCCGACGCTTGCGCCACGCGGGGACGACGACGCTGCGGGGCGCACACCCGGCCCGGTGATCGACCACCGCGTCTACGAGCACGCCTCGATACCGGCGACGGTCGAGCGCCTCTGGGACCTGCCGAACATGACCGAGCGCGACAGCCATGCGCGCGATCTGACGAGCCTTCTCACGCTGTCATCGCCGCGGACAGACGCTCCCACGACGCTTCCGGATGCCGCCGAGCCCGAGGCGCAGTGTCCCGGCGACGACGACAAGACGGCCGAGACGGCATCGCGGCTGACGATCGCGCGCCCGCCGGCCGCCACGCTGCTTCACCCGGTCACCCTGGCGCGCGCTCGGCAGCGAAACCCCACGGCGATCACCTCGACCGCGTCGTCGTTCCTCGCGGTCGCCGTGCGGCGCGACCTACTGTTGGCGCCGCCCGGTGAGCGCGACGCGATCTTTGACCAGGCGCGCCGTTTCAAGACCATGGGCGAGGCAGGCGCCTACGCGCAGACGGTGCTCGACGAGATCGCGCGACACGAACGCGCCCGCAGCAGCGCCGGCTGAGCGGTCGGAGACGCGATCTACGAGCCGGCCTGAAGGCGCCCGGGCTCGGCGCCGCCGGCCGACGGCGCGGGCAGGCTGAGTTGGTGGGCGAGGGTGGCGGCCTGGACGCGGCTCTTGACCCCGAGCTTGCGCAGGATGTTGGAGACGTGGACGCCGGCGGTGCTGGGGCTGATGAAGAGCTCCGCGGCGATCTCGCGGTTGGTGTGGCCGGCGCTCAGGAGCTCGAGCACGGTGTACTCGCGATCGGTGAGCTGGCCGACGAAGGCGTGACGCCAGCCGGGCGCTTCGGGGTTGGAGAGCTTCTGGGCCGCGTCGGTCGCCGCGTGGATGGCGTGCTCGAGCCCCAGGGCGCGGCCGTGGGACCAGTGGCGATCGAGCACCGAGGACCCCAGGCGATGGCGAAGGGCCTGCACGCCCTCGTCGTAGTCGGGTCGTTCCGCCGGAGGCAGTGGCGCCTGAAGGGTGTCGCGCAGCGCTTGGGCGGCGCCAAGCAGCTCGGCCGCTCGCGCGGGCTCGATCCGCGCGAGCAGACCGCCCGCGAGCTCTTCGAGCACGCTCGCCGCGCGCCAGCGATCCCCGAGCTCGTGGTGGAGGAGCAGGCTCGTGCGCAACAGCGCGGCAGCCCGGGGAAGATCCTGCTCACGGCGGGCGAGGATCCCCAGCTCGTGCTGGGCCCAGGCGATGCCCTCCTGGTAGCCGATCTCGCGGGAGATCGCCAGCGCCTCCTCGAGCCGTGGTCGCGCCAACGCGCTGTCGCCGCGACACTGGGCGGCGGCGCCGAGGTTGATCAGCGCGGCCGCTGTCTCCTGTGCCTCGCCGGTCGCGCGGAACGTCGCCAGCGCGTCTGCGCTCCAGCGCTTCCGCGCGCGTGTAGTCGCCCTCGAGCCAGGCCGCGAAGCCGAGGTAGTCCTGTGCGGTGGCCACGCCGCGTGGGTCGCCGAGCTCTGCCCAGACGGCTTGACTGCGCTCGTGCAGGCGGCGGGCATCCGCGTACCGGCCCTGCTCGCGGGCGATCGAGCCCAGCCCCTGCAGGGCTGTCGCGGCGCCTGCGCGGTCGCCCAACTCCTCGTCGAGGCGCAGCGCGTCCTGCAGGCGCGCGATGGCGATCGGGTAGTCACACTGCAGGAAGGCGAGCACACCCGCGCCGGTCAGGACGTCGACGCGGACCCCAGGCGCCAACTCGTCGGCGCGTGCGGCGGCCTGCTCGAGCCACATCCGGCCTTCCAGGTAGCGGCCGCGCCGCCACCAGAAGGGCCACAGCAGCCCCGCGAGGCGGCCTCCGATCTCCGGGGCTGCGGGCAGCTCGCGTTCCAGCGCCACTCGCAGGTTGTCGTGCTCGGCGTCCAGGCGCTCGAGCCAGCGGGCCTGGTCGGGACCGGCCAGGCCAGCCTGCGCCTCGCCGGCAAGCTCCACGAGAAACCCCGTCTGCGCGGCATGCACGGCAGCCGCCTCGCCGCTGGCGGCGAGCTTGTCCTGCCCGTAGTGCCGGACGGTCTGAAGCAGCCGGTAGCGGGTCTCGCCGGCCTCTTCGACCACCTGCACGAGCGAGTGATCGATCAACCGCGCCAAGGCGTCGAGCACCTCGGAGCGCTCGGCGTCGGTGAACGCGCCGACCGCCTCCGCGGCCGGCAGCGAGAAGGTGCCCTGGAAGGTCGCCAGGCGGCGGAACAGCGTCTGCTCGGCCGGGCTGAGCATCCGGTGGCTCCACTCGAGGGGTCTGGTGACGGGCGGGCGCGGCGCGGCCGGCGTGGCGCAGCAGGCCGAAGTCGTGCTCGAGGCGCTCGGCGATCTGCTCGACGGCGAGAACGGGCGCGCGCGCCGCCGCGAGCTCGATGGCCAGAGGCATCCCGTCCAGCCGGCGGCAGAGGTGGGCGACGGTGACGGCCGTGCTGTGAGAGACGGTGAACGACGGGGCGAAGCGCGCTGCGCGCTCAAGGAAGAGCTCGACGGCGCCCGGCTCGGCCGGCACCTCGCCCGAGGCGGTCACGGCGAGCCCGCCGACGCGGAAGAGCTGCTCGCCCGCGACGCCCAGGGAGCGCCGGCTGGTCGCGATGACCCTCAGCGCCGGGCACGCGCCCAGCAGACCGGCGATCAGCTCCGCGCTCGCGCCGGCGACGAGCTCGCAGTTGTCAAGGACAAGCAGCGTGCCCTCCTCGCGCAGGCGCCAGGCGATGGCCGCCGCCGGATCCGGCGGCGTCAGCGGAAGCTCGAGTGCCGCGGCCACGTGCTGGGCGACGAGCTTTCCGTCGGCGACCGAGGCCAGGTCCACCCACCACGCGCCGCCCGGAAGCTCGGCCCGCCGCTCCTCGGCGAGGGCGAGCCCCAACCGGCTCTTCCCGCATCCACCCGGCCCCACGAGCGTGAGCAACCGGTTGTCGGCCAGCAGCGCGGACAGCTCGGCCAGCTCGCGCCGGCGGCCGATGAGGCTCGTCAGCTCGGGCGGAAGGTTGCCCGGGACGTAGGTCTCCACCCCGCCGCTGTCGATATGGTCGCACACCCGTGCCTAAGCATCTCGCACCCCCTCGCCAAATGCGAGTCGACGCGGGCTAAACGCGCCGGGCGGATACATAAAGGCCGCGGCGCGAAGAGTGGTCGGTCGGTCGATGCGCGGCTGCGGTGCCTGCCCGAGGATGGAACAAGCCTCCCCACCCGGCCACCACGGACCCGGGGCGGCGCGCCGTGAGCGCCCTGTGTGAACGGCGCACGACATATCACCAATGGAGGTTCAGATGCGCCGTAGGTTCCTCATGGCCCCGGTTGCCGCCGCGGTCCTCACCAGCCTGGTCGCCGGCACCGCCGGGGCCCAGGCCCACCACCACAAGGCGCCCGCGCGCGCCGCACAGGACGTTCAGGTCACCAACCTGCGCCTGACGCCCTCCACGCCCCAGCTCGCCGCCTGTATGCCGCACGCACGGGTCAAGATCAAGGTGCGCTCCACGGTGGACCAGATCGGGTTCGACACGTTCAAGATCCGTGCCCGTCACCTGGCGCCCGATCGCGCCTACACGGTGTTCCTGCTGCAGACCGCCGGGCCGCCGTTCGGTGCCGCCGAGTACATCGGGGACATCTTCACCGACCGCAACGGCAACGCGACGAACACGTACAGGCTCATCGTCGGCGAGGCGTTCTCCAACACGCTGGTCAACGACCAGCGCGTGCGCGTCGACCTCAACCAGGTCGGCATGTGGTTCGCCGACCCCGAGGGCGACGACTTCTGCCCCGCGACCCCGAACACCGACAAGGTGACCCCGTTCGACGGGGACAACGAGGCGGGCGTGCAGGCCTTCAACTCGGCCAACACGCAGCCGCTCCCGGCCCCCTAAACGGTGGCGTGACCCGGTGGCGCTCGCGAGCTCCGGCTCCGAGCGCCGCCGGGGCTGCGCGTCCGAGGCTTCGACGGCGTCACCCACGACCTTCTGCGTCTACGACGGGCCCGATCCCGAGGCGATCCGCAAAGCGGCGGCCCGCAACGACCTGCCCGTCGCGCGAATCACGCAGGTGCGCGTGCTCGATCCCTACTTCTATCACTGAGACACACAGGAGATTCGAAATGACCATCAGACACCTCGTCGCACTCGCGGCGCTTTCGGCCGGCATGCTCGCGCCCGCGGCGACGGCGAGCGCCGAGCCGGACGGCTTGAGCGCCGCCCGGGCAGCCACCGCGCGCTTTCACAAGCTCGACACGGCGCGTGCGGAGGGCTACGACCTGTTCACCGATGCGAAGGGCATCGCCTGCGTCGATAGTCCGGGCGTCGGCGGAATGGGCATCCACTACGTCAAGGGCGCGCTCGTCGGCGACGGCGCGGTCGATGCCAGAACGCCGGAGGCGCTCGTCTACGAGCCGCAGGCGAACGGGCGGCGGCGCCTCGTGGCCGTCGAGTACGTCGTCTTCCAGGCTGACTGGGACAAGACGCACAGCGCGCCGCCGTCGCTGTTCGGGCAGCGCTTCGCGGCGGTCACGGACCGCAACCGGTTCGGCCTGCCACCGCATTACGAGCTGCACGCGTGGATCTGGAAGCACAACCCACTCGGCGTGTTCAGCGACTTCAACCCGCTCGTGAGCTGCGCCGCGGCATAGCTGTCCCTCGCCGCAACTGCGCGGGGCCGCCGGAGCAGTTCGGCGGCCCCGCCTCGTTGGCGGCATCCTCACGCCGCCGGGGCGCTCGGTCAGTCCTCGGCGCCGTCGCCCGCCTGCACGACGAGCAGGAGGTCCCCGGCGTCTACGTGCGTCCCCTCCGGCGCCACGACCTCTTCGATGACGCCGTCCATCTCGGCGCACACCGCGAGCTCCATCTTCATCGCCTCCACGGAGAGCAGCAGGGCCCCCTTCGCCACCGTCTCGCCCTCGGAGACCGAGAGCGAGACGACGATGCCGGGCACGGGCGCCGCGACCTGTCCGGGGTCCCCCTGGTCGGCCTTGCGCGGGGCCGGCCCCTTGGGCTCCATGCTCTGGTCTGTGACCTTGACCTCGCGCGGCTGGCCGTTGAGCTCGAAGTAGATCGAGCGGGCTCCGTCGCTGTCGTGGTCTCCCAGCGCGAGGAAGCGGATGTACAGCGTCTTGCCGCCGCGCTCGATCTCCACGGCGAGCTCCTCGTCCTGGCCGAGGCCCCAGAAGAAGGCGGGCGTGGACAGCACGCTGACGTCGCCGAACCGCCGCTGGAAGGCGGCGAACTCGACGAATACGTTCGGGTACATCAGGTAGGAGGCGAGCTCCTGCTCGCTCACCGCGCGACCCACCTTCTCCTGCGCCTCCTTGCGGACCGCGTCGAAGTCCACCGGCTCCAGCGCCTCGCCCGGCCGCACCCGCAGGTGGTCGCCACCCCTGAGCACCTTGCGCTGCAGCTCCTCGGGGAAGCCGCCCGGCGGCTGGCCAAGGTCTCCGTGGAAGTAGCTGACGACCGACTCCGGGAAGCTGATCTCGCGCTCCGGGTCGAGGACCTCCTCGGCGCTGAGGTCGTTGGTGACCATGAACACCGCGAGGTCGCCGACCACCTTCGAGGTCGGCGTGACCTTGACGATGTCGCCGAGCATCCTGTTGACCTCGGCGTAGGTTGCCGCCACCTCGCGCCAGCGGCCCTCGATGCCCAGCCCGCGCGCCTGCTGGCGCAGGTTCGTGTACTGCCCGCCCGGCATCTCGTGCTCGTAGACCTCCGAGGCGCCCGCGCGGATGTCGCTCTCAAAGCCTGCGTAGTACCCGCGCACCACCTCCCAGTAGCCCGCCGCGTCGTCCAACGGCTCGCGCGCCAGGCCCGTGTCGCGCTCCGTATGGCGCAGGGCCTCGACGATCGCCCCCAGGTTCGGCTGGGAGGTGAGGCCGCTGACCGGATCCATCGCGGCGTCGGCCGCATCGACGCCGGCCTCGGCGGCCGCCAGGACGCTGGCGGCCGAGGCGCCGCTGGTGTCGTGGGTGTGGAAGTGGATCGGGATGCCCACCTCCTCCCGCAGCGCCCGCACGAGCCGACGGGCCGCCTCGGGCTTGCAGAGGCCGGCCATGTCCTTGATCCCGAGCACGTGGGCGCCCGCCGCCTCGAGCTCGCGGGCCAGGCTCACGTAGTAGCCGAGGTCGTACTTCGACCTGGCCGGGTCGAGGATGTCGCCCGTGTAGCAGATGGCGGCCTCGCACAGCGCGCCCGTCTCCAGCACGGCGTCCATGGCCACGCGCATGTTCTCGACCCAGTTCAGCGAGTCGAACACGCGGAACAGATCCACGCCGGCTTCCGCGGCCTGGGCGACGAAGAAGCGCACCACGTTGTCGGGGTAGTTCGTGTAGCCGACCGCGTTGGCGGACCGGAGCAGCATCTGCAGGAGGATGTTCGGAACCCGCTCACGCAGGGCGGCGAGCCGGTTCCACGGATCCTCCTTCAAAAAGCGCATGGCGACGTCGAAGGTGGCCCCGCCCCAGCACTCGAGCGAAAGAAGCCCGGACAGCTGCCTGGCGTACATCGGGGCGATGCGCAGCAGGTCGCAGGTGCGCACGCGCGTGGCCACGAGCGACTGGTGGGCGTCGCGGAAGCTGGTGTCGGTGAGCAGCAGCCGCCGCTCGTCGCGCATCCAGCGGGCGAAGCCCTCCGGACCGAGCTCTTTGAGCCGGTCGCGGGTGCCGGGCTCGAGCTGCGAGCGGTAGGGCACGTCGGGCACGGGCGCCACCGGGAGCGGGCCCGGCGCGGGATGTCCGGCCACCTCCGGGTTGCCGTTGACGAGCACCTCCCCGACGAAGTCGAGCAGGCGGGTGGCGCGGTCGCGGGGCTGCTCGAGATCGAAGAGCTCGGGGGTCTCGTCGACGAACCGCGTGGTGACGTCGCCGGCGAGAAAGCGCGGGTGGGAGATCAGCCCCTCGAGGAAGAGCAGGTTGGTCTTGACCCCGTGGACGCGGAACTCGCGCAGCGCGCGGTCCATCCGGGCCACCGCCTCCTCCGGGCTCGGCGCCCACGCCGTGATCTTCTCGAGCAGCGAGTCATAAAACGGCGTCACGACAGCGCCGGCGTAGGCCGTGCCGCCGTCCAGGCGGATGCCGAAGCCCGTCGCCTCGCGGTAGGTGGTGATGCGTCCGTAGTCGGGGGCGAACTGGTTGTCTGGATCCTCCGTGGTCACGCGGCACTGCAGCGCGTAGCCGTTCAGCCGAATCGCGTCCTGCGCCGGGATGCCGCTCTCGGGCGTGCCGATGCAGGCGCCCTCGGCGATGTGGATCTGCGCCTTCACCAGGTCCACGCCGGTGACCATCTCGGTCACGGTGTGCTCCACCTGGATGCGCGGGTTGACCTCGATGAAGTAAAAGGATCCGCTGTCGACGTCCTGCAGGAACTCGACCGTGCCCGCGTTGCGGTAGCCCGCCTCGCGCGCGAGACGCACGGCGGCGGCGCAGATCTCGTCTCGGGTCGCCGGGTCAAGCGCCGCCGCCGGCGCCCGCTCCACGACCTTCTGGTGTCGCCGCTGAACCGTGCAGTCGCGCTCGTAGAGGTGCACGACCTCGCCCGCCTCGTCGGCCAGGATCTGGACCTCGAGGTGGCGCGCGCGCTTGACCAGGCGCTCGAGGAAGACGTCGTCGCGCCCGAAGGCCGCGCCCGCCTCCCGGCGCGCCGCGACGACCTGCTCGCCAAGACTGGCCGGGTCCTCGACCATGCGCATGCCGCGCCCGCCACCGCCCCAGCTCGCTTTGACCATCAACGGAAAGCCCACCTCCGCGCCGAGCCGCTCGACCTCTCCCGCGTCGTCGGGCAACGGCCCGGTCGCCGGCATGACCGGCACCCCCACCCGCTCGGCCAGCTCGCGGGCGGCCACCTTGTCGCCCAGGCGCTCCATCACCGCGATGGGAGGCCCGATCCACACCATCCCCTCGCGCTCGCAGGCGTCGGCCAGGTCGGGGTCCTCGGCCAAGAAGCCGTAGCCCGGGTGGATGGCGTC
>JBBQBV010000103.1:0-13474 GCA_038318085.1 Solirubrobacterales bacterium
AGCACGGAGGCATCGAGGTCGA
This sequence comes from Solirubrobacterales bacterium, assembly GCA_038318085.1. Lineage (GTDB taxonomy): Bacteria > Actinomycetota > Thermoleophilia > Solirubrobacterales > Solirubrobacteraceae > DATLGB01. The sequence goes on from JBBQBV010000103.1 coordinate 23, forward strand.
GCGTAGTACGAGGCATGCTTGATACATGACGCTAACGCGTTCCGCATGATGTGGCATCGGTGACCCTGCTAGTCGAACTCCCCCACACCGCAGTAGCGTCGCAGCACATCGTGGGAGAGCTCGAGGTTGAAGCCCCGCCGAACCAGCACGCCGAGCGCGCTGTTGCGCTCGCGCGGATCCTGCGGCGGGTCGGGGAAGCGCCCGCGCAGCAGCTCCAGCGCGGCGTCGCGCTCGTCCTCCAGCGGGCGATCGCCGACCGCGGCGTCGACGTGTGCGGCGTCCACCCCGAGGGCGTGCAGGCGGCGAGCGATGCGCTCCGAGCCCCAGCCGTCCAGGTGCCGTCGGTCCTCGGCGAAGCGCATGGCGTAGGACGCGTCGTCGACCCAGCGCTCGCGGACGAGCTCGTCGAGCACCGCGGCGACGTCGGCGGGGTCGACGCGCTTGCGCTCGAGCACCCGCCGCAGCTCGGCGACGGTGTGCTCGCGGCGGTTGAGCGCCACCCACGCGATGTCGCGCGCTTGCTGCAGCCGGACCTCGGGGTCCAGGATGAGCCGTTCGCCCTGGCTCACGCCCTGCCTCACGCGGCGGCTTCGATCGGCTCGACCTTCGTGGGCGCGCCCAGGCCATCGGCCGGTGGGGGCTCGGGCGCGCCGGCCGCGGCCGGGTCGCGCGACAGGCCCAGCGCGTCCCAGACCTTGTCCTCGATCTCCTTCGCGCGCTCCGGGTGCTCGTCCAGGAAGGCCTTGGCGTTGTTGCGGCCCTGGCCGAGGCGCTCCTCCCCGTAGGAGAAGAACGAGCCGGACTTCGTGACGATGTTGTGCTCGATGCCGAGGTCCAGGATGCAGCCGGACGTCGAGATTCCCTGGCCGTACTCGATGTCGAACTCGGCCTGGCGGAACGGCGCCGCGACCTTGTTCTTGACGACCTTGACGCGAACGCGGTTGCCGACCGCCTCCGTGCCGTCCTTGAGCGTCTCGATGCGGCGGATGTCCAGGCGCTGTGAGGCGTAGAACTTCAGTGCGCGGCCACCCGGCTGCGTCTCGGGGGAGTTGTGGACGACGACATGGTCGACGAGGTAGGTGTGGTTGCCCTCCACCTGCAGGTCGTAGCGATGGCGCTTGGAGGGCCGGTCGTGCTCGGCCGGCGGAGTGGGCTTCGCGTACTTGCGCAGCACCTTCATCGGCGCCGCACGCAACGAGGTCCGTGATGCCAGACGCGTGCCGTTGAGGTGGGCGTCGCTCGTGTCTGGGTACCAGACGAACTGCCCCCGGAAGTCGGGATGGAGCTTGTAGTCCAGCGACGGATGCACGTAGGGCGCGATCTGCTGGTGGAACATGCGGGTACGCTCGCCGCTGAACAGCAGGTTGGTGCCGCTCAGCGTGGGATGTCCCATCCCAAGCTCGTCGCAACGAACGGCCAGCTTCTCGCGATCCGGGAGGCTCAGCGCAGCGGCGCAGATCGTCGCCTTGCCGTGGCCCCAGCGCTCGTAGCTGCCCCCGAAGGTCCCGTCGTCGCAGTACCAGGCGGCGATCGAGCGCGCGTCGAGCTGGGCGATGTACTCATCGCTGACCGTCCGTCCCCCGTTGACTGCGTAGATCGCCTCGTGCATCCAGGCGAGCTGGTGCATCGGGATGGTGTCGAAGCCGATGCCGTTGCCGGTCGGAGCCACCTTGTTGGCGAACGGCGCGAGCATCTCGTGCTTCCACTCCACGTATGCACGCTGACGCGCCGCGTGCCCGACGCGGAATTTGACATTGTGCTTGGAGGCGCAGCGCAGCGACCCGTCGCCCAGCAGGCTGCCGAGCATCAGCTGCCGCTGATCCTCGCGCAGCTCGTACTGCTTCACCGCGGCCAGCACCTCGTCGCCCTCGTCGATCTCGAACGCGTGCCGCTCGCCTTCCGGCGTGAAGATCAGGTGGTTCGGCGTGCAGGCGAACTTGCGCACGCCCGAGCCACCCGCGGCCTCGACTTCGAACTGCAGCCACTCGTCGGCCTCGCCGTTGTCGTAGAACTCGACGATCTTCTTCGGCGAGATCTTCCCGGTGTCGGGGTCCATCGACATGACCTCGACCGGAAGGCGCTGGTTGACGATCTTGCCGATCTTCTCGGTGCTGCCGTCGGCGAGCACCACGCGCGAGTCATATGAAAAGCAGCCGAACATTACGCCAATCTTCTCGCGGATCTGGTTCGTGAACAGGCACATCGTGTCCGACCGGTTCAGGTTGCCGGCCAGCTTGCGCAGGGCCTGGGACATCATCCGCGCCTGCAGGCCGACGGACTGGTCGCCCATCTGGCCCTCGAGCTCCGAGCGCGGCGTCAGCGCGGCCACGGAGTCGATCGCGACGACGTCGACCGCGCCCGAGCGGATCAGCATGTCGGCGATCTCTAGCGCCTGCTCGCCATAGTCAGGCTGGGAGACCAGCAGCTCGTCGATGTCCACGCCGATGCGCTGGGCGTACAGCGGATCCATGGCGTGCTCGGCGTCGATGAACGCGCACACGCCGCCGAGGCGCTGGGCCTCCGCGATCACGTGGTAGACGAGCGTGGTCTTTCCCGAGGACTCCGGACCGTAGAGCTCGACGATGCGCCCGCGCGGCATGCCACCGATGCCCAGCGCGAGGTCCAGCGACAGCGCCCCGGTGGGGATGGCGCCGACGTTGACCTTCGCGCCCTCGTCGCCCATGCGCATGACGGAGCCCTTGCCGAACTGGCGTTCGATCTGCGTCAGCGCGCCCGAAAGGGCGGCCTCGCGGGCCTTGCTGCCCTGCTCGGTGGTGCTCATGCGGTTCGGCTCCTCAAAATCTTGATGCTCAGAAGGACGCATTCTGCGGGGGGGTTCGGACGGAACCGCAGCCTTCCCGACCCGGTGTCAAGAAACCAGACGCGGGTGTGCCAAGACTGCGTCAATCCGGTCACGAAACGCGCGCACGGACCCGCAGCAGCGTCACGGACGCTCCCGCCCCGCCCGCAACCGCTTGGCCCAGGACGAGCCGGACGCCGCCACCTCGGCAGCCGTCGCCGCCCGGACTTCGACGAGACGCAGTCCGTGGCGCGCGTAGGCCGCCGCGAGCGCGGCCGGCTGAGGGATCGCGGGCACGCCGTCGCGCGGCACCACGGACACGAGCGCCGTGGCCGTCGCCCCGGGTGCCAGCAGCTGCGCCAGGCCCGCCAGCACGACGTCATCGTGGCCGAGGACGCCGCGCAGCAGCGACGCCCACGGGAAGTTGACTGAGGGCAGTCCATAAAGGGCTCAAGGTGGGTGCTCGGCGGCCGCCACCGCGAACAGCGCGTTCGGCAGCGCACCACGGAGCGCCGCCCGGCGCGAGGCCTCGGCCATTGCCGCCGCGTTCGCATCGACACCGGTCACGAGCGTGTCCGTGCGCGCCACCGCGGCGGCGAGCACGCGACGGCCGTCACCCGTGCCCAGGTCGATCGCCACCCGGGCGTAGCGGCCTGTGAGCTCGGAGATCTAGCTGACGTCGACCTCGAACAGGGTGCGACCTGAAACCACGCGAAGCATGGAGCAGATTCCATCTCAACTCCGCATGGTCTAATCCACGGGCGTGGCGGTACCGAACGACCCCGAGGGGCTGACCGCGCTGCTCGCGAGCGCCGGGTTCGTCGCCGCGGACGAGGAGGCCGACGAGCTCCTCGCCCGCGCGGCCGGCGACGCCGGGCGCCTCGAGTCGCTCGTCGGGCGTCGCCTCACGGGCGAGCCGCTGGCCTGGATCACGGGGAGCGTCTCCTTCTGCGGCCTGGAGATCCGCGTCGATCCCGGCGTTTACGTCCCGCGCTGGCAGAGCGAGCAGCTCGCGCGCCGGGCCGTCGAGCGCCTGCCGCCCGGCGGTGTGGCGATCGACCTCTGCACTGGGGCCGGGGCGCTCGCCAAGACCTTGAGCACCCGTCACCCCGGCGCGCTTGTCGTGGCCTCCGACGTCGACGCGCGCGCCGTCGCCTGCGCGACGGCCAACGGGGTGGAGGTCTGTCGCGGCGACCTGTTCGCCCCGCTGCCGCGCGCGCTTCAGGGACACGTCGACGTCGTCGTCGGCGTCGTGCCGTACGTGCCGACGCCCGAGTTGCCGTTGCTGCAGCGCGACACCTTCACCTTCGAGACGCCGCTGTCCTACGACGGCGGCGACGACGGCACCGAGATCCTCCGCCGCGTCCTCACCGACAGCCCCCGCTTCCTGCGGCCCGGCGGGGCGCTCCTGCTCGAGCTCGGCGATCGACAGGCCGACGCGCTCGGCGACGCCCTCGCCCGCCTCGGCTACCGCGACGTCGCCGTGCTCGTCGACGAGGACGGCGACCTCCGCGGCATCGAGGCGACGCTCTCAGCGCACGGCTGACGACTCGTCCAGGAGCGAGGCGAGGATCTCCAGGGGCGCGGCCATCCAGCGATCTTCGATGGCCTCGCCCTGCTCACGTGCGGCCTGCAGCGCCCGATCCCAGGTCAGGACGCGAGCGATCTTGGCCACGTGGCAGGCGAGTCCGAGGGTCTCGATCAGCTCCGCAGGGCGACGCCGGACCTGGTGATCATGTCACGAGCACGGGACGGCCATGCTCAGCGGGTACCCCATCCATGGGGAGCCAGACCGGTCGCGCCCTTGACATCGGCACCGCGGACCGGACAGCATCTGCCCATGGCGAACGTCGAGGGCAAGGCGACGGCGATCACGGTGGTCACGCCGCTGCGGCCGATCATCGGCCGGATCGTCCTTGCCATCGTCTTCTGGGCCGGCCGCCACATCACCTCGACACTGGAGAAGCTGCAGGCGCTCTCGTTCATCCACTACGCGCGGTGGGCGGTGATCGAACGCTTTCCGGACGCGCAGGGCGGCGAGCGACTCGGCCACGGCTACCTGCTCTTCGAGAGTAACTTCAACGGCACCTGGGACCAGTACATCGACGCCTTCTCGGAGGTCGTGCCGTTCCGGATGAAGGCGATCTGGGGCACGTCGTACGGGTTTCCCGGGCCGACGCCCGTCGAGCGGTTCAAGGCCTACATCCGCCACAACGAGTTCGTCGCCGACCATTACTGGTCGGCGTACCCGGGCGCGACGACGACCGAGATCATCTCGGCGGGGCGCGTCCAGACGGCGCTGGATGGCCTGCGGCCGCGGGCGGCGTCGCTGGAGTCGGCCGCGTTTGAGAGCGCCTACCGGCAGATGCTCACCGACGTGCAGGGCGACCTGTGAGACACCTCGGGCGCAACCGGTCGGGGCAGGCCTACTCGCTGACCGTGCTGGCGCCGATCCTGCCGGGCCACGCCGACGATCTCGCCGGACACCTCGACACGTTGGCCGGCCTGCACGCCAGTCCCCTCGCCCGCGTGCCAGGCACGCACTTCGCGCGCTGGGTCGTGATCGACGACGTCGTGTACGAGGGCCCGCCGCAGAAGCGCGACCATCTCTCCGCCCCGCGGCTGCTGTTCACGAGCAACTTCGACGGGGAGCTCGCGCCCTACCTCGAGGGCATGCGCACGGGCATGGGGACCGACGCCGATGCCATCTGGAGTCACTGCGCGGGCTATCCGGGACACGAGGACGGCGCCGCCTGGGCGCCGTGGTTCGACGCCCACCAGATCGACAGCTCGCTGTTCTTCGGCGCCTACGGCGACCGGACGGTGCAGCAGGTTCTCGGCAGTCTCGACGCGCGCTCCAAGCTGCGCCAGTTCGCGCTGGACCACCGCGGCACGCCGGCGGCCGAGCTGCAGACGCGCTTCCTCGAGGTCTTCGGGACGTGACCGAGCTCGATCTGACCGCCGTCCAGGGTTTCGTCGTGCGCGGGTATCGGATGCCCTTCGCTTCATACCTCCTCCTGCGCGTGGACGATGCCGCGCCCGCGCGCCGGTGGCTGGCCGGGATCCTGGACGAGGTGCTGATCGCCGCACCCTGGAGCGTGAAGCCGGAGAGCGGCATCAACGTCGCCGTCAGCTACGCCGGGCTGCGCGCCCTGGGGGTCTCCGACACCTCGCTGGGCAGCTTCCCGGAGGAGTTCCGCGAGGGCATGGCCGCGCGGGCGGCCCTCCTCGGTGACACGGGCGCGAGCGCGCCCGAGCACTGGGAGGCGCCGTTCGCCAGCGAGGACTGCCATCTGCTGGTGATGATCAGCGCGATGACCTCGGCCGCCCTGCAGGACCACGATCGGCGCCTGCGCGACGGGCTCCAGCAGACCGGCGGGCTGCGAGTCGTGGCCGAGCAGGCGGGAGCAGCGCTGCCCGGGGGAACCGAGCACTTCGGTTTCTCCGACGGCTTCGCGCAACCGGCGATCGAGGGCAGCGGCGTGGATCCGGGCCCGGGCGGCGGCGCGCCCACCGCCGACGGCTGGAGGCCGATCCGTGCCGGCGAGTTCGTCCTCGGCTACCCCGACGAGGAGAACGCGTTGCCGGCTGGCCCCACGCCCGACCAGCTGGGCCGCAACGGGTCCTTTCTGGTGTACCGCAAGCTTCGCCAGGACGTCGCCGCGTTCCGTCGCCAGCTCGCCGACAACGCGGCGCTGTTCGACGGCGACGAGGAGCTGCTGGCCGCCAAGCTCGTGGGCCGGTGGCGCGACGGCACACCGCTCGCCCTGTCGCCCATGGCTCCGGATCCGTCCGTCGCCGCCGACAGCGCCCGCAACAACGCGTTCTCCTACGCCGACGACGCGGCCGGCCGGCGGTGCCCCGTCGGCAGTCACGTCCGCCGCGTCAACCCCCGCCTGAGCCTGCCGTTCGAGGGCAAGCTGGTCAACCGCCACCGGCTCGTCCGGCGGGGCATCCCCTACGGCGACCCGCTGCCGGAGGGCGCCGAGGACGACGGTTGCGATCGCGGGATCGTCTTCATGTGCCTGCAGGCCAGCATCGCGCGCCAGTTTGAGTTCGTGCAGTCGCAATGGCTCAACGACGGCAACGGGCTGCGCCAGGGCGACGACCAGGACCCGCTGCTCGGCCCTCAGGACCACGACGGCGCACTGAAGATGACGATCCCGGGCGATCCGCCCTTCTTCTTCGGCCCGCTGTCGCGGGTCGTGACGGTCCGTGGCGGCGAGTACTTCTTCTGCCCGGGCATGAACGGCCTGCACTTCCTCTCCGCGCTCGAGGGCTCGCCGTGACCCGTGTTACAGCAGCGTCCGGTAGACCATGGTCCAGGCCGCCCCATCGACCTCGCCGACCCTGACGAACCCGAGGCGCTCGTAGAGCTTGCGAGCCGGATTGTCCGGCTCGACGCTGAGGCTCACGCCAGGGAGCCGCTGAGCGACGACGTCGTGCAGGATCCGGCGCACGAGCGTGGCACCGACGCCCCTCCCGCGAAACCCAGCTTCGACGGCGACCGCCAGCTCCGGTACCGCATCGTCGACATACCCGTAGCTGCGATCCTGCGCGCTGAAGCGGCGGTACCAGGCGGCTCCGATCGGGGTGCCGGCCCAGACTGCGATGACGCCGTGGTCGCCGCCGCGCCCATAGTCGCGAACGTGCTTCTCCGTCGCCGACGTCATGCTGGCGGGGACCGTGCCACGCCAGCCGAGCGCCTGCAGCAGCATCGCCTCCAGGAACGGCTCGTCGGAGGGACATGCGGGTCGGAGGTCAACGATCATGGCTGGTTCGCTCCGTCGTTCAGGCTCGGCCGCGGCCTCGTGCGACACTCATGGCATGAACCTCAGAGACCTGGTAGGCAAATATGTCACGGCTCTTCACCGCAAGATCTACGACGTCAGCGGGGGCCGGCTCCTCAAACGCTTCGGCGGCATGCCGGTCGTCGAGCTGACCACGAAGGGGCGCAAGAGCGCCAGAGCCCGCACGGTGATGCTGACCTCGCCGCTGCGACACGAGGGCAACTATGTGATCGTCGCCTCACGGGGCGGCGACGACCGCAGCCCGGCCTGGTATCTCAACCTGGTCGCCGACCCCGAGGTCGAGGTCACCGCCGAGGGGACGACGGCCACGATGCGCGCACGGACCGCGTCGGCCACCGAGCGCGGCCAACTCTGGCCGAACGTCGTCAAGGCCTACAAGGGCTATGGGGGCTATCAGTCAAAGACCGACCGCGAGATCCCCCTGGTGATCCTCGAGCCTTCGGGCTCGGGTCCCGTGTGACCTCGCCCACGGTCTGGTCGGCTCCGCCGACCTGAGCACCCACTGCAGCACAGTGCTGATCAGAGACGCGACAGAAGAGGACTGGCCCGCGATATGGCCGTTCGTACGGGAGATCGTCGCGGCCGGGGAGACCTTCAGCTACGACCCGGACATGGAGGAGTCCGACGCCCGCGAGGTGTGGCTGCTCGAGCCGCCTGGCCGCACGGTCGTCGCGGTGGCGCCGGACGGGGTGGTCATGGGTTCAGCCAAGATGAGCCCTGACCACGGTGGTCCGGTGGTCGACGGCACCGAGCGACGCGCAGACCCGCACTGACGCGCGCGGGGAGGGGTCCGTGGCCTTGAGCTCGACGTTGCGCCGAGGAGGCCTCACCTCGCCAGCAGGCGCCGCAGCAGATGCAGGGCGAGCGTCGTCGAGCGGTCGCGCACGTCGGCGCGGTTGCCCGGAAGCACGACGTCGCGGTCGATGCGCCGTCCGTCGTCTGTCGAGACGCTGAGGCAGACGGTCCCCACCGGCTTGTCCTCCGTCCCCCCGCCGGGCCCGGCGACGCCCGTGACGCCGATGCCGATCGACGCTCCCAGGGCCGCCCGCGCGCCGTCGGCGAGCGCCGCCGCCACCTCGGGCGAGACGGCGCCATGGCGCTCGATCAGCTCGGCGGGGACGCCGGCCTGCGCGACCTTGGCGGCGTTGGAGTACACGACGAGGCCGCCGAGCATGTACGCCGAGGATCCCGCGCGCTCCGTCAGCCGGGCCGCGAGCAGACCGCCCGTGCAGGACTCCGCCGTCGCGACGGTGCGCCCGCCGTTCGCCAGCCCCGCCGCGACCTGGTCATCGATCGTGGAGCCGTCCTCGGAGAACACCAGCGCACCGTGGCGCCCGCGGATGCCGGCGGCGAACGCGTCGTAGGCCGGCGCCGCCTGCGGTGCGAAGACGGTCGCGATCTCGATCTCCCCGCGCCGCAGGCACGTCGTGATCTCCAGTTCGCCCAGGGGCACGCCCTCGTCGGCGAGCACCTCCAGCGATCGCGCGATCTCCGACTCCGGGATCCCGAACAGTCGCAGCATGCCGCGCTCGAGCTTCCCGGCGCCGGCCAGCGCCGTCCGCATCGCGGCGGTCTGCAAGGCGGTCGCCCACATCGGCTGCAGCTCTCGTGGCGGCCCGGGCAGCACCAGCACCGTCGGGCCGCTGCCGCCCTCCGCGGGGGGCACGACGAGGCCGGGAGCCGTCCCGACCGGCTCGAGCACGGTCGCGCCCTGCGGGACGAGCGCCTGCTTGCGGTTGGCGGCGCGGACAGCGCCCTCGTCGAGGTCCGGCCAGCGCGCCCTGAGCCGCTGCAGGATCGCCCAGATGCGGCCCTCAAGCGCCTCGTCGAGCGCCACGGCCCGTCCTGCGAAGTCCGCCACCACCGTCGCCGTCAGGTCGTCCGCGGTCGGCCCCAGCCCGCCGCTGGTGACGATCAGGTCGACGCCGAGGCCCGCCTGGGCGTCGAGCGCCGCCCGCATGTCCTGCGGCCGGTCGCCGACGATCGTGATCTGCGCGCAGTCCACGCCGTTCTCGCGCAGGCGCTCGGACAGCCACGGGCCATTGCGGTCGCGGATGATCCCCGACAGCACCTCCGTGCCGGTGACCACGATGCCGGCGCGCGCGCTCACGCGCAGGTGGGCAGGGCGTTGTCGGGCAGCGGCCGCGGGGCCTTGCCCGGTCGCAGCGCGTAGCCGACGGCGTGATCGGTGTCCGGCACGTCGTAGCTCTTCCCGGCCAGGCGCATGCGTACCTGCCCGTTGCCGAACGTGACCTTCATCCGCTTGGACCGGTACACCTTCGTCTTCGTCGAAAGCGTCTGGCTGCGGATCAGCGGCGCGCCGGCGGCGTTGACGAGGCAGACGTTGACCGAGGCCTGGGGCACGATCTGCAGCGAGACCTTCGTCGGCACAGGCGGCTTGGCCTTCTTCGTCCGCTTTCGCCTGGACCCTCCCCCGCCCGACGTGGCGCCGGGCGTCGCCGTCGCCGTGGGCGTCGAGGAGATGTCGGGTGGGTTGGTGGAGTTCCCGCCCAGCGTGCCGAGGGCAAAGAGCGCCACGAGCAGCAGCACGACGCAGGCGGCGACGATGGCAAACGGCGGGATCACCCGCACCGGACGCTGGCGGCGACCGCCACCGCCGCGCGAGGCGAACGGCAGCAGATCCTGCGGGCCGGGGCGCTCGAAGCGCTGCTTGTACTCCTCCACCAGGTTCTTGGAATCGAGCCCGAGGTAGTCCCCGTATGTGCGCAGGAAGGTGCGCACGAAGGTGGGGCCTGGGAGCTGGTCCCATTCCTCGTTCTCCAGCGCCCGCAGGTACTTCGCCCGGATCTTGGTGGCGGACTCGACGGTGGTGATGTCGATCCGCTCGCGCATCCGCGTCTCCCGCAGCGTCGAGCCGATGTCGGCCATACGCGAGAGACTATTCCGGCGCGTCGTCTTCCAGAACCGTACGCGGGCCGGAGCCGAGCCGCCCGGCTTCGGCGAGGTTCGCGAGGACCCGCGGGACGTCGCCCTCGGAGATCAGGACCTGGCGGGGCTTTGATCCCTCGTAGCCGGAGATGACGCCGCGCCGCTCGAGCATGTCGATCAGGCGCCCCGCACGCGTGTAGCCCAGACGCAGTCGGCGCTGGAGCATCGAGGTGGACGCCGTCTGCATCTCGGCGACCAGTCGGATCGCGTCCTGCAGCAGCGGGTCGTCGTCGGGATCGAACTCGGTGTCCTGCGCGTCGGGGGCGGCCTCCGCCTCGACCTCCTCGAGCAGCTCCTCGCGGAACTCCGGCTCGCCCTGGCGCCGCCATGCATCGGTGAGCTTCTCGATTTCCGCCTCGTCGATGTAGGCCCCCTGGATGCGCTGCAGGCGCGACGAGCCGACCGGCGAGAAGAGCATGTCTCCCTGGCCGAGCAGGGCCTCCGCGCCGTTCTGGTCAAGGATGACGCGCGAATCGGTCTGCGAGGACACGGCGAAGGCGATCCGCGACGGCACGTTGGCCTTGATCATGCCCGTGATGACGTCCACGCGCGGGGACTGCGTGGCGAGCACGAGGTGGATGCCGACCGCGCGGGCCTTCTGAGCGATCCGGATGATCGAGTCCTCGACGTCGGCCGGAGCGACCATCATCAGGTCGGCGAGCTCGTCGATCACGCACAGGATGTAGGGCAGCGGCGCCTCGCCGCGCGACGCGCGGACCTTGTTGAGCTCGACGAGCGAGCGCGTGCGGGCCAGCGACATCTGGCCGTAGCGCTTCTCCATCTCGCGCACGAGATTCTGCAGCGCGGTGGCCGCCTTGCGCGGCGACGTGATCACCGGGGTGAGCAGGTGCGGGATCGACTCGTAGTGGTTGAGCTCGACCTGCTTGGGGTCCACGAGGATCATCCGCACGTCGTGCGGGGTGGCGTTGAGCAGGACGCTCGAGAGCATCGCGTTCACGCAGCCGGACTTCCCCGCGCCCGTCGTGCCGGCCACGAGCAGATGCGGCATCTTGGCCAGGTCGGCCGCGATCGCGCGGCCCGCGACGTCCTTGCCCAGGCAGACCGTGAGCGGGGACCAGTCCGCGGGCGGCGTGCTCATCACGTCGCCGAGGTGCACGATGCGCCGGCGCGCGTTGGGGACCTCCACGCCGACGGCCTGCTTGCCCGGGATCGGCGCCAGGACGCGGATGTCCGAGGCCGCGAGCGCGTACGCGAGGTCGTCCTTGAGCTGGGCGACCTTGGCGACCTTCGTCCCCGGGGCGAGACGCAGCTCGTAGCGCGTGATGTGCGGGCCGGCGACCATCGCGATCACGCGCGCATCGACGCCGAAGTGGCCCAGCGCCTCGGTCAGCGCCTTCGAGGTCTTCTCCTGTCCGGCAGTGTCCGGCCGGTTGGCGAGCTCGGAGGACTGCTTGAGAAAGCCGGGGTCCGGAAGGTGCCAGACGAACGAGGGGTCGTCGGTGACGGAGGCGCGATAGCGCCCCTGCGGGGTCAGATCCAGTTGGTCCGGCTGCAGCTTCTCGATGCCGGGCTGGTCCTCGTCCTCGGCGAGCGTCTGCTCCACGGCGGGCGGCTCGGACTCGGGCTCGGGCTCGGGCTCGGGATCAGGCTCCGGTGCGAGCTCGGCGGCCCAGTCCGGGGTCACCTCCTCGTGCAGCTCGACGGTGCGCGCGCTGGCGCGCACCCGCGACGGCTCACGCTCAAGCGCCGCGAGCTCCTCGGTCACGCGGCCCCGGCGGACCTCGGACGCCTCCCGCAGCCGGCGCGTGGACGTGCCCACGGTGTGGCTCGTGGCCTGGAGGATGCTCGCGATCGACGCGCCCGTGAGCAAAAGGACCGCGGCGGCGAACGCAAAGACGGCGACGATGTGGGCGCCCACGCCGCCGAGGAGCAGCGAGATGCCCTCGTGCAGGGCCTCGCCGATCATGCCGCCGTGCTGCTTGGCGTAGGCGACGTCGAAGGCGTGCAGCCGGATGCCGCCAGGGCCGAGGCCGAGCGTCCCGGCGGCGAGCCCGAGCTCCAGGGCCAGGAACAGGCTCACGAGCCCCGTGCGCAGGGGGCGCACCGCGGGCAGCACAGGCTGCAACACGAGCCAGCCCCCCGCCCCCAGGAGCACGAACGGCACGACGACGTGCACGCCGCCGACGAGCCAGCGCAGCCCGTCGACCGCGCCCTTCCCGGCGCTGCCGCCGTCCCAGCGCAGCCAGATGACGAAGGCGAAGAAGACCGCGACGGCGACGAGGCCGAGCCCGATCAGGTCACGGTGGCGCTGCTCGAGCCTCGGGAGGCCGGAGGGTGCGCGGCGCTTCGCGGGCTTTCCCTTCTTCTTGGGCGGGGGTCGGCGGCGGGTCGCGGTCTGGGAGGCCATGCCAGCCGACCCTTCGTGAAAGGCGACGTAAAACCTCCCTGGAAACGGCCAGGTGGGGGCGTACCCTCGTGGGAAATGGACTCCCGCCCCGCACGCGTGCTCGTCGTCGAGGACGACGACGACATCGCCCAGGTGCTCCAGCGCTCCCTGCGCCTGGAGGGCTACGAGGTCAAGCTCGCCGGCGACGGGGTGTCCGCGCTTGACGCCTACCACGCGTTCCTGCCCGACCTGCTCGTGCTCGACCTCGGTCTGCCCCGCCTGGACGGCCTCGAGGTCGCCAAGCGCCTGCGCACCGACGGCGAGGACATCCCGATCCTCATGCTCACCGCCCGCGACGCCCTCGAGTCGCGCGTGGAGGGCCTCGACACCGGTGCCGACGACTACCTCGTGAAGCCGTTCGAGCGCCAGGAGCTGCTCGCGCGCCTGCGCGCCCTGCTGCGGCGCCGGCCCCCACGCGGCATGGCGCCGCTCACGGTGGGCGATCTCAGCCTGAACCCCGACACCCACGAGGTCTTCCGCGCCGA
>JBBQBV010000104.1:0-13459 GCA_038318085.1 Solirubrobacterales bacterium
CGATCACCGCTAGAGGCTAGGCAGCGTGGTGAATTCGATGTACAAGGAGTCAAGTGGCCCGAGCGAGTGAAGGCAACGAGCAGCTCCTCTGCAGCTTCTGCGGCAAGAGCCAGCGGCAGGTCAAGAAGCTGATCGCCGGCCCCGGCGTCTACATCTGCGACGAATGCATCGATCTCTGCAACGAGATCATCGACGAGGAGCTGACGACTCCGGCCCAACTCGACCTCGAAAACCTACCTCGCCCGAAGGACATCTACTCGGTCCTCAACGACTACGTGGTGTCGCAGGAAGAGGCGAAGCGCACCCTCGCGGTCGCCGTCTACAACCACTACAAGCGCGTCCAGATGGGCACCGAGGACGGCGAGGTCGAGCTGCAGAAGTCGAACATCATGCTGCTCGGCCCGACCGGCTGCGGCAAGACGCTGCTCGCGCAGACGCTCGCCCGGATCCTCAACGTCCCGTTCGCGATCGCCGACGCCACCGCGCTGACCGAGGCCGGCTACGTCGGCGAGGACGTCGAGAACATCCTCCTGAAGCTGATCCAGGCCGCCGATTTCGACATCAAGAAGGCCGAGACCGGGATCATCTACATCGACGAGGTCGACAAGATCGCGCGCAAGGCCGACAACCCGTCGATCACGCGCGACGTCTCCGGTGAGGGCGTCCAGCAGGCGCTGCTGAAGATCCTCGAGGGCACCACCGCCTCGGTGCCCCCGCAGGGCGGCCGCAAGCACCCCCACCAGGAGTTCCTCACGATCGACACCACAAACGTGCTGTTCATCTGCGGCGGCGCCTTCGCCGACCTCGACAAGGTGATCGAGCGGCGCATCGGCCACAAGGGCATCGGCTTCGCCGCCGCGGTCAACTCCAAGTCCAACAAGGACTTGGGCGAGCTCTTCGAGCAGGTCCTGCCGGAGGACCTCATGCAGTACGGGCTGATCCCGGAGTTCATCGGCCGCCTGCCGGTCGCCAGCGCCGTGCACCAGCTCTCAAGCGACGACCTGATCACGATCCTCACCGAGCCGCGCAACGCGATCGTCAAGCAGTTCCAGCGCTTCTTTCACTTTGACGGGATCGAGCTCGTCTTCACCGATGACGCGCTGAAGGCCGTCGCCGCGAAGGCGATCGAGCGGGACACCGGCGCCCGCGGCCTGCGCTCGATCATCGAGGAGGTGCTGCTCGAGGTGCAGTTCGAGCTGCCTTCGCGCCGCGACGTCAAGAAGTGCGTCGTGACCAAGGAGACCGTCGAGAAGGGCCTCAAGCCCACGCTGGTCACCGCGGCCGCCGAGGAGGACGCGGGCGAGCAGGAGGCCGAGTCGGCGTAGGGGGCCGGCGAACCGCGGCGCCAACGTTCCGAAGCGGATGCGCGCAATGGTCGCCGCAGCGACCGTTTCGCCGCAGTGACCTCGGGCCGTCGCGGGGTGCGCGACGGACAGCTGGCTGGGCAGGACGGGCTCGGTCCGGCCGCGGGCTCCCGCGCGGCGACCACGCGCCTAATGGGGGTCATGACCCCCATTACGCGCGTCGCCGCCGGCGCCGCCGGGGGCGATGGTGCATCTTGTCCCCTTCCAAGGGCTCACCAGGCACCATCACGCGTCGGGAGGCGCGGCCGGCGAACCTCGTCCCGCCCGGCCGCGGTGAGTGGCTACGTGCCAGAACACCCCCGCGGCGTGTGTTGGATCCCGCCGTGCGCGGGCTGTGGCACGAAGGCGCGACTCGGTCCCCTCTCCTACCCAGCCGCTGTTCATTTCGCTGCGCGCCGCGGCGTGAGCGCGGGGGAGAATTCCGTCGAACCCGGGTCGTACGCGTATCCCCGCTGCATGGCGCGACGTTACCCTCCGACTGCATGATGTCCGACCTCGCAGACCGCACCCGCTACGTCCCCGCAGAGGCCGAGCCGCGCATCTTCGAGCGCTGGTTCCAGGCGCGCCTGCACCATCCCGAGCCCGAGGGCGACGCGGCGGAGAACTACTCGATCGCGATCCCGCCGCCCAACGTGACGGGCGCGCTGCACATGGGCCACGCGCTCAACGGGGCGATTCAGGACACGCTGATCCGCTACCACCGGATGCAGGGCCGCCGCGCGAAGTGGATCCTGGGCACCGACCACGCCGGGATCGCCACCCAGACCCAGGTCGAGCGGCTGCTGCTCAGCGAGGGCACGAGCAGCGCCGAGCTCGGGCGCGAGGCGTTCGTGCAGCGCGTGTGGGAGTGGCGCGAGCGCTACGGCGGCACGATCATCGAGCAGTACAAGCGCCTCGGCGCCCAGGTCGACTACGACGACGAGCGCTTCACGCTCGACGACGCCTACGTCCAGGCCGTCCTGAAGGTCTTCGTGGACCTCTACGACAAGGGCCTGATCTACCGCGACAACTACATGGTCAACTGGGATCCCGGCTCGCGCTCGGCGATCTCTGACCTCGAGGTCGAGGAGCGCCCGTCCACGGACACCCTGTACTCGATCGACTACCCGCTGGAGTCGGGCTCGGGGTCGGTGACGGTCGCGACCGTGCGCCCGGAGACGATGCTGGGCGACACGGCGATCGCCGTGCACCCCGACGACGAGCGCTACACGCGCCTGGTCGGCGAGCACGCGATCCTGCCGCTGGTCGGACGCCGGCTGAAGATCATCGCCGACCCCTACGTCAAGCCGGACTTCGGCACGGGCGCACTGAAGATCACGCCGGGCCACGACCCCAACGACTTCGAGATCGGCCGCGCACACGGGCTCGAGGAGCTTTCGGTGATCGGGGAGGACGGCCGCATGACCGACGCAGCCGGGGAGCGCTGGGCGGGCATGACCGTGATGGCGTGTCGCGAGGCTGTCGTCGACGAGCTGCGCGCGCAGGGGCTGATCAGCGGCACCGAGCCCTGCGAGCACGACGTGCCCTACTCGCAGCGCTCGGGGGAGCGGATCGAGCCGCTGATCTCGCTGCAGTGGTTCATGCGCATGGACACGTTGGCCGCGCCGGCCGCCGAAGCGGTGCGCGACGGGCGCGTGAAGATCGTGCCCGAGGGCCAGGCGACGCGCTACCTGCGCTGGATGGAGAACATCCGGCCGTGGTGCATCTCCCGCCAGCTGTGGTGGGGCCATCAGATCCCGGTCTGGTACCGCGGCGGCGAGGTCTACGTCGGCGCGGAGGCGCCCGGGGGCGACGGCTGGGAGCGCGATCCCGACGTGCTCGACACCTGGTTCTCCAGCGCGCTGTGGCCCTTCGCGACGCTGGGTTGGCCCGAGCAGACGCCGCAGCTGCGGGCCTTCTATCCCACGGACGTGCTGCTCACGGCGCGCGAGATCCTCTTTCTGTGGGTCGCGCGGATGATGATGATGGGCCTCGAGTTCCCGGGGCAGGTTCCCTTCACCGACGTCTACGTGCACTCGGTCATCCAGGCGCCGGACGGCCGGCGGATGAGCAAGTCGCTGGGCACGGGCATCGACCCGCTGAAGCTCATCGACGGTGGCCCCCGGCCGCCGGTGTTCGCGCAGGGCGGCGACTTCCCCGCCTACGGCGCGGACGGGGTGCGGTTCGGCATGCTCGCGATGTCCTCCACCCAGGACGTGCGCTTCAACGAGGACAAGATCGCCCAGGGCGCGCAGCTGGCCAACAAGCTCTTCAACGCGTCGCGGCTGATCCTGACGCGCGTCGGTGCGGAGGCGCCGGCGTCGCGGCGCCCGCGCCCGCTGGAGGATCGCTGGATCCTCTCCCGCCTGGCCCGGGCCAAGGACGCCATGGCCGTGGCCCTCGAGCGCTACGAGTTCCACCGGGCCGCGCTCGGGCTCTATGACTTCGTCTACGGCGAGCTGTGCGACTGGTACCTGGAGATCATCAAGCCGCGGCTGTACGACGCGGAGGGGGCCGGCGAGCCGGTCGGCGACGTCGCGCGGCACGTGCTGCGCGAGACGCTGGCGATGGCGCATCCGATCATCCCGTTCGTGACCGAGGAGATCTGGACGCACGTGGCGCAGGAGTCCGAGGGCCTGCTTGCTGCGTCGCGCTGGCCCGAGCGCGACCTCGGGCCCGTCGACGAGGACGCCGAGGCGCAGATCGGGGCGGCGATCGAGGCGATCAAGGAGATCCGCGCCTGGCGCGACTCCCTCGGTGTGCGGCCGGGCGCGACGATCCCCGCGCGGCTGGACGGGACGGAGGGCTACGAGCGGACGGCCGCCATGATCGGGCGGCTCGGCCGCCTGGCGTGGGGCGAGGGCGAGGTGGTGGCGCATCTGGCCTGCGGCCTGGAGATCCTGGCCTCCGACGAGGTCGACTTCGAGGCCGAGCAGCGCCGCGCCGGCGAGCGCCGCACGAAGCTGCAGGGGGAGATCGAGCGGGCCGAGGGCAAGCTCGCCAACGAGCGGTTCGTGAGCCGGGCGCCCGCGGCCGTGGTGCAGGCCGAGCGTGACAAGCTCACCGCGCTGCGACGGGAGCTCGCCGAGCTGTGAGCGCCTGGTCGCTCGAGCGCGCCGAGGACCACCTCCTCTCGCTGGAGCTCTTCGGGATGCGCTTCGGCCTGGAGCGCATGCGCCGCCTGCTGACGGCCCTCGGCAGCCCGCAGTCGGCGTTCCGCTCGATCCACGTGGTCGGCACCAACGGCAAGAGCTCGACCACGCGCTTCGCCGCCGCCATGCTCGAGGCGCACGGCGTCCGCGCCGGCGGATATCTCTCCCCGCACCTGCAGAGCTTCGTGGAGCGCATCCGCGTCGGCGACGCCGATCTCGCGCCGGAGGCCTTCGCCGCCGCGGTGCAGCGGGCGGTCGAGGCGGCCCGCAAGGTCGAGCGCGGCCTGGAGGACTCCGAGCGCGTCACGCAGTTCGAGCTGCTCACCGCGGCGGCCTTCTCGGCGCTGGCCGAGGCGGGGGTCGAGGTCGCCGTCGTGGAGGCCGGGCTCGGCGGCCGCTGGGACGCGACCAACGTGCTCGACGCGCCCGTCGTGGTGCTCACGAGCATCGGCCTCGAGCACACGCGCTGGCTCGGGCCGACCCTCACCGACATCGCGCGTGAGAAGCTGGCGGTCGTGCGACCCGCGGCCACGCTGATCTGCGGCCCCGTGCCCGCCGAGGCGATGGACGAGGTGCGCGCCACCGAGGCGCGCCTGGTCGGGGTGACGGTCCCCCTGGGGGCGCCCCTGCCGGGCTACCAGCGCTCCAACGCGGCGCTCGCCCGCGCCGCGGTGCTCGCGCTGCTCGGCTCGGTCGACGAGGGCGCCGTGCTGCGGGCCGCCTCCGCGGTGACCGTGCCCGGGCGCTTCCAGCGCGTCGCCTCCTCGCCGCTGACGATCCTCGACGGCGCGCACAACACCGCGGGCATGGTGGCGCTGGCCGACGCGCTGCCGGGGGCGCTCGGCGGGCGCGAGCTCGTCGCCTGCCTGTCCGTGCTCGACGACAAGGACGCGGCGGGCATGCTGCGCACGCTGCTGCCGCTGTGCGCCGGTGCGGTGTTCACGTCGTCGTCGCACCCGCGTGCGCTGTCGCCCGCGACGCTCGCCTCCCTCGCGGGCCAGGTCGGGTGGGCGGTGGAGGCGCTGCACGAGCGCGACCCGCGCCGCGCGCTGCAGCGCGCCCAGGCCGCCGCCGGGCCCGCCGGCGCGGTCGTCGCCGCGGGCTCGATCTACCTCGTCGCGGACCTCCTGCGGATGCCCGGGACCCGGAGGGTCTCCGCGCTGTGAACCGCGACCAGGGACCGAGCGTCCTGAAGATGATCGGCTTCGTGGCCGTCGTCGTGGCGCTCGTCATCCTCGTGTTCTTCGCGCTCGGATACGCCTTCGGACGGGCCTTTCTGTGACGCCGACCGGCGCACCGGTTACGATTCGGCCTCGACCATGGTCCACACCATCGCCATCTTCGGCATCGGCAACCGCGGCCTCGACACCGGCGTCAAGGTTCTGCTGCTCTTCTTGTTCGTCGTCTGGGCGGCCCTGATCTTCTGGACGTACGCCGACGCTCGCCGGCGCATCGACGACCCGATGCTCGTGGCCTGCGCCACCGCCGCCTCGCTGTTCCCCTTCGTCGGCACCATCGTCTACTCGATCGTGCGCCCCCCGGAGTTCCTCGACGACGTGCACCTGCGCGAGCTCGAGCTGCACGCCGCCGAAGGTCGCCTGCAGCAGCTCGACTGGGAGCTGTGCCCGAACTGCGACTACGAGATCACCTCTGACTACCTGCGCTGCCCCAGCTGCCTGCGCCGGCTCAAGGAGCCGTGCGAGGCCTGCGGCAAGGCGCTGGACCCGCGCTGGAAGATCTGCCCGTTCTGCGAGACCGAGGTGGGGGTCGGCCCCCCCTCCAGCGCGGCTCCGCCCTCCAGCGCCGCGCGCCGGCGCCGCCGGTCGACGGCGGAGACCTCGGCGGTCGACTACCCGCCGCAGTAGCCACGGCCGCCGGGGCCCTACTACGCTCCCGCGCCATGGCCATGGAGAAGACCTTGATCCTCATCAAGCCCGACGCGTTCGCCCGTCACCTGACGGGCGTGCTCATCGCGCGCTTTGAGCGCAAGGGCCTCACGATCGCCGCGCTGGAGCGCCGCCAGCTCGACCTGGAGACCGCGCGCAAGCACTACGCCGAGCACGAAGGCAAGCCGTTTTATGACGATCTCGTCGAGTTCATCACCTCCGCCCCGCTCGTCGTGATGGTGCTGGAGGGCGAGTTCGCGGTCGCGGCGGCGCGCCAGGTGATCGGCGCCACCGATCCGCTCGAGGCGACCAACGGCACGATCCGCGGCGACTTCGCCGTCACGGTCAAGCGGAACATGGTGCACGGCTCCGACTCGCCCGAGTCCGGCGAGCGCGAGTCCAAGCTGTTCTTCGGGTGATCCTCGCCTCGCGCTCGCCGCAGCGGCGGGCGATCCTGGACCAGCTCGGCCTGGCCTTCGAGGTGCGCCCGGCCGACGTGCAGGAGCTCACCCTGGGCGAGCCGCAGCAGGTCGCGCTCGAGAACGCCCGCCGCAAGGCCGCGGCGATCGGCGGCGCCGACGTGCTCGGCGTCGACACGGTCGTGGCGCTGGACGGCCGGATCCACGGCAAGCCGCGCGACGCCGCGCAGGCCCGCGACACCCTCGGCCGCCTCAACGGCCGCACGCACGAGGTCGTCAGCGGCCTGGTCTACAACGACGACGGGATCGCGGTGACCACGGAGGTGACGTTCCGGGAGGCCGAGGACGCGCTGCTGGACTGGTACGTCGCCACGGGTGAGTGGCGCGGCCGCGCGGGCGGCTACGCGATCCAGGGCCGCGGTGCCGCCCTGGTGCGCGGGATCCGCGGCGACTACCTCAACGTCGTCGGGTTGCCCGTCGCCGCGCTGCTGGACCTCCTGCCGAATGCAGCGATTTTGCTGGCCGGTGGGTGATCGGCCGTCAGCTAGACTCCGGCCTCGGCCGTGGCCGTCGCAGGGCGAGGTTTCCTGAGACGTCACGCGCTGACTCGCGCGTATGAGCTTCTTCGGATACCTGACCGGCTTCGGCGGCCGCGACATGGCGGTGGACCTCGGTACCGCCAACACGCTGGTGTACGTGCGGGGCCGCGGAATCGTGCTCTCCGAGCCGTCCGTGGTGGCGATCGACTCGCGCACCGGCGAGGTCCACGCCGTCGGCATCGAGGCGAAGCGCATGCTCGGTCGCACACCGGGCACGATCCAGGCCATCCGGCCGCTGAAGGACGGCGTCATCGCCGACTTCGACGTCACCGAGGAGATGCTGCGCCACTTCATCCAGAAGGTCCACCAGAACCGCTGGGCGCACCCGCGGGTGGTGGTCTGCGTTCCCTCCGGCGTCACCGGCGTCGAGAAGCGCGCGGTCGAGGAGGCCTGCCTGAGCGCCGGCGCGCGCCAGGCCTACCTGATCGAGGAGCCCATGGCGGCGGCGATCGGTGCCGGCCTGCCGGTCGGCGAGCCGACGGGCAACATGGTCGTCGACATCGGCGGCGGCACCAGCGAGGTCGCGGTGATCTCGCTCGGCGGCATCGTCGTGAGCCAGTCGATCCGCATCGGCGGGGACGAGCTCGACGAGTCGATCATCAACTACGTCAAGAAGGAGTACAAGCTGTTGATCGGCCAGCAGACGGCCGAGGAGGTCAAGCTCGAGATCGGGTCCGCCTACCCGCTCGAAGAGGAGGTCCAGGCGGAGATCCGCGGGCGCGACCTGGTCTCCGGGCTGCCGAAGACCGTCGTGTTGACCTCCGAGGAGGTTCGCGCCGCGCTCGAGGAGCCGCTCGTGCAGATCATCGACGCGATCAAGGAGACCCTCGATCGCACCCCGCCCGAGCTGGCGTCGGACATCATGGATCGCGGCATCATGCTCGCCGGCGGCGGGTCGCTGCTGCAAAACCTCGACGAGCGGCTGCGCGAGGAGACCCAGATGCCGGCCCACCGCGCGGAGTCGCCGCTGACCTGCGTGGCCGTAGGCTCGGGGCGCTCGCTGGAGGAGTTCGAGGCGATTCATCGCTCGAACCGCAGCAACGGCCGCTCCCGCCGCTCAGCCCGGCGGTAAGGTCGTTCGGAGGGTCTGCGCCGGCGCATGTACGACAAACAGGTCAGACGACGACGATTGGTTCTCGCCGCTTTCGTGGTGGCGTCGCTGATCCTGCTCACCGTCTACTTCGGCGAGGGCACGGGCGGAGGCCTGCACGCCATGCAGCGCGGCGCGCTCTCGGTCCTCGGGCCGATCCAGGAGGGCGCCAACCGCGCGCTGAAGCCTGTCCGCGACCTCTTCGGTTGGGTCGGGGACACCGTCGACGCCAAGAAGGAGCGCGACGCCCTCGTGACGAAAAACCAGGATCTCGAGCGCCAGCTCACCGCCCTGCAGGTGCAGCGCTCCGAGAACGCCAACCTCAAGAAGCTGCTCCAGATCAACCAGGGTGGCCTCGACCAGTATGCCCCGCTCAAGACGCTCGTCATCGCGCGTGACCCGAGCCTGTTCTACTCCCGCGTGATCATCGACAAGGGCCGCAGCGCGGGCGTGCGCACCGGCCAGCCCGTCGTCAACGGCGCGGGCCTCGTCGGCCGCGTCTCCGACGTCACGCGGGGCAACTCGGTCGTCACGCTGCTCACCGACGAGACGTTTGCCACCGGCGTGCGCGTGCTCGGCACACCCACCCAGCAGACGACCATCAAGGCGTCGATCAACCAGCCGGGCGACCTCGAGCTCACGATCGTCCCCAGCGCCGACAAGGTGCACCGCGGCGACCGCGTGGTGACGGACGGCTCGGCGTCGCTGAGGCTCGCCTCGTACTACCAGCCGAACCTCCTGATCGGCCAGGTCTCCAGGATCGAGACCGGCGACGGGCCGCTGGACACGCGCATCCACGTCAAGCCCGCCGTCGACCTCGGGGACCTGCGCTACGTCGAGGTGCTCACCAAGGCGGCGCAGCCCCGGACCGTCGCGAGCGCGACGACCGTGAGCAACGCCCCGTGAGCGATCCGACGCGGGTCGCCCTGCGGCTCGGCCTCCTCGCCCTGGCCGGCGTGGTCGGACAGGTCGCCGCGATCTCGCAGATCGAGGTGTTCGGCGTGCCCGCCGACATCGCGCCGCTGCTCGTGATGGCGGTCGGCCTGCTGCTCGGGTCGACCACCGGCGCGGCGTTCGGCTTCGCGGTCGGCCTGCTCGGCGACATGGCGCTGCTGCAGACCCTGGGCGTGAGCTCGCTGCTGCTCGTCGCGGTCGGCTACGGCGCCGGGCGGCTGCGTGAGCTGCGCGATCCCGCCCACGGCCTCGTCCCGATGGCGGTCGGCGCCGCGGCCGCGGCGACCACGACGATCGGCTACGCGGTGATGCAGTTCCTGCTGGGCGTCGACGTGCCCATGAGCGCGCTGCTGGTCCGGGACCTGCTGCTCAACTTCGTGCTCGGCACGCTGCTCGCCATCCCCGTCTACACGCTGGTGCGCCGGGTGCTGCAGCCGATGCTCCCCGACGATCCACGCCGGCGCCGGCGCCGCGCGTACACGACCGGCGGCCTGTCGCCGCTGTCTCGGAGCTAGTCGCGATGCCGCCGCCCCTCGACGAGCGCCGCCCCACCATGTCGCCCCAGCTGGCCCGGCGCGTGGCCATCCTCGGCGGCGCCGCCCTCGTGCTGTTCGCCGCGCTGTTCTTTCGGCTGTGGTTTCTGGAGATCCTCTCCGGCAACAGCTACGTCTCCCAGGCCGCGCAGAACCGCGTGCGCAAGATCCGCATCGAGGCCCCGCGCGGCGACATCGTGGACCGCAACGGCAGGACGCTGGTAAAGACCCGCCAGGCCGCCGTGGTGCAGGTGCTGCCCAACCTGCTCCCGGCGGCCGAGCGCGACCTCGCCGCGACCTACGGGCAGCGGGTGTCGGCAGCCGAGCGCGTGCGCCTCGCGGCGGCCGCGCAGCTGCGCGACTTCGATCGCACCCGCCGCAAGGGCTCCAGGAAAAGGCACCGCCTCAACGCGGCCCAGACGCGTCACCGGCGCGTGCTGCTGCGCGGCTCGCGCAAGGCGAAGGCGGTGCCGCTGCCGCCGATCCCCGCCGATCCGAGGGTCCGGCGCCTCTTCGACCGCCTCGGGCGCATCCTCGCCATCCGGCCGGCCACGATCCACCGGCGCGTCATCCAGCAGGTCGCCCAGACGCCCTACGCCGCGGTCACCGTCAAGACCGACATCGGGCCCGCCGCCTTCAATTACCTGCTCGAGCGCCAGGCCGAGTTCCCGGGGATCAGGCCGGAGGTGCGCTACCTGCGCAGCTACCCGTACGGGCAGCTCGCGGCGCAGCTGTTCGGCACGCTCGGCGAGATCTCGCCGCACGAGCTCAAGCTCAAGCGCTACCGCGGCGTCCAGCCCGGCGTGCGCATCGGCAAGGAGGGCCTCGAGCAGGCCTACGACCGCTACCTGCGCGGTGAGGACGGCTACTACCGTCAGGTCGTCGACGCCCTCGGCCGCGCCTGCGACGATCCCGTCAAGTGCGCGGTGCGGCGCGTCAAGCCCCAGCAGGGCCAGCAGCTCAAGCTGACGCTGGACCTCGGGCTGCAGCGCGCGGCGACCCAGGCCGTCGAGCGCGCCGCCGCCGCCTCGGCCTACGGCGCGCGGGCCGGCGCCTTCGTGGCGATGGACCCCCGCAACGGCGACGTGCTCGCGCTGGGCTCGGTCCCGAGCTTCGACGCCAACCTGTTCGCCAAGCCGATCTCGCAGGAGACCTACGACCGGCTGAGCTCCGACGCGGCGGGCAAGCCGCTGCTGGACCGCGCGATCGCCGGCGTCTATCCGACCGGGTCGACCTTCAAGCCGATCACCTCGGTGGCCGCGCTTGAGTCGGGCACGATCACGCCGGGCACGCCGTACACCGACACCGGCAGCTTCAAGCTCGGGCCCCAGACCTTCGTCAACGCCAAGAACGCCAAGTACGGCACGATCAACATCGTCGACGCGCTGCGCGTGTCCTCCGACGTCTTCTTTTACAACCTGGGCAACCAGCTCTACGGGCAGAAGGGTCAGGTGCTGCAGACCTGGGCGCGGCGTCTGGGCCTGGGCAGGCCGACGGGCATCGACCTGCCCGGGGAGTTCGCCGGCCTCGTGCCCGACCGCCAGTGGCGCGACCATGGCTTCCGCCTGTACGAGCAGTGCCGCAAGAAGTACGGGCTCGGCTTCCAAAGCCAGGCGGCATTGTTCAAGTGCGGCGGCATCGACCGCGGCTACTCCGCGGGCGACAACGTCAACCTCGCGGTCGGCCAGGGCGACCTGCAGGCCACGCCGCTGCAGATGGCGACGGCCTACTCGGCGGTCGAGAACGGCGGCAAGGTCGTAACGCCGCACCTCGGCTCGGAGATCGAGAGCGGGCAGGGCAGCCGACTGCAGGGGCTGAAGTTCCCGTCGCGGCGCACGCTTGGCATCTCCGACACCACGCTGAACACGATCCGCGAGGGCCTGCACCAGGCGGCGTCGGCGCAGGGCGGCACGTCGGCGGACGTGTTCAAGGGCTTTCCCTACCCTGTCTACGGCAAGACGGGGACCGCGGAACGCGGCCTCAACCCCGACCAGTCCTGGTACGTCTGCTACGTCCCCAACCCGGCGCGCCCGATCGTGGTCGCGGTGACCATCGAACGCGGTGGTTTCGGCGCCGAGACGGCGGCACCCGCCGCCCGGCTCATCCTCGCCAAGTGGTTCGGGGTCAACGACAGCGCCTTCCACGCCGGCTCGGACACCTCACGATGAGCGCCACCACGCCGATCACGCCGGCCTCCGAGCCCCCGCCCGCGCTGGCCGGGCGCCAGATTCGGCTGCGCCTGGACCCGCTGCTGGTGCTCGCCGCGGTCGGGCTCGTGGTCTGCTCGCTGATCGCGATCAAGGGCGCGACGGCCGACGACGTCCCCGGCGACCCGCACTACTACCTCTTCCGCCAGGCGGCCTTCGGCGGCCTCGGCCTGCTGTTGATGTGGGGCTGCTCGCGCGTCGACTACTCCCGGCTGCGCGAGCTCAAGTACGTGCTCTACGGGTCGATGATCGCCTCGATCGTGGTCGTCTACGCGCTCGGGGCCGTCACCAAGGGCTCCAAGCGCTGGATCGAGACCCCGTTTTTCAACGTCCAGCCGTCCGAGCTGGGCAAGGTCCTTTTGGTCGTCAGCCTGTCGGCGTTCCTGGTGGACCGCATGCGGCGGCCGGGGCGCCAGACGACGGCCCGGCTGATGCTCCTCGGCCTCGTCCCGGCCATGCTCGTCATGGCTCAGCCCGACCTCGGGTCCGCGCTGGTCTACGTCGCCGGCGCGCTCGGGCTGCTGTTCGTGGCCGGCACCCCTTGGCGGCACTTCGCGGCGCTGAGCGCGCTCGGCGCCGTGGCCATCGCCCTCACGCTGGTGGCCCTCCCGGCCGCCGGCGTCAACGTCTTAAAGCCCTATCAGGTGGATCGGCTCACGTCGTTTCTGCACCCGTCCGACGTGGCGGGGAAAGAGGGCTACCAGCAGCAGCAGTCGAAGATCGCCATCGGTTCCGGCGAGAAGACCGGCAGGGGCGTCGCACACGCCACGCAGACAAGCCTCAACTTCCTGCCCGAGCACCACACCGACTTCATCTTCGCGGTGGTCGGCGAGACCTACGGGTTCGCCGGCGCCGCGCTCGTGTTGTCCTTATACGCGCTGCTCATGTGGCGCGGATTGCATATCCTCACGCAGGCGAAGAACCTGTTCGGCGCCCTAATCGCCGGCGGCATCACGTTGATGCTGCTCTTCCAGATCTTCGTCAACGTCGGGATGACGGTCGGGATCATGCCCATCACCGGCGTGCCCGCCCCCCTATTGAGCTACGGCGGTTCGTCGATGCTCGTCACTTTCATGGCGCTGGGCCTCCTGCAGAGCATCGCGGCACAAGCTCGCGAGGCCGGAGCGCTGAAGACGAGGATGGCCGTCTGAACATGAGAAGGATTCGCCTTGAAGAAGCAAGTGCTGGTCACGGTCGACTCAGAGGAAACCCGCGTCGCCATCCTCGAGGCCGCCAAGGACGCGCCCACGGGCACGGGCCGGCGCGGTCAGCGCCG
>JBBQBV010000105.1:0-13306 GCA_038318085.1 Solirubrobacterales bacterium
ATCCTCCCCCCAAGATCGTCCTCCGGGGAGGAGTTGCCGGGCGGCAAGAACACCGATCATGTCACTACGAGGCGAGCAGGCAGGAAATCGCTCCCTCACAGCTTTCCGGGACGGACCTGGGGTACGAGCACCGGAGAAACACCGATCGGGCGCCTGGCGGGGCGCTCGATCTTTTTAAGGGACGGCCGCGCCTGACGCTCGTGACCCGAAGGGGTCATCGTCACTCAGGCGGCCGAGCTCCGCCTCGCCGGCAGTGGAAACGCCCGCAGGAACCGCCCGGCGACGCGCCGGCTCCCGGACACCTCCAGCTGTCCGGAAGCCACGGCATCGCGCAGCTTGCGACCGTGCCACAGGACGGCTGCGAGCGGCCCGGGCTCCGCTGAGATCACGACGTCCGGGGCTATCACCGCGCCGCGGGTCAGCACGAGGGCGCCGCTGCGGACGATCGCCCCAAATCGATTCTCGCCAACCTGCAGCTCGACGCTGACGTCCAGGTCGCCGGCCCGCTCGGCCGAGAAGAGCGTGGGCAGCGCCACCATCGCGGCGTCGACGCCGAGGCGCGCCTCCGCCGTCGCCACCGGCGCGGTGCTCCCCCAGCGCCCGAGGGCGTGCAGGACGGGCTCGAGCTCCCGGCCGCGATCGGTGAGCTCGTAGACCTTCGAGGCGGCGGGCGGTGGCAAGGTCGAACGCGCGATGACCCCCGCGGCCTCCAGGTCGCGCAGCCGCTGGGCCAGCACGTCGGGGCTCACGCGCGCGAGCCCCGACTCGAGGTCCGTGAAGCGCTTCGGTCCGAGCACGAGCTCCCGGACGATCAGCAGTGCCCAGCGCTCGCCCAGGATGTCCAGCGCGCGGGCGATGCCGCAGCGGTCCTCGTAGGAGCGAGTGCGTGCCACGGGGTCATTGTACTGACCAAGTTGCTACTTGGAAACACCAAGTATTTGCTATGCTCGGCGTATGAGTAAGCGAGAGGACTACCCAGCCGGCGTGCCGTGCTGGGTGACCAACCTGGCGCCCGACGTGCGCGCCGCCATGGACTTCTACGGCGAGCTGTTCGGCTGGACGTTCGACTACGACGCCGAGGTGGACTTCGCCGTCGCGAGGCTGCGCGGCCGCGAGGTCGCCGGCATCGGCTCGCTGGCGAAGGCGGGCCCGGACGTGCAGGCCGCGTGGGTCACGGACGTCCGCGTCGAGAGCGCCGACGACGCCGCGGAGCAGGGTCCCGCCGCGGGCGGCCGGCTGCTCGTGAGCCCGATGGACTTCCCGCCGGCGGGCCGGTTGACGGTGCTCGCGGACCCGGCCGGCGCCGTCGTGTGCGCGTGGGAGGCCGGGACCCGCAAGGGCGCGCAGGTCGTCAACGAAGCGGGAGCGTGGTCGATGAGCGCTCTGCAGACGCCTGATCCCGAGGGCGCGGCAGCCTTCTACCACGCGCTGTTCGGATGGGGGAGAGACGCCTTCGGGGACATGACGATGTTCCGCCGACCCGGCTACGTGGGCGGTGAGCCCGAGCAGCCCGTGCCGCGCGACGTCGTCGCGGCGATGGGACCGCCGGCGCGGGGTCCCGCGGCGTGGGTGGTCGACTTCTGGACCGACGACGCCGAGGCCGCTGCCGCGACTGCCGATCGCAATGGCGGCCGCGTGGTGGCAGACCTGGAGGACATGGGCCCGTTCCGCCGGGCGAACCTCGCGGACCCGGCAGGCGCCACCTTCACCGTCAGCCAGCTCGTGCTGGACCGCGTGCGCTAAGGCTGCGCCACCGGCACCGGCGCCACGCCTGCGTCCTCGGGGTGCACGAGGACGGCGCCCTCGCCGGTGGCGTAGGCCTCCTCTCCGTGCTGGACGATGTCCATCCCAATCGACTCCTCGTGCTCGGTCGCGCGCAGCGGCATCATGCGCCCGAGCAGCTTCAGCAGCCCGGCCGTGACGGCGAACGCGTACGCCGGGCCGACCGCGACCGCCAGCACCTGGTGGCCGAGCTGTGCCGCGTTCCCGTAGAGCAGGCCGTCGGAGACGCCGTTCCACGGCTGCTGGGCGAAGAAGCCGATGAAGAGGATGCCGGTCAGCCCCGCGAGCCCGTGCGCGGCGAGGACGTCGAGCGTCTCGTCGAGGCGCGTGCGCGGCCGGTACACGATGAAGACGTAGCTGGGGACCGCCGCCAGCGCCCCGAGCACCATGGCCCACCCCGGGCTGACGAAGCCCGCCGCGGGCGTGATGCCAACGCAGCCCACGATGATCGCCGTCGCCGCCCCGATCGCCGTCACCTGGCCGCCGCGCACGAGGTCGATCACGAACCAGACCGTCAGCGTGCAGGCCGGCGCGAGCAGCGTGTTGGTGAACGCGAGCACGCTCGGGCTGCCGGTCGAGAACCCGCTGCCGCCGTTGAAGCCGAACCAGCCGAACCACAGCAGCCCCGCGCCCAGCAGCGCGTACACCGCGTTGTGCGGAAGCAGCGCCTGGCGGCCGTAGTCCTTGCGCGCGCCGACCACGAGCGCCGCAGCGAACGCCGAGAAGCCCGAGCCCATCTCGACCGGTACGCCGCCCGCGAAGTCCAGCGTGCCCGCGTCCTGGAGCCAGCCGCCGCCCCACACCCAGTGCGCGAGCACGGCGTAGACGAGCAGCGACCAGAGCACCATGAACACGAGGAAGGCGCTGTAGCGCATGCGCTCGACCACCGCGCCCGACACGAGCGCCGCCGTGACGATGCAGAAGGTCGCCTGGTAGGCCATGTAGAGCAGGTGCGGGATCCTCGTTCCCGCGCGCGCCTCGAACCCGACGTCGTGCAGGAACGCGTGGTGCAGGCCGCCGATGAACCCGTTGCCGGCGTCGAAGGCGAGCGAGTAGCCCACCAGCGCCCACGCGACGGCGACGACGCCGAGGGCGCCGATGCTCATCATGAACGTGTTCAGGGTGTTCTTGGACCGGACGAGCCCGGCGTAGAAGAGGCCGAGCGCCGGCGTCATCATCAGCACCATCGCCGTTGCGACGAGCATCCAGGCGGTGTCGCCCGGATCGACGCCCTTCATGTGCCCACCGGCGTCACGGCGGCTCGGTCGCTTTCGCCTGTGCGGATGCGGATCGCCCGCTCGAGCCCGACGACGAAGATCTTGCCGTCCCCGACCTCGCCGGTCCTCGCGCCGATCTCCAGCGCCTCGATCGTTCGCTCCACGAACTCGTCTGAAACGGCGATCTCGAAGCGCACCTTGTGGGCGAGCTCCATCTTGACCGTCGTCCCGCGGTAGGTCTCGACGCGCTCGAGCTCGCCGCCGTGGCCTTGCACACGGCTCATCGAGGCGCCGCGCACCTCTGCCCGGTACAGCGACTCCAAGACGTCGTTCGCCTTCTCAGGACGGACGATGGCGATGATGAGCTTCAAGGTGCACTCCCCCCGGGCAGCGTGACGAGCGAGCGGCGCTCCTCCCGCGAATCATCTGCGGCCGGCGGCGCCCCGAGAATGTCCCGGGGGTGATTTTTCCCACCTCGGGTTTGGCCCGGTGGATAGACGCCGGGCAGCGCTGCGGTGCTAGCGACCCGTTCGCACGTGACGAAGGGCGCGCGACGCGCCATGCTGCGCTCCCACCCCGGCCCGGACCCCTACTTCAGCTCGGCGGACGTCTTCTTGAGCAGCAGCCGGGCGATGATGAGCAGCTGGATCTGCTGGGTGCCCTCGAAGATGTCGAGGATCTTCGCGTCGCGGGCCCACTTCTCCAAGAGCTCTGTCTCTGCGTAGCCGGCCGAGCCGCACAGCGCGATGCAGCGCAGGCAGACGTCCGTGCCCATGCGGCCCGCCTTCGCCTTGGCCATCGAGGCCTGCAGCGAGTTGGGCTTGCGGTTGTCGGCCATCCAGCACGCCTGCAGGGTCAGCAGCCGCGCCGCCTCGTAGTCGGCCTGCATGTCCAGCAGCTCGGCGGCCGCGGCGGACTGGGTGGGCGCGGGCGCGTCCGGGTCGACCTCGACGCCGGCCGCGGCGAGCACGTCACGCGTGTGCTCGAGGGCGGCGCGCGCGACGCCGATCGCCATCGCGGCGACCAGGGGGCGGGTGTTGTCGAAGGTCTGCATGACCCCGGCGAAGCCGCCCTTGAGCGCGATTTCGGCGTCGCCGAGGAGGTCGGCCTTGGGCACGCGGCAGTTTTCAAGCGAGAACGCCGCGGTGTCGGAGGCGCGGATGCCGAGCTTGTCCTCGACGCGGACGAGCTTCATGCCCGGGTTCGAGCGCTCGACCACGAATGACTTGATGGCGGCGCGGCCCTGGCTCTTGTCCAGGGTGGCCCAGACCACGACGAGGTCGGCGCGCTCGCCGGCGGTGACGTAGATCTTCTCGCCGTTGAGCACGTACTCGTCGCCGTCGAGGACGGCGGTGGTGCGGATCGCGGCGGAGTCCGAGCCCGCCTCGGGCTCGGTGATCGCCATCGCCGCCCAGCGGCTGCCGAAGCGCTCGAGCTGCTCGTCGTCGGCGACGGCGCCGATCGCCGAGTTGCCCAGCCCCTGGCCGGGCATCGAGAGCAGCAGCCCGACGTCGCCCCAGCACAGCTCCATGATCGACAGCGCCGAGGCCAGGTTCCCGCCGTTGCGCATGCCGTCCGGCGCGGCGCCGTTGCTCTCGGATCCATGGCTCTTGGTCTCCCGCCCGGCTGCGGCGCCCGCGCCGCTGGCCCCGCCGCCGTCGCTCATCCCCTGGATCAGCGCCGCGAGGAAGTCGAGCTCCTTGGGATAGGTGTGCTCCTCGCGATCGTACTTGCGCGAGACCGGACGGAAGACGCCCTGGGCGACCTGCTGGGCCTGGGCGATCAGCGGCCTGAACTTCCTCGGGACTTCGAGGTTGATGCTCATACGAGCAGGCCTCCTTCCATGACGCCGGTGGCGCGCAGGTCGCGGAACCAGCGCTCGACCGGGTACTCCTTGACGTAGCCGTGGCCACCGAGCAGCTGGACGCCCTGGGAGCCGATGCTCACGCCCTTGGTGACGCACAGGCGGCGCGCGACCGCCGTCTCGGAGGCGAACGGCTTGCCCTGGTCGGCGAGGCTCGCGGCGCGCCAGGTGGTCAGGCGCATGCCCTCGAGCTCGATCGCGATGTCCGAGACGGCGAAGGCGACGGCCTGGCGATGGCTGATCGGCTCGCCGAAGGCGCGGCGCGCGTTGACGTAGGGGATCACGTGGTCGAGCACGGCCTGGGCGGTCCCGACCGACAGCGCGCACCAGGCGAGGCGGGCGCGGTGGACGCACTCCGCGTAGACGGCGGGGTCAGCCTCGCCGAGCAGGGCCAGGCCGGGCAGCTCCACCTCCTCGAGGACCAGGCGCGCGGTCGCGGCGGCGCGGATGCCCATGGCGGGCTCGGCCTCGGTGAAGACGCCCTTGGCGGCGGACTCGACGAGGAACAGGGCGGGACCCTGCCCCTCGAGCTGCGCGGCGACGAGGAACAGCTCGGCGCGCGCGGCGGTCGGGACCAGCGCCTTGACGCCGTTGAGCACGAAGCCGCCGCCGTCGCGCCGCGCCGTCGTCTGCAGGGCGAAGGGGTCGAACAGGGGCCGCGGCTCGAGGATCGCCAGCGCGGCGGCCGGGACGTCGTCGCCGACGAAGGGCGGGAGGTAGGCCGACTGCTGGTCGGCGTCGCCCCACAGCGCGAGCGCGCTGCTCACGCCGGCCGGCGCGAGGATGGCCGTGGCGAGGCCCATGTCGCCCTGCGCGAGCGCCTCGGCCACGAGGACGGCGGTGAGCGTCGAGCGCTCCGTGACGGCGCCGCCGAGCTCCTCGTGCACGCCGAGCATCGTGAGGCCGAGCTCCGCCGCCTGCCTGACGAGCCCCTCGGGCGCCTCGCAGGCCGCGTCGGCGGCCTGGGCGACCGGGCGCAGCTCGTCGCGGCCGAAGGCGCGGAAGGTGTCGCGCAGCATCTGCTGCTCGTCGTCGGGCACCAGCGAGAAGACGCCGGAGCCCACCGCCGTCGAGAGGCGGGCGGGGCGCGCGAGCCGCGTCGCCGCGGAGAAGGTCCGCCCGGCGGTGCCCGCCGCCCGGGCGCCGTTGCGGCTGGCCTGGTAGAGCAACCGCTCGGCCGGCTTGCGCAGGCCGAGGCGGTCCATCACCTCGAGGCCGGCCAGGGAGTTGAGGGCCTTGAAGCCGAGGCCCATGCCGCGATCCGCCACGCTCATGCAGCGGATATTACTCGATAGTCACTTAGATCCTCCGCGCGCCCACGAAGTGCGACGCCCAGTAGCCCGAGGCGAACGAGTGCTCCATGACGCCGTGCGTGGTCGCGGAGATCGCGGTCGTCGCGCTGGTCGCGATCCCCACGTGCGAGGCGCCGGGGCCGGAGGTGTCGAAGAACACGAGGTCGCCGGCCTGGATGCCGCGCTCCGAGACGGGGGAGCCCATGGCGTACTGGTCATAGCTCGTGCGCGGCAGCTTCACGCCCGCCTGCCCGAAGGCCCACACCGTGAGGCCGGAGCAGTCGAAGCCGGCCTTCGTGGTCCCCCCGGAGGCGTAGGGCACGCCGATCGCCGACTGCGCGGCGGCGATGGCGCTCGAGCCCGAGGGCGCGGCGCGGTCGAGCGACGTCGCGGGGGCCGGAGCGCCCTGCTCGGTGGTCGTGGTGCGCGAGCGCCTGGTCGACGACGAGCGCAGCTTCAGCGCGGCGGTGGTCTGCGGACCGACGTGGCCCGTCGGGTCGATGCCGTGATTGCGCTGGTAGCGCCGGACCGCCCGCTCGGTCTGCGGCCCGAAGATGCCGTCCGCCGGGATGCCCAGCGCGCCCTGTAGGGCGACCACGTCGGGGCCGCGCGAGCCGCGGTCGAGGTTGAGGTCGGCGGCGTGCGGGGCGGCGGCGGCCGGCTCGGAACCGAGGCCGGCCGCGGCCGCCGAGCCCGTCACGACGACGGCGGCGAGGACGCTGCCGACGCGGGCCGTGCCCAGGTCGCCGACGCGCGAGCGGCGGCAGGCGCGCCGCCGCTGCGAGCGCTGCAGGGAGTGGTCCCAGTGCTCGGGCACCCCGAGGTCACGGCGGCCGGGAGGCTCGGCCAGCACGGCCCAGGCGTCGTCCACGGCGGGTATGAAGGCACTGCTGGTCACGCTGGGCACGCGCGTTCCTCGCTTCGAGTCCTCGGGTTTCCGTCGCCTACGAGGTGAGCTGACGGGCTCGTGCCGGATGCACTACGCCAGAGATGTGGCGATTCGCCCCAAGGCCGGCACAGACCGGCCCAAGTGGTTCCCCCGCTCCCGCCGTCTCAGGGACGACGGGACTCGGCTTCGGGCAACATACCACCGGCTCCGGCGCGACGATGCGGCGCATCTGCGCGAAGATGGCTCCCATGCTGCGGATCGCCCTCGTCACCGGCGCCTCCAGCGGGATCGGCGCGGCCACGGCCCGCCGCCTCTCGCGGGACGGCTTCCACGTCATCCTCGTCGCGCGCCGGGAGGATCGCCTCGCCCAGCTGGCGGGCGAGCTCGTCGGCGCGACCGCGCTCCCCGCCGACCTCGTCGCCGACGACACGCCGGCGCGGGTGTGCGACGCCGTGCGGGCGCAGCACGGCCGTCTGGACCTGCTCGTCAACAACGCCGGCGCCGGCTGGCGGGGGCGCTTCGCCGAGGGCGGCTACGCGGGCGTCAAGCGCCACATGGACCTCAACTTCGCCGCGCCGGTGCGCCTCACCGAGGCGCTGCTGCCGCTGCTGCGCGCCTCGGCCCCGAGCGCGATCGTCAACGTCGCGAGCGTCGCCGGGCGCATCGCGCGGCCGAACTCCGGCGCCTACTCCGCGAGCAAGTTCGCGCTGATCGGCTTCAGCGACGCGCTGGCCCTGGAGGAGCGCGCCCACGGCGTCCACGTCGGCCTCGTGCTGCCCGGCTTCGTCGCGACCGAGGGCTTTCCCCAGCGCGAGCTGGTCGACCGCGTGTTCACGCGCTGGATCGTCTCGACGCCCGACAAGGTGGCCGACGCGATCGCCGACGCCGCCGCCGGCAAGGCCGAGCGCTACGTCCCGCGCGCCTATGCGGCGATCCCCGCGCTGCGCGTGCTGGCCCCGCGCCTCGTCGCGCGTGCCAGCGGCGGAAAGGCCTTCACGCCCACCACGGCCGGTGACGCGGCGGCGGAATAGCCCATCAGGTCTCCAGCAGCCGGACGATCGCGACGACGGCGACGACGACGACGATCGCCCGCAGGGCGCCCGGTGGCAGCCGGCGCCCGTAGTGCGCGCCGATCTGGCCGCCGACGATCGAGCCCGCCGCGATCAGCGCGACGGGCTCCCACGCGATGTGCGCCCGGAGCACGAAGACCACGCCCGCCACGGCGTTGACGATCAGGGCGAGGACGTTCTTGAGCGCGTTGACGCGCTGGAGGTCCTCCGGGAGCGTGAGCCCGAGGATCGAGAGCAGCAGGATCCCCTGGGCCGCGCCGAAGTAGCCCCCGTAGACGCCCGCCAGATAGACGCCGGCCGCGGTGATCGGGCCGCCGTTGGCCCGGCGGTCCCCGCGGCGCGTGGACAGGCGCGCCGAGAGCCGCGGCTGCAGCACGATGCCGACGAGCGCGATCACGATGAAGACCGGGACGATCGCCTTGAAGTAGGAGGCCGGCAGCACCAGCAGCGCGATCGCGCCGGTGATCCCGCCCAGCAGCGACGCGCTGCCGAGGCGCAGGATGCGCGGGCGCTGGCCGGCGAGCTCGCGCCGGTAGCCGATCGCGCCCGAGATCGACCCCGGGACCAGGCCGATGGTGTTGGAGACATTCGCGGTCACGGGCGGGTAGCCGACTGCGAGCAGAACGGGGAACGTGATCAGCGTGCCGCTGCCGACCACCGCGTTGATCGTCCCCGCCGCGACGCCGGCGAGCAGGACGGCGAGCGCCTCGACGAGGGTCACGCCCCGGCGCTCGAGCCGGGATTCGTGGAGAGGGCATCTCGGTGCTGGCGGATCTGCGACGCCCACCCGGTCGCCACGACGTGCAGCCTCAGCTCAATCGGGCAGCCCGCCGGCGCCGACGAGGTTGGCGGGGGCCGTCCGGCCGGTCCCCGCCGGCGACGCCTGGATCAGCGGCAGCGTGAAATGAAAGGTCGCCCCCTGGCCGGGCTGGCTCTCGGCCCAGATGCGCCCGCCGTGCTGGTCGACGATCTTCTGGCAGACGGCGAGCCCGATGCCCGTCCCCTCGAAGCGGTCGGCGGAGTGCAGCCGCTGGAACGGACGGAAGATCAGCTCGGCCTGCCCAGGGGCGAAGCCGATCCCGTGGTCGCGGATGGTGACGTGCGCCTCGACGCCCTCGACCGCCGCGGCGACCTCGACCCGCGGCGTGCCCTCCTCGGTGAACTTGATCGCGTTGGTGAGCAGGTTCTGCAGGAGCTGGCGCAGGCGCGCCGCGTCGCCGAGCACGGACGGCAGCTCCGCGGCGGCGACCTGCGCCTGTGCGTCGCGCAGCGGCCCGGCGAGGCTGGCGAGCGCCTCGCGCAGGACGGCGTCGAGGTCGACGGGCTCCTGGCGGCCGGCGTGGCGCTCCAGGCGGGCGTAGGCAAGCAGCTCGCGCACGAGCCGGCGCATGCCGGCCGCGCCGTCGCGGATGTGCTCGGCCAGCACGCGCGCCTCGTCGTCGCCGGCGAGCCGCTGGGCGAGCAATCCGGCGTACATGCCGATCGTCACCAGTGGCCCCTGCAGGTCGTGCGAGGTCACCGACGCGTAGTCCTCGAGCTCGCGGTTTGAGCGCTCGAGCTCCGACGCGCGCCGGGCGAGCTCCTCCCCCGAGCGCTCGAGCGACTCGGCCATGGCGTTGAAGGCGCGGGCGAGGTCGCCGAGCTCGTCGGCGCGGTCGGCGGGCACGCGCGCGGTGAGGTCGCCCCCGGCGACGGTCTCGGTCGCCGACGCGACGCGGCGCAGCGGGCGCAGGACGTTGCGCCGCAGCAGCCAGGCGAGCAGGCCGCTGAGGGTCAACAGGAGCCCGATGCCGGCGATCCCCAGGCCGACGGCGACCGTGGACCGCCGGTCCGCGCTCTTCTCCTTCGCCGAGGCCGCCGCGCGAGCGCGCGTGAACATGTCCTGGAAGGCCCCGCGGATCCGGTCGACACGGCGCCGGCCGGTCTGGTCGGGCAGGAGGGCCCTGCCGATCCTCGGGCTCTCGCGGGTCGTCTCGAGCAGCGGCAGCGCCCACAGGCCGATGTAGTCGTTGATCTGCGTCGACACGTTGCGCACGTCACCGCGCAGCTGCTCGTCGCCGCGAGCGAGCTGCTGAAGCCGGCGCACCTGCTGCGGATACGCCTTCCGGGCCGCCCGGAAGGGCGTCAGGTCGGCCTCGCGGTCGGTGGCCACGAAGCCCCGCAGGCCGTTCTCGAGCGCGATCACCGACCGCTCGAGCTCGGTGCCGACCGTGACCGCCTGCTGGGCGCGCAGGGCGGAGCGGCTCGCGGCGCGCAGCGAGCCGATGGCGACCACGAGCAGCGTGAAGCCGGCCGTGAGCAGCACGGCGAACACGCCGGTGATCGCCAACGTGCGCGCGGTCAGGCTGTGGCGAGCCCAGAACAAGCCACCACGCAACGTACCTGACAAGCGGGTGGCCTTGGGGCCGCCAGGTGCCGCGGGCCCTGCCACACTCCGGCGCATGGGGGAAGAGGTCGCCGCGAGAACCTTCAGTCGCGAGGATCGCCAGCGCTACCGCAGCAAGGTCAAGCGCTGCCTGGACGTCTTCGCGCGCATGCTCTCCGACGCGCGCTTCGACGCCGACCACCGATCGATCGGCCTGGAGATCGAGCTCCACCTCACCGACGAGGACGGCCGGCCGGCGATGCGCAACGCCGCCGTGCTCGAGGCGATCGCCGACCCGGACTTCCAGACCGAGCTCGGGCAGTTCAACGTCGAGATCAACATCCCGCCGCGGCTGCTGTCCCCCGGGGTCTTCTCCGAGCTCGAGGCGACGATCCGCGAGGATCTCAACGAGGCCGAGGGCAAGGCCCGCCGCGCCGGCGGCCGGATGGTGATGATCGGGATCCTCCCGACCGTCGACGAGGGTCACATGGGCTCCGAGGGCTTCTCGGACAACCCGCGCTACGCCCTGCTCAACGAGCAGATCTTCGCCGCCCGCGGGGAGGATCTGCACATCGCCATCAACGGCGTGGAGCGGCTGTCCACCTACGCCGACACGATCCTGCCCGAGGCCGCCTGCACGAGCGTGCAGCTGCACCAGCAGGTCGACCCCAGCACCTTCGCCGCCCACTGGAACGCCGCGCAGGCGATCGCGGGCATCCAGCTCGCCGTCGGCGCCAACTCGCCGTTTCTCTTCGGCCGCGAGCTCTGGCGCGAGACGCGCATCGCCCTCTTCGAGCAGGCCACCGACACGCGCCCCGAGGAGCTCAAGGCCCAGGGCGTGCGCCCGCGCGTGTGGTTCGGCGAGCGCTGGATCACCGGCATCTTCGACCTCTTTGAGGAGAACGTCCGCTACTTTCCGGCGCTGCTGCCGCTCGTCGGCGAGGAGGACCCGGAGGCGCTGCTCGAGCGCGGCGACACCCCGTGCCTGCCCGAGCTGCGGCTGCACAACGGGACGGTCTACCGCTGGAACCGCCCGATCTACGACGTGGTCCGGGGGCGCCCGCACCTGCGCGTGGAGAACCGCATCCTTTCGGCGGGCCCGACGGTCGTCGACATCCTCGCCAACGCCGCCTTCTACTACGGCCTCGTCAAGACGCTCGCCGAGGAGGAGCGCCCGGTCTGGTCAGCGATGAGCTTTTCCGCAGCAGAAGAAAATTTCCACGCGGGCGCGCGCGCCGGCCTCGACGCCCGCGTCTACTGGCCGGGGCTCGGCGATGTCCCCGTGGCCGAGCTGGTCCTGCGGCGCCTGCTCCCGATCGCCGCGGCCGGGCTCGACGCCTGGGGCGTGGACGGCGCCGACCGCGATCGCCTGCTCGGCATCGTCGAGCGGCGCTGCGTGACGGGGCGCAACGGCGCGACCTGGCAGGTGGAGACCTTCCACCACCTCTACGAGGAGCGCCGGCTCGACCGCGCCGACGCCCTGCGCGAGATGACCCTGGCCTATCGCGAGCACATGCATGCCAACGTGCCCGTGCACGAGTGGCCCGCCTCCTCCTGAGGGAGGACGCGAAGATCGCCACACCGGAGGACGACGCGCACGTCGCGGCGGGGGATAGTCCACCCATGAAGGCTGCGGCATTTCCTCTCTCTCCCCGGCTCCCCGGGGCCGCGACCTTCCTTTCCGCTTCCCAGTCGCGCTTCACCCCGTGGTCTGCGAGGACCGCCCGCGTGACCCTGGTCGCGGTGCTCCATGGCGGTGCCCTGCCTGCGCGCGATCTTCCCCCGATCGCCGCAGGCAGGGTGCGCGCTCTCACCCGCTGAGTAGCCTGCGCGCCGCGGTGCGCGACCTCGCCTCCCTCACGACGTTGCGGCTCGGCGGCCCCGCCCGCGCGTACGCGCGGGCCGACGACGAGGCCGCGATCGTGGAGGCGGTACGCGACGCGGACGGCCCCGTCCTCGTGCTGGCCGGCGGCTCGAACGTCGTCGTCGCCGACGCGGGCTTCGACGGGACGGTGGTGCACGTCACGTCGCGCGGCGTGGTCTGCGACGGCACCTGTCTGACCGCCGCCGCGGGCGAGCCCTGGGACGGCGTCGTCGCCCGCTGCGTCGACGCGGGCCTCGCCGGCGTCGAGGCGCTCTCCGGGATCCCCGGCTCCACGGGCGCGACCCCGATCCAGAACGTCGGCGCCTACGGCCAGGAGGTGGCCGAGACGATTGCCTCCGTGCGCGTCTATGACCGCGCCACCGGGCGCGTCGAGGACCTCGGCCCCGAGGCGTGCGCCTTCGGCTACCGCACGAGCGCCTTCAAGTACCGCGACCGCCACGTCGTGCTGTCGGTCACCTACGACCTGCGCGCCGCGGACCTGGGGGAGCCCGTGCGCTACGCCGAGCTGGCGGAGGCGTTGGGGGTCGACCTCGGCGCCGTCGCCCCGCTGGCCGACGTGCGCGCGGCCGTGCTGGCGCTGCGCCGGGCCAAGGGCATGGTCCTCGACCCCGCCGACCCGGACTCGGTCAGCGCCGGCTCGTTCTTCACCAACCCGATCCTGTCGCTCGAGGCCTTCGAGGCGCTCGCCGCGCGCGCGCCGTCCGGCGACGGGCCGCCCGCCTGGCCGGAGCCCGGCGGGCGCGTCAAGACCTCGGCGGCGTGGCTGATCGCCCGTGCGGGCTTCGGGCGCGGCTACGGCGATGGGCCGGCCGGCATCTCGCGCAAGCACACGCTCGCGCTGGTCAACCGCGGCGGCGCGACGACGGCGCAGCTCGTCGCCCTCGCGCGCGAGATCGCCGCCGGCGTCCGGGACCGCTTCGGGGTCGACCTGCACCCCGAGCC
>JBBQBV010000106.1:0-13175 GCA_038318085.1 Solirubrobacterales bacterium
CGCGTGGTGCGCACGCGGGTGCGCGGCTCCGCCGCGTCCGCCTCGCCCTGCAACCGGCGCAGCAGCGGCTCGACGAACACGAGGAAGCCGACGCAGCCCGACAGCGGGTTGCCGGGAAGGCCGAACGCCCAGGTGCCGTCCTCCGTGACCCCGCAGAACAGCGGCTTGCCGGGCTTGATCCGCACGCGCCAGAAGAGCTCCTGGACGCCGGCGCGGTCCAGCGCGCCCTTGACGTGGTCGTGGTCGCCGACCGAGACGCCGCCGGCGACGAGCAGGACGTCGGCCTGCTCGAGGCCGCGGCGGATGCGCGCCTCAATCTCATCGACGTCGTCGGGCGCGGTGGCGAGGTCGAGCACGCCGGCGCCGGCGCGGGTCGCCAGCGTGCGCAGCGCGACACCGTTGGTCTCGTAGATCTGGCCGGGGCCGAGCGGGGTGCCGGGTGCGACGAGCTCGTCGCCCGTGGTCAGGACGGCGACCACCGGGCGGCGGTGGACCGGCAGCTCGCCGAGCCCGGCGGCGGCGAGCGCGCTGAGCGCGTGGGCGGGAACGCGCTCGCCCCCTGAAAGCAACAGCGTCCCCGCGGGAACGTCCTCGCCGCGGAAGCGGACGTTGGCGGCGGCCGGCACGGCGTGGTCGATCGCGATCCACCCGTCGTCCTGCAGGGCGACGGCCTCCTGGCGCTCGACCGCGTCGGCGCCCGGCGGCAGCGCTCCGCCGGTGAAGATCCGCCGGGCGGTGCCGGGCTGGACCGGCTCGTCGCCCGCAGCACCCGCGGCGACCTCGCCGACGACCCGCAGGCGACCCGGGACGTCCGCCGCGCGCAAGGCGTAGCCGTCCATCGCCGAGCGGTCAAAGCCCGGGATGTCGATCGGGCAGCGCACGTCGGCGCTCAGCACGCGCCCGACGGCGTCGGCCAGCGGCGCGGGCTCGGCCGGCAGCGCCCGGGCCCGGGCCGCGATCAGCGCCCAGGCCTCGTCGCGTGAGCGCAGGCTCATCCGCCGATCTGCGACATCGAGCGCTCCGGCTGCACGAAGCCGGGCTCGTTGATGTGGTGCTTCAGCTCCTTGCGCCAGACGGCCTCGCGCACGATCCCCTCGAGCTCTGAATCCGACGCCCCGTCGCGCAGCGGACCGCGCAGGTCGGTCTCGTTGAGCGAGAACAGGCAGGTGCGCAGGCGCCCGTCGGCGGTCAGGCGGATCCGGTTGCAGTCCGAGCAGAACGGGTGCGAGACGGGGGAGATGAAGCCGATCGTGCCCTGGCCGTCGGCGAAGCGCCAGCGGCTCGACGTGCCGCTGCGCACGCGTCCCATCGGCTCCAGCGGATAGGTCGCGTCGATGATCGCGCGCAGCTCGTCGTTGGGCAGGACGCGCTCGGGGCCCCAGGCGCGGTCGGCGTCGAGCGGCATCCACTCGATGAAGCGCACCTCGTAGGGCTTGCGCCGCGCCAGGTCGGCGAAGCGGATCGCCTCGTCCTCGGTGAAGTCGCGCAGCGCGACGGCGTTGACCTTGATCGGCCGCAGCTGCTCGTAGGCCTCGGCGGCCTCCAGACCCGCGAGCACCTCGTCGAGCGCGTCGCGGCGGGTGAGCTCGAAGAAACGGTCGGAGACCAGCGAGTCCAACGAGACGTTGAGGCGCTTCAGGCCCGCCGCGACAAGGTCGGGTAGCTGGCCGCGCAGCAGATAGCCGTTGGTGGTCAAAGAGAGATCGTGGACATCCGGATTGGCGCTCAGCAGGGCGACCAGTCGGTGCAGGTCGCGGCGGGCGAGCGGCTCGCCGCCGGTCAGCCGCACGTCGTGCACGCCCATCTGCCCGAGCAGGCCGACGATGCGCGCCATCTCCTCGTAGGAGAGGACCGCGTGGCGCTCCAGCCACGGCAGGCCCTCGGCCGGCATGCAGTACTGGCAGCGGAAGTTGCAGCGGTCGGTGACCGAGATGCGCAGGTCGCCGATCGTGCGGCCGTGGCCGTCGACCAGCGGCTCAAGCATGCCAGTCGCCGCTGTTGCCGCCGGTCTTGTCGAGCAGCGCGATCTCGCGCACGACGACGCCGCGTTCGACGCCCTTGACCATGTCGTAGACGGCGAGCGCCCCGACCGACGCGGCCGTGAGGGCCTCCATCTCGACGCCCGTGCCCGACACGGTTCGCGCCGAGGCGATCAGCGTGACGGTGCCGGCGTCCGCGTCGACCTCGACGTCGCAGTCGGCGTGCGAGAGCGCGAGCGAGTGGCACAGCGGGATCAGCTCGGCGGTCCGCTTGGCGGCCTGGATGGCGGCGATGCGCGCGACGGCGGCGACGTCGCCCTTGGGCAGATCTCCGGCGATCACGCGCGCGGCCGTCTCCGGGGTCATGCGCACGACAGCGCGGGCGCGCGCCCAGCGCTCGGTCGGCGCCTTGGCCGAGACGTCGACCATGCGCGCCGTGCCCTCGGCGTCGAGGTGGGTGAGGGCGGACTCCACGAACTCGCAAGTCTAGGCTTGCCGGGACATGCAGGTCACCGTCCGCCTCTTCGCCGGGTTGCGCCAGCGCGCCGGCGCGCCAAGCCTCGACGTCGAGGTCCCCGAGGACGGGAGCGTCGCCGACCTGCTCTCGGCGCTCGAGGCCACGCCCGTCGGCGGACTGCCCGCCCGCTCGTTCATCGTGGCCGTCAACCGCGAGTACGCCGGCGGCGACGTGACTGTGCGCGCGGGGGACGAGGTCGCGCTGATCCCCCCGGTCAGCGGCGGCGCCGCCGACCAGGACCCGGTGCGCGCGGCGGGCATCCTCGAGGGGCCGCTGGACGGCGCGCGCCTGGCTATGCTGGTGCGCGACCCTCGCGCGGGCGCCGTTGTCGTCTTCGAGGGCATGACGCGTGAGGTCGCCCAGCTCGAGTACGAGGCGTACGCGGAGATGGCCGAGCCGATGCTGCGCGTCATTGCCGGGGAGGAGGCGGATCGCCACGGTCTCGTCGCGGTCGCCGTCGAGCACCGCATCGGCACCGTGCCGCTGAGCGAGCCGAGCGTGATCGTCGCCGCCTCGGCGCCGCATCGCGCCGAGGCGTTCGCCGGCGCGCGCGCGGTGATCGACCGCCTCAAGGCCGAGGCGCCGATCTTCAAGCAGCAGGAGGAGGTCTGGGTCGAGGGCGCGCTGCCCGAGCCGCGGTCCGCGGAGCTCGCCTCACCAGACGGTGTCGAAGGTCAGCTCGATGGCGAGCGCCTGGACGGCCAGCAGGGCGAGGACCAGGCGTAGGCGGCGTTCGGCCAGCACCGGGGCGGCGGCGAGGCAGGCGAGCGGGGTGAAGAAGAGCCAGATGCGCTCGGTCTCGGCCTTCGTGAAGCCGATCACGGCGGCGACCGCAAGCACGGCCGCGAGGGCGACGGCGGCGTCGCGGCGCTCGGCGGCGGCGCGCAGGAACAGCCAGGCGATCGGCACGCCGAGCACGACCAGGAACGCCACGGGCGAGCCGAAGACCCAGTAGGCGTACGGGCGCATCGAGGCGACGCTGAAGCGGTACAGGCTCTCGGTGCCGCGGAAGGCGCCGATCACGTCGTAGCCCGTGGCCGCGGCCAGCGCGAGGTAGAGCACGGCCGCGGCGGCACCGCAGGCCGCGGCCAGCGTCGCCGCGCGGCGCCACCCGCCGCGGCGCCAGGCGAGCACGGCCGCCCAGGCGGCGACGGCCGGCAGCGACCAGGCGAAGAACGTCCCGAGGGCTGCCGCGACCGCGCCCGCCGCGAGGGCGCCGCGCGAGCCGCGGACCGCCCACAGGGCCAGCGGCCAGGCCGCGAGCATCCCGAGCAGGAGGTACAGCGCGTCGGCCGAGGTCGCGCCGAGCAGGATCGCGTCCGGGGAGAGGACGAGCAGCAGCGTGGCGATCCGGGCGTGGCGCTCGCCGAGCACCGCGCGCGCGGTCGCGTAGGCGAGCGGCGTCGCGAGCACCCCGGCCCCGATGCACAGCGCGGCCATCCCCGCGGGCGTCGAGACGCCGAACGCGTCGAGCACCAGCAGCCCGCCGGGGGGGTGGGCGGCCGCGTGCGGCGGCAGCGCGGGGATCAGCTCGGCGAAGCGGTCCAGCAGGAAGCGCGGGCCGTAGCGCAGCGCGTTCAGCGCGGGGAGGTACTCGTTCTTGGCCTCGAAGGAGCGCTGCAGGTCAAAGACGCGGTCCCACTCGCCGACCCCGAGGCGGCTCGCGTTGACGGCGAGGCGGACGGCGAGCGTGGCGACGAGCGTGACGGCGGCGAACGCCGGGACTGGGAGCCGCAGCGTCCGCGGCGCCAGCCACACGGCGCCGGCCAGCACCGCGACGGCCACGAGCGCGAGCGGATGCGCCGCCAGGTCGCCGTGTGCCAGAAACGGCGGCGTCGGGACGCCGATGACGGTGCCGCCCGCGCGCAGGACGACGCCGATCACGATCGTCGCGACGCCGACGCCCGCGGCGGCCGTGCCAAGCTGCCGGTGTGCGCCGCGCCGCGTCACTGCTCGGGCTCCTCGCGCTCGCCGGCTGCGGCAGCGCGGCGACCGCCGACCTCCCGCCCCCGGCGGGACCCGCGCGCTCCCCCGCGCTGAGCGCGACGCCGGCGGGCCGCGTCGCGCCGCGCGCGCGGCTGCCGCCCCAAACGAAGACGGCCGCGGTCGTCGAGCGCCGCGCCCGCGAGCTGCGCCTCGGCGCCGAGCGCGCGCCCGCCGGGGTCGGCCCGACCCACGTCGTCTCCGACGGCGGAGAGCTGCTCTACGTCACCGACACCGCGGGCGACGGCGTC
This sequence comes from Solirubrobacterales bacterium, assembly GCA_038318085.1. Taxonomy (GTDB): domain Bacteria; phylum Actinomycetota; class Thermoleophilia; order Solirubrobacterales; family Solirubrobacteraceae; genus DATLGB01. Next base: position 4,731 of record JBBQBV010000106.1, read on the forward strand.
CTGGTCTTCCACACCGAGCCCAGGCTCGAGCTCACGCGGCGGGTCGCGCTGCCGGGCGGCGGGCCCTACGCGATCGCGGTCGACGCCGAGCGCGACCGCCTCTGGGTCACGCTGCCCAAGACCAACGAGGTGGCCGAGCTGCACGCCGGCCCGCGCCCAAGCGTCATCCGCCGGCACGCCTCCGTGCGCCAGCCCGACGACATCGCGGTGGACGAGCGGACCGGCGCGGTATTCGTGGCCGGCGCCGGCGGCGCCGTTCAGCGCCTCGACCGGCGCACGAGGTAGACGACGCCGGAGACCACGAAGAGGCCGGCGGTCACGAGCAGCCAGCTGCGTACGTAGCCCTCCCAGCCGCGGCCGGCGACCCGCATGTAGGTCCCATCGCCCTTGTTGAGCAGGGTGGAGACGAAGACCAGCACGAGCAGGAGGGAAAGTCCAAGCGGGACGCGGACGTAGTTGACCGCGCCGCCGAGCAGGCGGCTGCCGGCGCGGTCGGCTCCGGAGTACAGCGGCCACAGCACGACATCGTGCAGCAGGACGGCCCCGACCAGCCAGACGGCCATGTTGCTCGCCGCGCGGATGCCGGTGATCTGGACGGCCGCGTAGCCGATCAGGGCAAAGGCGAGCAGGTGTCCGACGAAGTGCAGCGGGTTGGCGCCGTAGAGCCTTCGGATCATGGCGCTACGTCTTCCGGAAGGTCATCGTCTTGACCCATTTCGTGTTGTGCACGCCGGGCAGCGCCGGGACGATCATGCGGGCGGGGAAGCCGTGGTCGACCGAGAGGTCCTTGCCCTCGACCTTGAGCGCCAGCAGCGAGCGCGGATCCTGCAGCTGGGAGCCGTTGAGCGACGCCGCGCGCAGCACGCCCTTGGGTTGCAGGGACTCGACGAGCACCCGGTCGGCGTCGGGCACCCCGGCCAGGCGGGCGAGGTCGGACACGCGCACGCCGGTCCAGCGGCGCGTGGCGCTCCAGCCCTCCACGCAGGCGATCGGCAGAGTCTCGGAGCGCTGGGTCATGGCGAGCAGGTCGTCGCGCGACAGCGAGACCTCCCGCGCGCCACCCTTGAGGACCAGGCGGTAGCTGGGGCCCGTGAGCTCGGGCTTGACGCCCGCGGCGGCGGCGGTCTTGTTGATGGGGAAGCCGTCCTGGTTGCGCGGGGCGAGGAAGGCGATCTTGCGAAACGGGCCGCCGAGCGCCTGGCCGCCGTTGCCCACCAGCACGAGGCCGGCGCCCGCGCCGGTGAAGGCGAGCAGGCCGCGGCGTGAGATGGTCGGCTTCGCCGGGGCGGTCGCGGCGAGCGAGTCCTCGATCTGCGTCCGGGCCAGGCCGCGCTCGCGGTAGGCGCGCAGTACCGTCGGCATCTTCAGGCAGAAGTGCAGGGTGAACGAAGCCAGGAACACGACCGCGCCCCAGTAGTGCGCGATGACGAAGTTGAAGTGGAACGGGTACCAGTACTGCGTGTTGGCGAGGCCTGTCGCGATCTGGAAGATCGCCGAGGCGACGAGCACCGTGATCGAGAGGCGCTCGAGAACCTCGGCCGGCGACTTCACCGGTGGCCAGGTGAACAGCCGCGGCATGACCGACCACAGTTTGGCGAGCAGGATCGGAATGGTGGCCAGGCCGATCGTCACGTGCAGGCCCTCCGTCAGCGCATATAGCCACGAGGGGTGCGTCGGCCAGCTGAACAGCAGCGGCAGGTCGCGCGACGGGTCGACGATCGCGTTGTGCGGCAGGCCGGGCTCGTAGGCGTTGTGGGAGAGAAAGCCCGTGACGATCACGATCCCCATCGAGATCAGCAGGCTGATGCCGAGGATCGACGTGAGCGCGCGGCCGCGCAGCGGGCTCTTCCAGAATTCCGGCCGGAACGGGCCCGGCGGCGGGTCCTTCGGGATCAACCGAGCCACGCGAACCACCTTCCGTCGATCACGGCGACATCCTGCACGCCAAGATCCGCGGTGTCGGCGACGGTCTCGACGCCGTCGACGCCCAGGTGCGCCCACGGAAACCAGTGGCTGGTGGTCTCGCCCGCCTCCAGGCGGATGCGGCCGGCGTGCGCTGGGGCGCCCGGGCCCTCGAGCTCGGTGATGATCTGCCCGCCCTCGGCGAGTAGCCCTGCCAGGCGGACCAGCAGCGCGGCGGGGTCGCCGCCGATGCCGATGTTGCCGTCGAGCAGCACCGCGGTGCGCCAGTCGCCGGTGCCGGGGATGTCCTTGAAGACGTCGGCGAGCACGGCCCGGCGTCCGTGGCGGCGGGCGTGGCGGACCGCGATCGGGGAGAGGTCGACGCCGAGCGCCCACTTGCCGCGCGCCGAGAGCGCGTCGAGCAGACGTCCCGGCCCGCAGCCGACGTCGAGGACCGGCCCGACCGCGGCATCGGCGACGGCCTCGTCGGCGGCCGTGTTCGGCCCCAGCCAGCGGTCGAGGTGCAGCGGCAGCCGCGTGCCGTCGTCGCGCAGCGCGCGCGCCTTCGCCGGCCGCGGTGCCTCGATCAGAGCGCCGAACAGCGCGAACGGGCAGACGGCGACGCTCACGCCGCCGTCTCCAGCCCGCTCAGGCGCGCGGCGAAGCGCGTGTGCGGCGCCACCGCCGCGACGGCCAGCGCGTCGGCGATCGTGTCGACGTCGCGCAGCACGTCGAGCTCGGCCGGCGCGTAGCCCAGCGCGCGCAGCCGCGCCCGCTGCCAGGCGCCGGTGAACGGGGAGGACATCGGCACGTCGGCGAAGACGCGCGCGTCAGGCGCGGGGAGGCCGAGCCCCCACCAGCCGCCGTCGGAGGCGGCGCCGAACGCGCACTCGTGCTCCAGGGCGGCGTCGAGCACGTCCGCCGTGAGCTGCGGCGTGTCCATGCCGACCAGGAAGGCGCCCTCCTGCGCGGCGGCGAAGGCGGCGGCCAGGCGCGCGGCCAGGCCGTCGCCGCGCTGGGGGACGACCTCGAAGCCCTCGGGCAACCACGTCCCCGGCTCCCCTTCGAGGGCGAGCACGCGGCGGGTGGCGCCGGCGGCGCGCACCGCGCCGAGCGTGTCCGCGAGCGCGGCCTCGGCCAGGCCGGCGGCCTCGGCCGGGGTGCACGGCGGACACAGGCGCGTCTTCGAGCGCCCGGCGACGGGCGCCTTGGCAATCACCACGAGCGTGCGCACTACGCGTCCAGCACGGCTCTCATGTCGCGGACGGCCCGCATGGTGCCCTTGACCGTGCCCGTCACCTTCGAGCTCCCGGTGCGCGGGAGGTAGGCGACCTCGACCTCGCCCACGCGCCAGCCCGCCCGCCCGGCGCGCAGCACCATCTCAAGAGGCCAGCCGAAGCGGCGGTCCTCGACGCCGAGGGCGAGCAGGGCGCTGCGACGCGCGGCGCGCATCGGCCCCAGGTCGCGCAGCTCGAGGTTGGTCTGGCGGCGGATGCGGGCGGCGAGGTGGCGGTTGGCCAGGCGCGCGTGCAGCGGCCAGGCGCCGCGCGCGGCGCGGCGCGCGCCCAGCATCAGATCCTGCTCACCGATGACGACCGGGTCCGCGACGGCGGGCAGCGCGCGGGGGTCCAGCGACGCGTCGCAGTCCATGAAGCAGACGACCTCCGCGGTGGCGGCCTGCAGGCCGGCGAAGCAGGCGGCGCCGAAGCCCGGCCGTGGCTCGTGCACGACGGTGGCGCCGAGGGCACGGGCGACATCACCCGAGCCGTCGGTCGAGCCGTTGTCGACCACGATCGGCCGGTAGCCCTCGGGCATACGCTCGAGGACCCAGGGCAGGGCCTCGCGCTCGTCGAGGGTGGGGAGGATCACGTCGATCATCTGCATGGGTCTTCGCGCCAGATGGCTCCGTGTCTCACTCGCCCCCTGACCCGTTACGCGACCGGAATAGCGTAGGCGGCTTGCACGTCCTGGTCACCGGCGGCGCCGGCTTCATCGGATCGCATGTGGTCGACGCCCTGCTGGCCGCCGGCCACCGCGTGCGCATCGCCGACTGCCTGCTCCCGGCGGCGCACGACTGCGTGCCGGCGTACGTGCCGGACGACGCCGAATGGCTGCGCGGCGACCTGCGCGACCCCGAGGCGGCCGAGCGCGCCGTGGCGGGCGTGGACGCGCTCTCCCACCAGGCCTCGATGGTCGGCCTCGGCGTCGACCTGTCAGACATCGCGGACTACGTCGCCCACAACGACCTCGGGACCGCCCAGCTGCTGCGCGCGCTGCACGCCCGCGGCTTCGACGGCCGCTTCGTGCTTGCGTCGAGCATGGTCGTCTACGGCGAGGGCCGCTACGCCTGCCCCGACGACGGCGTCGTCGCGGCGCCCCCGCGCTCGCCGGCCGACCTCGACGCCGGGCGCTTCGAGCCGGCCTGCCCGATCTGCGGCGGCGCGCTGCAGCCGCGCAGCGTGCCCGAGGAGGCGCCGCTGGACCCGCGCAACGTCTACGCCGCGACCAAGCTGCACCAGGAGCACCTCGTGCATGCCTTCGCGCGCGAGACCGGCGCCGCGGCCACCGCGCTGCGCTACCACAACGTCTACGGGCCGCGGATGCCGCGCGACACGCCCTACGCCGGGGTTGCGAGCATCTTCCGCTCGCGCCTGGCCGCCGGCGAGGCGCCGCTGGTCACCGAGGACGGCGGGCAGCTGCGCGACTTCGTGCACGTGCGCGACGTCGCGCGCGCGAACCTGCTCGCGCTGCAGGCGCCCGAGCCTGTGGCCGGCCCGCTCAACGTCGCCAGCGGTGAGCCCCGCAGCGTCGGCGAGATGGCGCGCGCCCTGCACGCCGCGACGGGTGGCTCGGCGCCCGCACCGCAGGTCACGGGCACCTGGCGCGGGGGGGACGTCCGGCATGTCTTCGCGTCCGTCGACCGCATCCGCGAGCGGCTCGGCTACGCGCCGCAGGAGTCCTTCGCGGACGGCATGCGCGAGTTCGCGACGGCGGAGCTGCGGTAGGGCGGCGCCCGCGAAGCCCGATATCCGGACATCCGGGAGGACCTGACTAGCGGGATCCGACGCGTCCTTACACGCCGTAAACGCAACCCGCAGTGCTGGCGAGTGAAACGCGCTGCTTGCGTCACCGCGAATGCATCACCGCCCCGCTACCCTGGCCGCACGGTCGATGGTGCGCCGTCCGGCGGCTCACGACCACCGACAGGCCGGGACCGGATTGCGTCACCTCGTGGCATCGGGCCGGGCCCTCCGCCAATGCCACCCCCGTCACCTATCCTCGGGCGCCTGCCGCCCGCCGCCCTTCTGGTAGCCGACGCGCAAGCCGTCTTCGCCCGACTCGGCGAGGCGCAGGCGAAGGCGATCGCAGGAGGGCTGGGCGGGCGGTTGCGCTTCGGGTCCTTTCCGACCGCAACGATGGCATTCGCAGCCCGGGCCATGCAGGTCTTCCGCAACCGCTGCCCCGGTGTCAAGCTGCGCTTCGCCGACGGCGAGCCCTACGAGACGGTGGCGCGCTTGAAGGAGCGTCAACTTGACCTCGCGGTGCTGATCGACTTCGATCACTGGACCGCCGTCACCGACTATGACGGCCGCGCCGTCTGCGACGTCGAGTGCACTGAACTGTTCGAGGATCCCTTCCATGTCGTGCTGCCCTGCCACCACCCGCTCGCGGGGAACTCGCACCTCGAGCTGTCAGACCTTGCCGGCCAGCGCATCGTCGGCAGCCCGTCGACCTGCTCGCCGCCTGCCTCAGGCCCCCGCCTTGACGGTCGCCGGCAGACAGAAGCGCAGTGCGATTCGCCCCCGGGTAGCGGCCGGGCTGAGCTGAGCTTGGCTCACTGCTCGGGCGTCCGAGCCGCGCACCACAGCTCGCCCAGCGACAGCGACGTGCACGCGACGGATCCCTGCACCGCCAGCCGCTGTAGCTGCCCAGCTGCCGTGCGCGCGGAGCGCCCGATCGCGGCGGCCACCTCGACGGTCGCGAACGGCTGGCCCGCATGCCTGCCGAGGAACCCGGCCGCGTCGGTTGGTCGGCGGCGCTCGAGCGCCGGCGCGAGGTTCTGGAGAGCGACCTCGTAAGCCTCCCGGGGCTGAAATCCCGGCACGCTCACGGACCGGCCGCCCGTCGAGAAGACGTAGCTGGGCGTCGAGTGTCGGGTTCCCTGCTCGCCCTCCGATGTCTTCTCGAGGGCCAGCGCGACCGGGTCGGGCTGCCGAGCCTCGGCACGGTCGCGGGCGAACGCGGCCGTGATCGACGGCGTGGTGAGATCTTGCTCGAAGCGCGCGATGTCCAGGCCGGCGACGTCGGCGGCGAGGCGGCACAGCTCAGCAGGCTCGTCGAGCGCTCGCAGCTCCGTGAACCAGGCGAGGCGAAGCCGGCGCAGCAGCCGCTCTCCAGTCTCGGAGCCCTGCAGCTCGGCGGCCTTCACCGCGCGCGCTCCCGCCCAGGTCCCCATCAGGCGCGGGCGCTCCTGCGCGCAGAACGGCATGCCGTAGCGCTCGTGGATCTTGCGGTAGCCCTCGGCCAGTCCGGCCGTGGTGTAGCCCTGCTCGGTCGTGGTTGCGGCCGACTCGTGCACGCCCACCTGCACGTGGCGCCAGCGAAGCTGGCCGCCGTAGCGCTCCTCCAGCGCGATGCGGACCGGTTCCGCGCTGTAGCACCAGGGACAGCCCGCATCGGTGAAATGGACGACGTCGACGATCGTCATGAAGCTCCGCGCACGGCCTTGGCAGTCTGCCGCGCTGCCGTAAGCAAGGGGTCGTAGACCCCTGAGAACGGGGGCGCGTACGAGAGGTCGAACAGCTCGAGGTCGCCGACCGCGACGCCCGTCCAGACCGCGACGGCGAGCACGTCGATCCGCTTGGCCGCGCCCTCGACGCCGACGATCTGGCCGCCAAGCACGCGCCCGCTCCCCGCCTCGGCCACGAGCTTGACCGAGATCGGCCCGGAGCCGGGGTAGTACCCCGCGCGCGTGCGGTCCTCGATCGTTGAGCACACCACGTCGATCCCGGCCTCGTGCGCCTCACGCTCGCAGATCCCGGTGCGCGCAACCTCGTAGCGGCAGATCTTCGACACGGCGGTGCCGATGACGCCCGGAAACGTCAGATCGCCGCCCGTCGCATTGACGCCGGCGATCCGGCCCTGCTTGTTGGCGTGCGTGCCCAGTTGGATGTTCACGGGACGCTGCAGCACGCGGTGCCAGCTCTCGGCGCAGTCGCCGGCCGCGAAGACCCCGTCCATCCCCGGGCAGCGCTGCCGGTCGTCGACGCTCACCGCCCCGCTATCGCCGAGCGCCAGGCCCGCCGCCGCGGCCACCTCGGTGGCGGGCTTCACGCCCGTGGCCACCACGACGTGGTCTGCGGGGAGCTCGCCCTCCGAGGTGAGCACAGACCGCGCGCCGCCGTCGGCGTGGTGGCGGATCTCCTCGAGCGCCGTCGAGAGCAGCACGCGGATACCGACCCCCTCGGCGGCGTGCTGGACGCGGGCCGCCATCTCGGCGTCCAGGCTCCCCATCACCTGCTCGGACCGGTCGACGATAACCACGTCCAGTCCGCGCAGCACCAGTGCCTCGGCCATCTCCAGGCCGACGTATCCGGAGCCGATCACCACGGCGTGTCGCGCGCCGGAGGCCTCCAGGCGCGCCCGGAGGCGCTGCGCCTCGTCGATCGTGCGGACCGGCTCGCAGAGCTCCGCACCGGGAACGGGCGGTGGGACCGCGACGGCACCGGTCGCATAGACGAGCTGGTCGAAGTCTTCGTCCCCCTCGGAGCCGCGGTCGAGGTCGCGCACTGCGACGGTGCGGCGTTCGAGGTCGATCGCGGTCACCTCGCTGCGCGTTCGCACGTCGATGCCGGCCTGCCGGAACTCATCGGGCGTGCGGCTGATGAGCCGGTCGGCATCGTCGAACAGGCCGCCGACGAGATACGGGATCCCGCAGGCCGAGTACGACGTGTGCGAGCCGCGCTCGTAGGCGACGATGTCAAGCTCGGGATCGCGTCGGCGTGCGGCGGCCGCGGCGCTCATGCCCGCCGCGTCACCCCCGATGACGATCAGCCGGCCGGCCACGACCGCTACGGCTACAGCGTCAAGCCGAGTTGCATGAGGATCCCCAGCTCGTCCGAGCTGCCCCAGCGCTCGATCATCTTGCCGTCACGGAACCGCACGATCTCCGTACCGCGAGCGGAGATTCGCGTTCCGGTCGCAGCGATGCCTTGAAACTCGCCCTCGTGCGTCCCGGCGATCGTGTAGGCCATGGCGACGTGCTCGTCGTCTGCGACGACGGTCACAGGCTCGAGCATGAGGTCGGGGAAGGCTGTGCGCAGCATGCCGAAGAAATCCTTGAACCCCTGTGGCCCGGGCTTCTGGTCAGGCATCGGATCATGGTCGACGGCATCCTCGTCCACCACCTCGTCGATGGCGTCGAGGTCGCCGGCGTTGATGAGCTCCGCCATGCGCTCCAGCGCTGCGATGTTGGTCTCACTGGTCATCTGGGTCTGCCCTTTCGTCGATGGAGGGTCTCCGTGTTCAGCGCGATCGTTACAT
>JBBQBV010000107.1:0-13164 GCA_038318085.1 Solirubrobacterales bacterium
AAGCCGTGATCGGGCTGGAGATCCACGTCCAGCTCGCGACGCGCACGAAGATGTTCTGCGGCTGCGAGCTGGCCTTCGGCGACCCGCCGAACACCCACACGTGCCCGGTCTGCCTCGGCCTGCCGGGCACGCTGCCGGTGACCAACGCGCGGGCGATCCACCTCGGCCTGCTGATGGGCCTCGCGTTCGGCTGCGAGATCGCCGAGCGCGCCGTCTTCAGCCGCAAGAACTACTTCTATCCCGACCTCGCCAAGGGCTACCAGATCTCCCAGTACGACAGGCCGCTGTGCGAGGGCGGCCGGCTCGGCGGCGTGCGGCTGACGCGCATCCATCTCGAGGAGGACGCGGCCAAGCTCATCCACGTCGGTGCCTCCGGGCGCATCCACGGCTCCGATGCGAGCATCGTGGACTACAACCGCGGCGGCACGCCGCTGGCCGAGCTGGTCACCGAGCCCGACCTCCACTCGGCCGAGCAGGCGCGCGAGTGGCTGGTCCTGCTGCGCGAGACGCTGCGCCAACTCGGGGTCTCCGACGTCGACATGAGCCAGGGCTCGCTGCGCTGCGACGGCAACGTCTCCGTGCGCCCGGCCGGGACGACCGAGCTCGGGACCAAGACCGAGCTCAAGAACATGAACTCCTTCGCGCACCTCGAGGCGGGCCTCAACGCCGAGATCAGGCGCCAGGTGGCCCTGCTGGAGGCCGGCGAGGCCGTATCGCAGGAGACGCTGCACTACGACGCGCGCTCCGGATCGCTCACGTCGCTGCGCTCCAAGGAACAGGCGCACGACTACCGCTACTTTCCCGAGCCCGACCTCGTCCCCGTCGCGCCGACCGAGGCGATGCTCGCCGCCGCCCGCGCCGAGCTGCCCGAGCTGCCGGCGGAGCGCATCGCGCGCTTCGAGGACGCCTTCGCCCTGCCCGCCGACCAGGCCCGCGCGCTGGTCTGGCGCCCCGAGCGCGCGGCCTTCTTCGAGGCGGCCGTTGCCGCCGGCGACGCCGAGCCGCGCCAGATCGCCAACTGGCTCGAGCGTGCGCCGGAGACCGGGTCGCTCGCGCCGGCCGCGCTGGCGCAGCTCGTCTCCCTCGTGGCCGCCCGGACGATCTCCAACGACGCCGGCCGGCAGGTCCTCGACGTGCTGGTCGCCGAGGACGGGGACCCGCTGGCCGTGATCGCGCGCGAGGGCCTCGCCGCGATGGACACCGATGGCGAGCTCGACGCCGTCGTCACCGAGGTCCTCGCCGACAATCCCGAGGTCGTGGAGCGCATCCGGGGCGGCAATCGGCAGGCGATCGGCGCTCTGATGGGTCCGATCATGCGGGCGACCAAGGGCCGCGCCGACGGCGGCGCCGTCCAGAAGCTCATCCGCGCCAAGCTCGGGCTCTGATCCGCGCGGTCCCGCATCGGCGTACCATGGGTCCATGTCGAAGCTCATCCGCATGGACAAGACCGGTCACACCACGCTCGCGGAGTGGACGACGGATGACCAGGTGTCGGTCGACGCCGCGGTGACGGCGTTCCGCGAGCAGCTCGATCAGGGCTACTACGCGATCGTCACCCACGGCGAGGGGCACGCGGAGCAGGTGCGCGAGCTGCCGCTCGACGCCGGCACGGTGATCCTGCGCCGCCCGATCGCGGGTGGCTGAGGGCGCGGTCCTTCCCGAGACCGCGGGCGTCTACTGGCGCCCGCGCGTCGACGCCCGTCGCCTGCAGGCGGTGGGGCGCCTGTGGACGGCCACGACCGTCGTTCACACGGTCCCGTGGCTGGTCATGTCGGCCCTGCTGCTGTACCTCGAGCCGCTGAGCTTCCCGCTCGCGCTCATCCTGATCGCCCACGCCTGGATCATCCCGGAGCTCTACGCCAAGCGCGGCGCCAACGTGCTGCGCCCCGTGCAGCGGATGGACGACGGCGCGGAGCGCACCGCCCTCGGCCTGCTCGGCGACCTCGTCGGTCACGAGGCGCGCGCGCTGCACGCCAAGACGGGGCTCGTGATCGAGGGCGGCGGCCTCGGCGCGTGGCTCGTGGGGGAGGTCGGCGCCGTCCTGTTCCGGCCTGGTGGCCGGCGCGTGCACTGCTACTGCGTGGGCGTCGAGGATCCCGAGCTGCCGAGCGCCGACCGCGTCGCGCACCTGCTGCTCGCCCTGCGCGAGGACGAGGCCGGCTTTGCGACGGTCGCCAACCAGGCCTTCAGCGGCGCGCCGTGGCGGCTGCGCCGGCGGCTCCCGGCGCGCGCGCGGCCCGCGGTGCGCACGGCGGTGGCTGTCGCGCGTGTCGAGCCGTAGATCACGTTTGTTCTCCAAATGGCCATAACTTCCCCCCGCCTGGGGGCCGATGATGGTCGTGTGAACAAGACGAACGCCATCAAGAGCACCCCGGCATCCGGCCGGCGCCCACTGACCCTGCTCGCCGACTCCCGGCCCGCCGCCCGCGACGCGGCCCTGCGCCGCGCCCGCGACGCCCGACGCGCCCTGGCCCCGCGCGCAGAGCGCTTCGCGCATCTGAAGCGCACCTACGACTGATCTACCCTTGCGGGGGTGGAGTACGTGATCATCTGCAGCGTCTCCGGGATGTGGGCGGCCCTGATCGGGCGCTCGAAGGGCTCGTCCGCGCTGATCTGGTTCGCGATCGGCGCGGTCGTGCCGTTCCTCGGCGTCCTGATCGCGGCGCTGTACCGCTACGAGACCGACGAGCTGCGTCGCGCGTGCCCCGGCTGCGGCAAGATCGTCCCGCTGCACGACGCCCTGTGCGTGCGATGCGGCACCGAGCTCGACTTCCCCGAGGAAGCGATCGAGCCCGAGAGCGTCACGCGGGCGCGCGCGGCGTCCTAGGCCGCACGAGCGCCGCGCCCGCGAGCGCGACCAGCGCTGCGGCGACGAACACGGCGGGCCACGAGCCGATGGCGCGGCCCAGCGGGTGAGAGACGACGAAGAGCGCGAGCGCCACGACCAGCAGCGCGGTCGTCGCCCGCGGCCCCGCCACCGGCAGGGCCAGCCGCGCGCACAGCGCCCCGCCGGCCAGCAGCACCAGCCCGCCGACGGCGCGCATGTCCGTGAGCTCGGCCGCACCGAAGCCCGCCAAAAACGTGCCCGCGGCCAGCAGGGGGACCCTCAGGGACGCCACCTACAGCGGCTCGTCGAGCACGAAGATCTCAAACGACCGGGGCGGGGCGAACACGATCTGGCTGTGGTAGGCCACCACCATGCGGCCCGTCAGCCGTTCGACGGCGCTCGTGAACTCCTTCTCCATCGCGCGCTGGAAGCGCAGCCGGTAGTCGCGCACGAGCAGGTCCTCGCCCGCCGCGAGCAGGGTCTCCTCGTTGCGGGTCAGCCCACCCTCGAGCACGATCAGCACGTACTCGTCGTTGAGATAGCTCTTGGCCGCCGTCGGGCCCTTGCCGTAGTGCTGCTTCATCAACGCGACCAGGGCGTTGGACAGCGACGCGCGCATCTCTCCTCGCTCGGGCATTGCCGGTGCATTATCGTCGACGGTATGAAGGAGCGCCTCTCCGGTCTCGGCCGCCGCCTCGTGGCCTACGCCGTCATCGTCGCCGCGGTCATCCTGATCCTGCGGCTCGTGGTCGGCGTGGTGATGGGCTTCGTCCACATGCTGATCATCGTCGCGCTGATCGTCTTCGCCGTCTTTGCGATCGTCTGGGCGAACCGCTTCCGCCGCGGCACCCAGCCCTAGCCGAGGTTGATCATCACGTGCTTGATCTCGGTGTAGTCCTCGAGCGCGTAGATCGAGAGGTCCTTGCCGTAGCCGGACTCCTTGAAGCCGCCGTGCGGCATCTCGGCGGCGAGCGCGATGTGGTCGTTGATCCAGACGCACCCGAAGCGGATCGCGTTGGCGACGCGCAGCGCGCGGCCGACGTCGCGCGTCCACACCGAGGACGCGAGGCCGTAGCGCGTGCCGTTGGCCCAGGCGACTGCCTCGGCCTCGTCGCTGAACGGCTGGACGGTGATGACCGGGCCAAAGATCTCCTGCTGGATCAGCTCGTCGTCCTGGCGCAGGCCGGCGACGACGGTCGGCTCGACGTAAAAGCCCGGGAGGTTGGGCTCGCCACCGCCGGTTACGATCTCGGCGTGGGCGGGACGGCGCTTCAGGAAGCCCCCGACGCGCTCGCGCTGGACCTGGGAGTTGACCGGCCCGAGCGTCGTGTCCGGCGACAGCGTGTCGCCCATGACCAGGCCGCGCGCCGCTGCGGCGAGGCCGGCGACGACGACGTCGTAGACCCGCTTGGACGCGAGCACGCGCGTCGCGGCCATGCAGTCCTGGCCGGCGTTGTAGTAGCCCGTGCCGGCGATCGTCTCGCACACGGCGGCCATGTCGGCGTCGTCGAAGACGACCGCCGGGGCCTTGCCGCCGAGCTCGAGGTGAAGCCGCTTGAGCGACTTCGACGCCTCGGCGGCGATCCACCTGCCAGTGCCCGGTGAGCCGGTCAGCGAGATCATGTCGACCTCGGGGTGCGTGACGAGGCTCGAGCCGGCGGGGCGGCCATGGCCGGTGACGACGTTCAGGACGCCGGCGGGGAGGAGGTCCGCCGCGAGCTCGGCGAGCCTGACGGTGCAGACCGGCGTGGTCTCGGCGGGCTTGAGCACCACCGTGTTGCCCGTGGCGAGCGCCGGGCCGAGCTTCCAGACCGCCATCATCAGCGGATAGTTCCACGGCGTGATCTGGGCGACCACGCCGTGCGGCTCGCGCCGGATGAAGGACGTGTGGCCGACCACGTACTCGCCGGCGGCGCGGCCCTCGAGCGTGCGGGCGGCGCCGGCGAAGAAGCGCAGCTGGTCGGCGATCGGCCCGATCTCATCTCTGAGCACGGCCTGCAGCGGCTTGCCGGCGTCCATCGCCTCTAGGCGGGCGAGCTCGGCGCCGTGCTCCTCGATGCGGTCGGCCAGGCGCAGCAGCGCCCGGGCGCGCTCACCGGGGGGCGTCGACGCCCAGCCCTCGAAGGCGCCGCGTGCGGCGCGCACGGCCCGGTCGACGTCCTGCTCGCTCGACAGCGGCATCTCGGCGATCGCCGCGCCGGTCGCCGGGTTGACGATGGTCTCGGTGGCGCCGTCGGCGGCGTCCACGAACGCGCCGCCGACGAAGTTTTGGAGCTTGAGGATCGGCTCGGCGCTGGCCATCGTCGCGTGGCGGCCGACCTCAGACGGCGGCGCCCTCGCGGGCGAGGGCATCCAGCCCCACGGAGAGCGCCTCGCTGATCTGCTCGAAGTGCTCCGGCGTGGCGGTCAGCGGCGGCGAGACGGCGACACCGGCCCCGAGCGCGCGCACGATGACGCCCGAGCGGCGGGCCAGGACGGCCAGCTGGGCGGGCGCGGACGGGCGCTCCGCCAGCAATTCCGGGGTCAGCTCGATGGCGCCGAGCAGCCCGGTGCCGCCGCGGACCTCGTCGACGAGCGCGTGGCCGTCGAGGCGGGCGAGGGCGTCGTGGAGGGGCCCCTCGAGCTCGATGGCGCGCGTCATCAAGCCCTCGTCCTCGAGGATGTCGAGGTTGGCGAGCGCCGCCGCGCAGCAGGTGGCGTGCCCGGCGTAGGTCGCCCCGTGGCGGAAGACCGGCGAGCTCGGCGCGGTCCAGAAGGGCTCGGAGACCCGGCCGCCGGCCACGACGCCACCCAGCGGCAGGTACCCGCTCGTGACCCCCTTGGCGAAGATGATCAGGTCGGGCTCGACGCTCCAGCGCTCGATGCCGAACCACGAGCCGAGGCGCCCGAACGCGCCGATGACGCTGTCGCAGACGAACAGGATGCCGGTCTCCCGGCACAGCTCGGCGACGCCCTCGATGTAGCCGGGCACCGGAGGGCGCACGCCGCCCGCGCCGATCACGGGCTCCACGAACACGGCGGCGACGCGCTCTGGGCCGAGCCGCTCGACCTCGGCGCGCAGGGCGGCGACGGAGGTGTGGTCGACGACGGAGACGTCGGGGACGAGCGGGCCCCAGCCCGTCCGGTTGGCGGGGATGCCCGCGAGCGACGTGCCGTAGCCGTGGGTGCCGTGGTAGGCGTGGGTGCGGACGATCAGCGCGTCGCGCTCCGGCGATCCGGTCTCGACCCAGTAGCGGCGCACCAGCTTGGCGGCCGTGTCGACGCCGTCTCCGCCGCCGGAGCCGAGAAAGACGCGGGCGCCGGGCATCGGCGCGTGCCCGGCCAGCCGCGCGCTGAGCTCGCGCGCCGGCGCGTTGGAGAAGTCGCCGAAGGCCGAGTAGGCCTCGAGCCTCTGCATTTGCGCAGCGGCCGCGTCGGCGATCGCCCGGCGCCCATGGCCGACGTTGCAGTACCACAGGCTCGCGGCGGCGTCGAGGTAGCGGTTGCCGTCGGCGTCCCAGACCCAGACGTCCTCGCCGCGATCGATGATCAGCTCGTTGTCGCGGACGGCACCCATGTCGGCGAAGGGATGCCACAGCCGCGTGTCGGGCTCAGCGTTCATGTCTCGCAGTATGCCGCCGCGAGGGAGGTACTGACACCCGCCACCCAGGCGCTGGACGTACCCTGAGCGCGTGCTCCGGGTCACGCTGGCCGCCCTCGTCGTCTCCCTGCTCGTCGCCGGGTGCGCGGCCGAGGATCCGACTCCCGGGCCCCGGGTGACCGTCCCGCCGGGCATCAAGCCGGTGCGCACCGTCGGCGCGCCGGAGGACAGGCTCGCGCTGCTCGCCCCGTCCGGCTACGCGGCGGACACGGCCGGCTTCGCCCGCACCACCGGGTGCGCGGTCGCCGTCCGGCGCGTGTCGACCTCCGATCAGGTGGTGCGCCTGCTCTCTGCGGGCCGCTACGACGGCGCGCTCGGCACGGGGGACGCGATGGTTCGGCTGATCGCCGCCGGTGAGATCGCGCCGGTCAACACGGCGCTCGTGCCCAACTACCGCGACGTCTTCGACGGACTCAAGCAGCAGCCCTACAACTCCGTGGGCGGCCAGATGTTCGCGCTGCCCGTGGGCCGGGCGGCCGACCTGCTGACCTGGCGGCGGAACACGATCCCCGGCACGCTGGGCAACCTCGGCGCGATCTTCGACCCCGCCCAGGCGGCGTCCTACGGCGGGCAGATCACGGTCCCAGACGATCCGGCACAGATCGCCGAGGCCGCGGCGTGGCTGAGCCGGCAGCGCGAGGACCTGAAGATCACCGATCCCTACGAGCTCGACCGCCGGCAGTTCGACGCTGTGATCGACGTGCTGCGCCATCAGCAGCCCTACGTCCGCGAGTACTGGCGCAACCCGGCGGACGTGCGCGAGGCCTTCCAGCGCGACGAGGCGATCGTCGGCATGGCCCGGCAGGCGACCGTCGGGGAGCTGCAGGCGCGCTCGGCGCGCTCGGAGGCCGGGCCGGTCGACGCGATCCTGCCCGCCGGCTCGACGGGCAGGTCGCCGGCCTGGATGGTCGCCGCGAAGGCGCGGCACCCCAATTGCATGTACCGCTGGCTGGACCACGCGCTCGATCCGCACGTCGACGCGCAGGTCGCGCTCGCCACCCGGATCGCGCCCGCCGTGAGCACGAGCTGCGACGTGCTCGCGGCCGCCGGGCACAAGCAGCACTGCACGCTCTTTCACGCCGACGACGACGGCTACTACGAGCAGGCCTTGTACCGCACCAGCCCGAGCCGCGACTGCGGCGACGCACGGGGTCGGGCGTGTCTGGACTGGGACGCCTGGATCAAGGCCTGGGCGGCTGTGCGGCGCGGAGGCTAGAAGGCGATGTCGGCCGAGCCGCACAGCTCGGCGCCTTCTAGAATCCTGCGTATGCGTGCCGTGGACGCCATCATGCACTGCCTGAAGGCCGAGGGCGTGGACGTCGTGTTCGGGTATCCGGGCGGCGCCAACCTGCCCACCTACGACGCCCTCTACGACGCGGGGATCAAGCACATCCTCGTGCGCCACGAGGCCGGCGGCGGGCACGCGGCGGAGGGCTACGCGAAGGCGTCGGGCAAGGTCGGCGTGTGCTTTGCGACCTCCGGGCCGGGCGCGACGAACATCGTCACGCCGCTGACCGACGCGATGATGGACTCGGTCCCCGTGGTCTTCTTCACGGGCCAGGTCCGCACCGACCTGCTCGGCACGGACGGCTTCCAGGAGGCCGATACCTTCGGCATGACCCTGCCGTCGGTCAAGCACTCCTTCATGATCCAGCATCCGTCGCAGATCCCGCGGGCCGTGCACGAGGCCTTCCACATCGCGCGCACCGGCCGTCCCGGCCCGGTCCTGGTCGACATGCCGACCGATTTAACCCGCGTGGAGATCGACTACGAGCCGGTGACCGACGTCCGGCTGCCCGGCTACCAGCCGACCACCGACGGCAACCAGAAGCAGATCCGCCTGGCCGCCAAGGCGCTGGCCAACGCGCGGCGCCCCGTACTCTACGCGGGCGGCGGCATCATCAACGCCGGCGCGTCGCAGCCGCTGCGCGACCTGGCCGCATGCGACCGCTTCCCGGTGACCTGCACGCTGATGGGCCTGGGTGCCTTCCCCGCCCCGCACGAGCAGTGGCTCGGCATGCTCGGGATGCACGGGACCCGCGCCGCCAACTACGCGATGGACGAGGCCGACCTGATCGTGGCCTGCGGTGCCCGCTTCGACGACCGCATCACCGGCAAGCTCTCCGAGTTCGCTCCGCGCGCGAAGTTCATCCACATCGACATCGACCCGGCCGAGATCTCGAAGAACGTCCCGGCCCACATCCCGATCGTCGGCGATGCGCACAACGTCCTCGCCCGCCTGGTCGAGGAGTACGCCAAGCTCGACACCGATCCCGCGCGCCTGACGGACTGGTGGCAGCGCATCGAGCGCTGGCGCGGCCAGCACCCGCTGCGCTACGACGAGTCCGCGGACTCAGAGATCAAGCCCCAGCGGCTGATCGAGGCGCTCTACGAGGCCACGGGCGGCGAGGCGATCATCTGCTCGGACGTCGGCCAGCACCAGATGTGGACCGCGCAGTACTTCCACTTCACCGAGCCGCGCAAGTGGATCAACTCGGGCGGCCTGGGCACGATGGGCTTCGGCCTGCCGGCTGCGATGGGCGCCCAAATGGCCTGTCCGGACCAGCTCGTGGTCTGCGTCTCGGGCGACGGCTCGATCCAGATGAACGTCCAGGAGCTCGCGACGATCCGCGAGAACGACCTGCCGGTCAAGGTCGTGCTGATGAACAACGGCTTCCTCGGCATGGTGCGCCAGTGGCAGGAGCTCTTCTGGGAGCGGCGCTACTCGGCCGTGGACACGGGCCAGTGGCCCGACTTCCTCAAGCTCGCCGAGGCCTACGGGATCGCCGGGCACCGGCTGACCGAGAAGGCCACGCTGGTCGCGGATCTGCGCGCGATCCTGACGGCCGACGGACCCGCCTTCGTCGACGTCCGCGTCACCAAGGAGGAGAACACCTACCCGATGATCTCGCCCGGCGCCGCGGCGCGCGACATGGTCGGCTGAGCGGCGTGGGCGACCCCGGGACCAAGGAGATGCTGAGCCTGGAGGACCTCGAGGCCACGACGGGCTTTCGCACGGGCCGCAAGCACATCCTCTCGATCCTCGTCGAAAACCAGCCGGGGGTGCTCACCCGCGTCGCCGGCCTGTTCGCGCGCCGCGGCTTCAACATCGACACCCTCGTGGTCGGGCCCACCGACGATCCCTCCCTGTCGCGCATCACGCTCACGCTCGACGGGGCGATGCACCCGATCGATCAGGTCACCAAGCAGCTGCACAAGCTCGTCAACGTGATCAAGATCCGCGACCTCGAGCCAGAGGACACGATCGCCCGGGAGCTCGCGGTCTTCAAGATCTCCGTCGACGGCACCCAGCGCGCGGAGGTCATGCAGTTCGTCGACATCTTCGACGGCCGCATCATCGACGTCACGAAGCGCTCGATCGTCGTCGAGCTCGCCGCCGACGCCGACCGGGTGAAGGCGTTCGAGAAGCTCGTGCGGCCCTTCGGGCTGATCGAGATGGCCCAGACGGGCGAGATCGCGCTCGCCCGCGGCCGCGGCGAGACGTAGTCACCGTCCTCACCGGTAGGCGGGACGCTTACAGCTGGGCTGGTAAGGAAGGGGACGGGCACGTTCCGCACCCAGCTCACGCCGCGGCGACGGGGCGTTCCACACCCCGACGCGCGCCTGGGCCGTGGAACGTTGTGGTCGACAATCGACCTCTTCGTTTCTAGGCCCGAGGTCCCTGGAACGTTATGGTCGATAGTCGACCTCTTCGTTCCGCCCCGCGCGCCGCATCCGGGGTGTGGAACGAATCCGTGCTCGTCCCGACCAGCCCGCCGTTCGTTCGTCACGACGCTGCCCGCTCACGCGGAGACCGGCACCTGCGCACCGACGCCCCCCGGCTCCGCGGCCGGCGTCGGGCGGCGGCCCGGCACCAGCGTGGCCGCGAGCGCCCCGCCCGCGAGGACCGCGCAGCCGACCCAGAGGGCGGGCCCCACGCCCGTGATGAAGCTCGCGGGGGAGGCGTAGGACCCGTGGCCGGAGAACACCGCCGCCAGGATCGCGATGCCCATGACGCCGCCGACCTCGCGGATGGCGTTGGTGGCGCCGGAGGCCTGGCCGGCCTCCACGGGCAGCACCGAGGACAGCACGGCGTTGGCGGCGGGTGCGAACACGAGCGCCATGCCGGTCCCGCCCATCACGAAGGCGGGGACGAACTCGCCGTAGGGCGTGTTCACGCTGACGACCGCGGCGATCCAGGCGATTGCCAGCGACTGCAGCGCCAGCCCGGCGACCATCAACGGCCGCGAGCCGATGCGGTCGCTGAGCAGGCCGGCGATCGGCGCGATCAGCATCGGCATGCCCGTCCACGGCAGCGTGCGCAGCCCCGCCTCAAGCGCCGAGTAGTGCTGGACGGTCTGAAAGACCTGGGTGAGAAAGAAGATCGACCCGAAGATCCCGAAGTACATGACCAGCGAGACCGCGTTGGTGGCCGCGAAGCCGCGGGAGCGGAAGAAGCGCATGGGCAGCATCGGGTGCGCGGCCACGCGCGCCTCGTAGACGACGAAGGCGGCGAGGCTGCCGGCGCCGACCGCCAGCGCCGCGACGACTTGCGGTGAGCCCCAGCCCTGGCCGTTGCCGCGCACGATGCCGAACACGAGCCCGAGCAGACCGAGGCTGCCGAGCGCCAGGCCGCCGAAGTCCAGCTGCGGCGTCGGGCCGCGGCTCTCGGCCAGCCTGCGCCGGGCGACCGGGAGCAGGACGAGGCCAACGGGGACGTTGACCCAGAAGATCCACTGCCAGTTGAGGCCCTCGACGACGGCGCCGCCGACCAGCGGGCCGAGCGCGACGCCGAGGCCGCTCACCCCCGACCACACGCCGAGCGCGACGCCGCGCCTGGTCGGCGGAAAGGTCTCGGAGAGCAGCGTCAGGGTGAGCGGGGCGACGATGGCGCCGCCGGCGCCCTGGACGGCGCGGGCGGCGATCAGCGCGCCTGTGGTCGGCGCGAGCGCGGCGAGCGCCGAGGCCGTCGTGAACACACCGAGCCCGATCAGGAACATCCGGCGGCGGCCGAAGCGATCACCGAGCGCGGCGGCGGGAAGCAACAGCACGGCAAACGACAGCGTGTAGGCGTTGACCGTCCACTCCAGCCCCTCGAGGCCGGCGCCGAGGTCGACGCGGATGGTCGGCAGCGCGGTCGAGACGACCAGGTTGTCCAGGGTGACCATGAACAGGGCAACGGAGACCACGGCCAGGGTCGCGACGCGCGATGCGGAGAGCTCGGGAGCGGCGGGGTGAGTCATGAATCACAGTATGGTAGTGACTACTAACAATGTGTGTGGCACCGCCCACACACCGGGGCGGCGCGCCTAGGCTGAACGTAGATGGCGCAGGCGCTCGACCGGCCCGGCAACCTCGCTCTGCCAGACGCGGACCGCGCCGAGCTGCGCAAGCGGCTGCAGCAGGCCGTCAAGCGCGCCCGCCGCCGCGGGGGCACGCTCGCCGCGCTCACCCTCCAGCTCGACCGCAGCGTCGATCCGGCGGCCATCGTGCTGGCCTCCCGCCGCGCCGGGGAGCCCTACCTCTGCTTCGAGCAGCCCGACCGCGGCGGCTCGGCGGTGGCCGCCCTGGGGTGCGTGATCGCGCTTGAGGACCACGGGCCGCAGCGCTTTGCGCGCGTGGCCGCCGAGTGGCGCGCGCTCGCCGCCCACGCCCGGGCCGACCCGCCGGACGGGCCCGCGGGCGCGGGGCTGATCGCCGTGGGGGGCTTCGCCTTCGCCGACGAGGGCGGCGCCGCGCGCCACTGGGACGGATTCGCGCCGGCGTCGCTGCACGTCCCGGAGGTCGCGATCGCCCGCGCGGGCGAGGACGTGCGGCTGACCGTCGCCGCCCTGGCGACGGGCGACGACACGGCGGAGGATCTCCTCGCGCGCCTCGAGGCGCGGCTCGCCGAGCTCGTGCAGCGGCCGCTGCCCATGCTCGACCCCGAGCCGGCTGGTCGCACGACGATCGCCTCGATGGCGCCGCCCGAGCACTACGAGGAGGCCGTCGCCCGCGCCGTCGAGCGCATCCGGGCCGGTGCCTTTCAGAAGATCGTGCTCGCGCGCGAGGTCGCCGTGCACACGGCGGCCGACCACGACGCGGCCGCCGTCTTCGACGTTCTGCGCTCGGCCTTCGGCTCCTGCTTCGTGCTCGTCGCCGGGCGCGGCGACGCCGCGTTCGTCGCCGCCTCCCCGGAGCTGCTCGTTCGCCGCGAGGGGATGCGGGCGCAGACCGTCGCCCTGGCGGGCTCGATCCGTCGCTCGGCCGACCCGGCGGTGGACGACCATCTCGGCGAGCAGCTCATGCGCTCGACCAAGGATCGCGAGGAGCAGGCCATCGTCGTGCACCGCATCGCGCGCGCCCTGCGCCGCCACGCCGTCTGGGTCGCCGCGCCGGAGGAGCCGGCCATCGTCAAGGTGGCCAACATCCAGCACCTCGCGACCCCGATCCGCGCGCAGCTGCGCGACCCGGTCAGCGCGCTCGAGCTCGCCGGGCTGCTGCACCCGACTCCGGCGGTGGGCGGCGAGCCGCACGCCGCGGCGGCACCCGTCATCCCGGCCCTCGAGGGCCTGGACCGCGGCTGGTACGCGGGGGCGGTCGGCTGGACGGACGCCGGCGAGGACGGGGAGTTCTGCGTGGCGCTGCGCTGCGCGCTGCTGCGTGGGCGCGAGGCGCGGTGCTATGCCGGTGTGGGCGTCATGCGCGACTCCGATCC
>JBBQBV010000108.1:0-12926 GCA_038318085.1 Solirubrobacterales bacterium
CGGTGACTTATCGTGGCTGACTCGGTGACCGCCCCGGGGACAGTGACCAAAGTCCGAGCCTGGGAGCGTGTCTGGGCAGCGAGCGGTGCCCTGACGGTGGTGCTCTTCGCCGGCGGCCTGATCTTCGGCGACCTCCTCGGCTCGGGCAACTACCCCCCGCTTGATGCATCGAGCGACGAGGTCCAGCGCTACATCCTCCACAACGTCAGCGAGGTCCGCGCGCTGAGCTTCTTTCACATGCTCGCGGCGCTTGCCCTGCTCGCCTTCTCCGCTTACCTGTCCACGGCTCTGCGACGGGACGAAACAGAACGCAGCGGCCTGCCTGCGCTCGCGCTCGCGGGAGGCATTGCGGCCGCCGTCTTCCTCCTGCTATCCGCGGTCTTCTACCGGGTGCTCCGAGTCCGCAGTCGCCAAGGACGCCGCTCTCGCCCACGCCATGCTCGTGGCGTCCTACCTCGCGGGCGGTCCCGCCATCTCGGTTCCCCTGGCGCTTCTCATCGGTGCCACCGTTCCGACCGCACTGAACCGACTGCTGCTGCCGCGCTGGATCGGTTGGCTTGGGGTTGCAGCGGCCGCTGTGTCTTTCGCATCCGCCCTCTTCATGCTCGGGCCCGCTGACAATCACGCGCCGAGCTACGGACTCCTTCTGCTCGCCGCCGTGCTGGGATTCGCCTGGCTGGTCTCGGCAAGCCTGGTGCTCGCCGTGCGGCATCGCAGCTAGAGCCGCGAATCGCGTCTTCACGAGACGCGAACGAGGCTCGCTTCTCCGCTCGCGTGCGAGGCGTCAGCGTGCAGACGCGGCGCGCTACCGCTTCGGGACGACCTCCGTCAGCTGCGCAGGGTCCCGGCTGGATGCCGTCCTGCCTGATCAGGGGACGCACGCCCGGAGCCGTATTGCGCAGGAGCCGCGCCGACAGCGGCATCTGCTCCCGCCGCCTGCTGCAGCCCTCGCTCGGTCGCTATCCGGCGACGGGCACCATCAGTGGCCTGACCGCGGCAGTCGGCGGCGCCCAGTTCATCTGGCCGAGTCTGCTGGACCGGCTGCGACGTGATCGGGCGCGGCTGCAGGACGGCGAATGGTGGCGGCTGGTGACGTCGATACTGGTGCAATCCGACGGGGTTGGCCAGTACGCCTACAACCTCACCGGAAGCGTGCTGGTGGGCGTCGCGGTGGAATCCCGCTGTGGCCACGCTCGCTGGCTCGCCTGCTACCTCGCCGGCGGTCTCGCCGCCAACGTCGCCGCCTATCAGCCGGTTGGTGACTACGGACTGAGCCGGGCGCGACGCGTCGATGACGCGGACGCGATGGTGGTCGACCGGTCGGCCGACCCCTCCGCCTGCTTTGCCGTCCGCAGGGCACAGGTCTCCAGGGCACGCAGGAACGGGCGGTCATCGGCGGCTCGGCGAACGAACGCGGTAGCGCGAACTCGCCGCCGGCGCAGCGGCAGGGCGTCGAGCTACTCGACCTTCGTGTAGGTCAGGTCGAAGTCGGTCTCCCAGGTGCTGCCGTCCTCGGCGATCTCCCAGCGACCGGCGATCGTCTTGCCGTCCTCGGAGAACTTGGCCCGTGAAGCGCTGGGAGAAGGGCGCGCCGTCTCGCCAGAGCTTCCATACGCCGGCGTCCAGGCTCATCTCGTAGACGCGCTGGACGTCTCGCTCGTCGGTGTAGAGCTGGTAGTAGGTGCCGCTCATACCGTCGCAGCCGATCACGGCGACGCCGTCCGGGGCCTCGGGCGTGTCCACCTGCGAGCGCTCGATCAGCAGGGGCACGCCTTCGAGCCACTCGAAGGTGACCCGCCCTCCGCCGGGCCACGGCGGACCGCCGGGGGGCTTGGCCTCGATGGTCCATGCGCCGACCAGTGCTTCCAGGCGCTCCCGCGCCGCAGTGTTGGTGGACTCGCTCATAGCTCTTCCTTTCGCCGATCGCTCAATTGGGCGCCCGGGGGAGGAGGCGCAAGATCAGCAGCCCGAGTTGTCCGGCGTCGTCCGGAGAACCTCGTCGGGCGTCAGCCAGTCGAGCACGTCCGCGACGATAAGCGCAGGCGCACGGCCGTGGTCGTCGAGGGCGCCCTCGCACCAAGCCGTGGGAGCGTCCTACGCCTTGGTAACGCCGTTTGCCCATCACCAGCCCGGCACCATCGACCTGTCTGGTTGCGCCGGCAGGTAGAGCGTCGGGGCGCACCGCTCGCCCTCGCTCGGGAAATTGGATCTCTTCGGTGTGCATGTCCATGTGGGCCACGAGTTCGTCATCTCGCGCGTCGTCGTCGCGATCGCCTTCGTCGTACAGGCGCCGTCGTTGGCTACAGGGCATCATCTCGATCCGGGCCACCGACGATGGCGTTGTCGTCGCGAGCGCCACCAGCAGGCCCTACGGCCGCGAGGACACGCGGGCGCTCCAGCGAGCCGCGCTCGCGCTCGTCGAACGTCTCCTACGCCGCCGCCCGTGGAGCGTCCCGGTAGCCGATCCTTCACCGGACGCCGCGGGCTCAACCCGCAAGGGTTGGCGGCAGGCGAGCCTCGAAGGCTCAGGGTCTGCCGGCTCGATCCGCCAGACCGAGAAGTACGATCAAGGCGCGATTGAGCCGCACCAGGTCCTCTGCAAGCAGCCGGCCAAGGTGCTCATGAAGGTTTCGTCGGGGCATTGTCGTCACCTTGTCCACCATGAGCCGGCTCAGCTGGTCCAGGCCATTCAGGGGCGACGGCTCAACGGAGATCCTCGTCAACGGTGCCTCGACCGGGTTCGTCGTCAGCGGACACACCGTCACCGACGCCGTTGCACCGAAGCGGTCGTCCTGCACGATCACCACCGGACGCGGCTTGCCCGTGTACGCACCCCGAACCGCGGCGGTATAGACCTCGCCGCGTCTCAACCGGGCTGCGGCTCATCGTCGGTGCTCCACCCCGACGAGATTGCGTCCACGAACGCCTGATCATCCGCTTCGTGCTCGCTTGCAGCGATGGCGGCTGACTGGCGGTGGGCCTCGGCGACGAACTCAGGGGCCCGCACATCGGGTACCAAGGGGATCACCGCGACCCGGTGTCGAAGTCCGTCACACCCATGGCCGGAACGTCCCTCCGCCGTCGCAGATTGTGGTGATGCAGCCGACACCGGCGGACTGATCCACGCGCCCGCACCCGCGGCCCGTAGACTCTCCGCTCGGAGATGGGTGCCACGACGCAGCGCGAAGGGAGTGGAGGCGGGCTGCGCCGGCTCGTTCACGAGGTGCGCGAGCTCGCGCTCGGCGAGCAGACGAGCTACGCCTCCGGCCGCCTCACGGTCTCGCTCCAGGCCGCCCGAGCGCTGGTCGCGGACCCCGCGCTCGCGGCAGTCCGCCTCGCCTGCGCAGCGCCGGACGAGCTGGTGCGGATCGTGGGCGCGCTCGACGCCGTCCAGCCGTGCACGAAGGGCCCGGGCGGCGGCGGGGTCTTCCCCGGCTTCGTCGGGCCCGCGCTGCCCCCCGGCCGCGGCGAGACCCATGTGCTGCGGGGCGCCGCTGTCCTCGCCGCCGGGTACCTGCCGCGCGCCCAGGAGGCCGTGATCGACATGTCCGGGCCGGCCGCGCCGCTGTCGCCGCTCGCCACCACCCAGAATCTCGTGATCGAGTTCGAGCGCGCTGACGGGGCCTCGTGGGAGGACGTCGAGGCGGCATTGCGCCGCGGGCTGCTGCGCGTCGCGGTCCACCTCGCCGACGCGGCGCTCGAAGCCGAGCCCGACGCCGTCGAGGTGCTTCCCGAACCGGACGCGGGGCCGGCGGGGCTCCCGCGCGTGGCGGTCGTCACCAACCTGCAGACCCAGGGGAAGTTCAAGGACGTGTTCGTCTACGGGCGCAGCATGTCCGGCGGCCTACCGACGGTGATCTCGCCGAACGAGCTCGACGACGGGGCGGTGGTCAGCGGGCAGTACGGCCACCCCGCGCTCAAGAACCCGACCTACCTGCACCAGACGCACCCGGTGGTCGCCGCCCTGCGCGCGCGCGACGACCTCTGCTTGGCGGCGCTCGTGCTGTGCCCGGAGCCCGTCGAACAGGGCGCCAAGGAGCTCGTGTCGGCGCACGCCGCGCGACTGTGCGCCGGACTCGGGATCGACGCCGCGATCCTGACCAAGGAGGGCGGCGGCAACGCCGACGCCGACGTCGCACTGAAGATGGACCTGCTCGAGGAGGAGGGGATCGCCGCGGTCGGGATCTTCGCGGAGATGGCCGGGCGCGACGGCACCGGGCCGCCGCTGGTGGTCGCGCCCACCCGCGCCACGGCGATGGTCAGCGTGGGCAACTACGACGAGCGCCTGTCCCTGCCGGCGTGCGAGCGGGCGCTCGGCCGCGACCGGGTCGCGCTCCTCGACCGACCCGCCACCGACGCGCTCGAGCTGCCGGCCGCGGCGATCTACTCGGCCTTGAGCCCGCTCGGCTGGGGCCGGCTCACCTGTCACGAGGCCGCCTGATGCGCGTCGTGCACTACCTCAACCAGTTCTTCGCGGGCGTCGGCGGCGAGGACGCCGCGGGCACGGGGCCCGAGCTGCGCGACGGGCCCGTGGGCCCCGGCCGCAAGCTGGCGGCGCTGCTGGGCGACGAGCACGAGATCGTCGCGACCGCCGTCTGCGGCGACGACCACGCCGCCACGCACGCCGATTTCGCCGCTGCGCTCGTCGAGCAGGCGCGCGCACGCGGCGCCGAGTTGCTGATCGCCGGGCCCGCCTTCACGAGCGGGCGCTACGGCCTGGCGTGCGCACGCATCGCCACTGCCGCCGCCGAGGCCGGGCTGCCCGCGCTCGCCGCGATGCACCCCGACAACCCGGGGCTCGCGGAGGCCGCCGGCACGTCGGTGATCGAGAGCGCCGAGACCGCCAGGGGGATGGGGCCGTCGCTCGAGCGCCTGGCCGCCGCCGCGCGCAAGGTCGCCTCCGGAGAGGAGCTCTCCATTCAGGACGGCCGCGTCGGGCCCGTCCCGCGCGCGAACCGCATGGCCGAACGCAGCGCCGCCGTGCGCGCCGTCGACCTGGTGGTCGCGCGGCTGGGCGGCGATCGCGAGGCCACCGAGATCCCGTTGCCCGCGTTCGACCAGGTCACGCCCGCGGCACCGATCGCAGACCCCGCCGACGCGCTGCTCGCGCTGCTCACCGAGGGCGGGTTCGTGCCGGTCGGCAACCCCGACCGCCTCGAGTCGGCGCGGGCCACGAAGTGGATCCGGCATTCGCTCGACGGCCACGACTCGGCCGAGGCCGGGACGTTCGAATCCGTGCACGGCGGCTTCTCCACGCAATGGGCCAACGCCGAGCCGAACCGCATCCTGCCGCTCGACGCCGCGCGCGAGCTCGAGCGCGAGGGGGCGATCGGCGGGCTGCACAACGAGTACTTCGCCACCACCGGGAACGGCACCACCGTGGCCGACGCGCGCCGCTTCGGCGTCGAGTGGGCCGCCGAGCTGCGCCAGGCGGGGATTCAGGCGGCGATCCTCACCGCCACCTGAGGCACGGGCACGCGTTGCGGGTCAACGCTGAGCAAGGAGCTGGAGCGGGCCGGGATCCCCACCGCGCTGCTGTGCAACCTCGTGTCGATCGCGCTGCGCGTCGGCGCGCCGCGCATCGTGCCCACGCGCGGGATCCCCTACCCGACGGGGGACCCGGAGCTCAGCCCCGAGCAGGAGCGCGCCTGGCGCCGGCAGCTGCTCGAGCGCGCGCTGCACGCCGTCGCCACCCCGGTCAGCGAGCCGACGGTCTTCGGCGGCGACCCGGTTGAATAGGGACGCATGACAGGGCCCGTCATCTCGGCCGCCAGTGCGGTGCTCGCGCACGTCCCCGGCCTCGCCCGCCACGGCTCCAAGCCGGCGCGCGAGCTGGCCCGCGACCCCGAGCTCGAGCCGCGCTTCCTCGGCGCGCTGCGCACCTTCGAGCAGGCGGTGGCCTACGCGCCCCATCAGGCGTTCCTCGGTGCCGTGCACCCGCGCGAGTTGCCCGAGCGCCCGTGGGTGGCGGCACCGCCCAACGGGGAAGGGCGCTTCGCCGGCGTCGGCGAGCTGATGCCCGAGGAGGAGTTCCTCGCGCTGATGGCAGCGGTCGACGACTTCGACCTCGTCAAGCTCACCTCGGCCGACGCCGACCCGGCCCGGCTCGCGAGCCACCCGCTCGCCGAGCGCATCGACCTCGAGCGCGTGGCCGCCGCCGGCGGCGACGCCGAGGCGATCGCGGCCGAGCCCGGCGCCCTGGCGCTGCACGCGGACGGCGACCGCCTGGCCGGGGCGATCCGCCGCGCCGACGAGTTCGACGCGGCGCTGAGCGCAGCGGTGCTGCTCGAGAACCTGGCCGGAAAGGCGAGCGCCACGCTCGCGCTGCTGCGCCTGCTGGCCGACAACGACATCGACCCGGGCTCGATCGACTACGTCCTCGGCGCCGGCGAGGAGGCGATCGGCGACCGCTACCAGCGGGGCGGGGGCAACCTGGCCAAGGCCGTCGCCGCCGCCGCCGGCTGCAGCGCGGCCTCGGGGGCGGACATCAAGAACTTCTGCGCGGCCCCGGTTCCCGCGATCGTGATCGCGAGCAGCCTCGTCGCCTCCGGCGTCTTCCGCCGCGTCGTCGTCGTGGCGGGCGGCTCGCTGGCCAAGCTGGGGATGAAGTTCCAGGGCCACCTCAAGCACGACCTGCCGGTGCTCGAGGACGTGCTCGGTGCCTCGGCGCTCTTGATCGAGGCCGACGACGGCACCTCCCCGCGGGTGCGGCTCGACAGCGTCGGGCGCCACCCGGTCTCGGCCGGCTCCTCGAACCCCAAGGTCATGGAGGCCCTCGCGATCGAGCCGCTCGAACGCCTCGGGATGGGAATGCTCGACGTCGATGACTACGCCACCGAGCTCCACAACCCCGAGATCACCGAGCCGCAGGGATCGGGCAACGTCCCCGAGCGCAACTACAAGACGCTCGCCGCCCTGGCGGTGCGCCGCGGCTCCATATCTCGCGAGGAGATCGGCGACTTCGTCGCGACGCGCGGCATGCCCGGCTTCGCCCCCACGCAGGGCCACATCGCCTCGGCGCTGTGCTACCTCCCGCACGCCCGGGCGCGGCTCGTCGGCGGCAAGGCGCAGCGCGTGCAGCTGATCGCCAAGGGCAGCCTGTTCCTCGGGCGCATGTCCGAGCAGTCCGACGGCATGAGCGTGTTACTCGAACGCAACGACAACGTGAAAGGATGACCGGGTGGGCGCACTGACCGAGGCGACGAGAGAGAACTTCGACGAGCTGGTCGCCAGCGGAACGACGCTCGTCGACGTCTGGGGGCCCGACTGCAAGCCGTGCCTGGCGCTGATGCCGCACGTGGAGAAGCTCGCGCAGGCGCGCCCCGACCTCAACGTGGTCAAGCTGGAGGCGCCGAAGGCGCGGCGCGTGTGCATCAAGCTCGGCGTGCACGGGCTGCCGGCCTTCCTGCTGCTGCACGACGGCGAGGAGCAGGCGCGGCTGTCCGCGCCGATGATCACGCCCGCGCAGCTCAAAGACTGGCTCGACCAGAGCCTCGATCAGATGCGAGAGGAGGTGAGCTAGTTCAGATGTTCGACGGCAAGCAGATCATCGTGCTCGGTGAGCGCGACGGGATCGCAGGCCCGGCGATCGCCGCCTGCGTGAAGAGCGCGGGAGGCAACGTCGCCTTTGCCTCGACCGAGTGCTTCGTGTGAACGGCCTCCGGGGCCATGGACCTGAACAGTCAGGAAACGATCAAGCGTCTCGCCGACGAGCACGGGCCCGACCAGTTGCTGGTTGTCCTGGGCGCGCCGGATCCCGAGAGCGCTGAGATCGCCGCCGAGACAGTCGTGCTCGGCGATCCGACTTACGCAGGCGCCCTGGCCGAGGCCCAGTTGGGTCTCTCCGTTTACCACGCGCTCGAGGACGAGTTCCGCAGCCTGATCGACGAAGCCGTCTGGGAGGACCAGATCGGCGTGATGGCCGACGTGCTCGAAGCCGAGGAGATCGCCACGGCAGTCCGTGGCATGCGCGAGAGCAAGCCGGACGGCACATAGCTCAGGCCGACCAGGGCCGCGGATCCGAGTAGCGGGCCGTCGGGCTACCGCAGCGCGTCGGGCATCGTGCGCAGGTCGCGCAGCGCGTGCGGGCGCAGCCGCTGCCACGCGAACGCGCCGGCGAGCAGCAGCAGGCCGAGAACGATGCACGACATCACGCGGTAGGCCTCGGTCAGCTCAGCGAGGTCGTACATGACGACCTTGCCCGCGGCGAGTGCGAGCAGGGCCAGGCCCGCGAGCCGCCACGGCCGCGCGTTGCGGCGCAGGCCGGCGAGGAGCGCCGCGACGCCGGCCAGCGCCCAGAAGGCGCTGAGCAGCACCTGCCCCTGCTGGCGGACGCTGAGCAGGCCGCCGCCCGCGCCGCCCTGGAACGGCGTGACCAGCCCGACCGACGCGAGGTACAGCGCCGCGACGGCGGCCACGCCCACCATCATCGCCCGCACCGGCAGGCCTGCGAGGCGCTCGGGCAGCGTCCGCGCGAGCAGCGCGGCGGCAGCCCCCGACGCTCCGAGCGCGCCCGCGCCGGCGAGCGGGTGGCCGAGGCCCTCGACCAGCGCGTGCAGCCCGCCGGTGACGACCAGCGCCTGACCGAGGCCGAGCGCGAGGAAGGCGGCCGCGGCCGCGCTCGCCGCGTGCGCGTCGTCGCGGCGGGCCAGGCGGCCAAGCGTGACAGCCTCGGCGGCGAAGGCCACGGCGAGCGCGGCACCGTCGGCGGTCAGCGCCGTCCCGTAGGCGACCAGACCGAGGGCGACCGCCTGCAGCGCAACGCGCAAAGTCGCGCGGTTGATCTGCGCGGAGACGAGGCAGGAGGCCGCCACCAGGGCGAGCAGGGCGAGCCCTCCGAGGTCGGACTCGCGCGCGTCGAGCAGCAGCACGTGGCCGACCGCCAGGCTCGTGTGCAGGGCGAGCCCGCCCTCCGTGAGCACGCCCGGCCGGTGTCGGCTGAGCACGGCGAAGAGCAGCATCGAAGCCGCCCATGCCCCGACGAGCCAGCCGCCGTCGAAGATGGCGGCCGCGGCGATGTCGCCGATCAGCACGCCGAGGGTGAGCGCGGTCAGGCGCAGCTGGGCACCGACGCGGTCCGGCAGTGCGAGCAGGCCGGCCGCGAGGTGAGCGACCGCGACGACGGCGATCCACCCGTTCGCGAGCGTCTCGCCGCCGAGGATCGCGTAGCCGGCGGCAGCGACGGAGATCGCGTTGAGCGCGAGGAGGAACACGGACGCGCGGCGGGCCTGAGCGTGGCGCTCGCGCAGCTCGAGGCCGGCGGCCACGGCGATGCCGAGCAGCGCGAAGACGGCCAGGCCCGAGAGCTGCGCGGCGGTCGAGACGCCCTCGGCGTAGGCGAGAATCCCCGCCCACTGCGGCGTGACGACGGCGAACGCGGCCACGCCGAGCCAGCCCCAGTCCCTGCGGACGCAGACGGCCGCCGCGGCGCCGTAGGCGACCGCCAGGAACGCGACGGCCCCGGGCTCCCCGGCGGCGCCCACCGCGAGCGGTGCGGCCAGGGCGCCGAGCATCGTCGCCCGGGCGACGGACTGCGCCTGCCAGCGCAGGCACAGCGCCGTGGCCACGGCGGCGATGCCGAGGGCCACGGCAAGCGCCGGCCCGGGCGCGAGCAAGTGGTAGACCGGCGCCGCGGCGACCAGCACAGCGTCGAGCCCGAGCACCCCGACGGCGGCCATGGCCGCCGCCGCATCCGTCCGTCCTCGGCGTTCGTACAGGCGGCCGCCGGCGGCGAACAGCCCGAGCGAGGCAGCCGCGGCCATGAGCACGCGCGTCTCCTCGTCGATCCAGCCGCGCACCGCGGCCATGACGAGCAGCAGCACGATCCCGAGCAGCGTGGCGGCCCCGCCGATCCAGGCGAGTGCCCTGCCGGCGAAGACGTCCTCGATGTTGATGCTGCGACGCGCCGGAGGCGGCGGCACCTTTCCCGGCGGCGGCACCGGGGGCGCTACGAGCACCGCGGAGGCCGGGGGCGCCGGCTGCGGGCGGCGCTCGAGGAAGGCCAAGCGCCGGTCGGCGGCGGCGGCCGCGGCTTCGAGCCGGGCCAGGCGGGCTTCGATCTCCATCGGATGCTCCTGCTTGTCGACCATCGGTAGAGAACAGATATAGCGCCTGGGTGAACGTTGGTCAAGAACGTGTTGACCGGAGGTCGACTGAGGTCCGCGGTGATGGCCTCCGTCGCGATGTGGGTCATGAAGCGGCTGGGGGCCGCGCCGTGCCAGTGGTCCTCGCCGGGCTCGAAGTACACGCGGTCGCCGGGGCGGATGACCTCGATTGGCCCGCTGCGGCGCTGACAGCGGCCGAGGCCCTCCGTGACGTAGATGGTCTGGCCGAAGGGGTGCGTGTGCCACGCGGTGCGAGCGCGCGGCGTGAAGTGCACGATGGCGGCGCCGGACCGAGAGGGCTCCGAGGGCGTCGCGATGGTGTCGAGGTAGACGGCGCCCGTGAACCAGTCGCTGGGGCCGGGGGTGGTGTCGAGCGAGTTGCGGGTGATCTGCATGAGGTTCTCCTTTGAGGTGAGAGGCAGGCGGCGGCGGTCGCGCCGGCGAGCCGCGAGGCGTCCGGGCGGTCGTCGGTGTTCCAGCCCAGCGTCCGGGGGCGAGCGATCACCGTGACGACGAGCGCCCGGCGAGGACGATCGCCAGCACAGCCCGCGGTGGCCGCGTCGGGCGTTTCACGATCGACCGCCGCGATCGTGCGGGACGAGCGTCGGCGTCGTGGCCCGCGCCTGCCGGGTGACCATGGGCGAGACTAGGTGCTCGTCCGCCGCGCCGATCCGGTCCAGCTCGTCGCCGGTCCACGCAGCTCCCGTCACGGCTGCACCATGACCTTAATCGATTCGCGCTACCGCAGATGCACGCGCCGGTGACGCGGACCACGGCGTCGGTCGGCTCGACGCTGAAGGCGTCCGGGACGTCCTCGATGCGGACGTCGCCGGCGGCGAACATGACGGTGCGCGCATCAGGCCACCCCCGCCGGCGCGGTCTTGGCGAAGTCGGCTCCGATGCCGCGTCCGGCGCCGGTGATGAACCAGGTCTTCTCAGTCATGGGGTGTAGAGAAGCATCCCCAGCGCGGAGTGGCAGTCCCTGCGGAGCGGTCGCGCTAATCCGTACAACCCGGTCGTAGGCTCCGGATCGCCCGTACTTACATTCCGGTCTGCCCGGTACAATGGTCCGTGTGACCCAGCCTCATGTGATTCCCCGACACGCCACGGCACGGGTACTTGAGGCGCTCGGCGATACGCGTGTTGTAACCGTGGAGGGCCCCCGTCAGGCGGGCAAGTCGACGCTGTGCGCCGGCGTGGCAGCAGCGTATGGCTTCCGGAGCGTCACGCTCGACGATCCGGCGGTCGCGGCAGCAGCAAGGGATGATCCAACGGGCTTCGTCGCGGGCTTGGGCGAGCGAGCGTTCATCGACGAGCTTCAGCGCGTCCCCGAGCTCGTGCTCGCGATCAAAGCTGAGGTGGACCGCAATCCGACGCCGGGGCGGTTCCTGGTGAGCGGCTCGGCGAACCTGCTGCTCGCGCCAAGGGTCGGCGACTCGCTCGCGGGACGCGTCGAGCGCGTTCCGTTGCGCCCATTCACCCAGGCCGAGCTCGAGCGCACAAGCGTCCCGTCCTGGCTCGACGGCCTCTGGTCGGCCGGCGAGCCGCCGTACGTCGAGACGGACGCGATCGGCCGCACCGCGCACGTCGCGCGGATCGCGGCCGGAGGTTTCCCCACGGTCGTCGATCGCTCCACGCGCCGGCGAGGGGCGTGGCTCGAGGACTACCTCGCGGCGCTCGTGACCCGTGACGTGCCGGACCTAGTCGACATCCGCCGACCCGATCTGCTGCCGATCCTCTTGCGTCATCTTGCGGCCGGATCTGGCTCGCTGATCGCGTTGCGCCCGATCGCCCAGGCGCTCACGGTCGACGAGAAGACGATCCGCAGCTACGTCCGGCTGCTGGAGTTGCTGCACCTCGTCGTCACCGTTCCGGCATGGACGCCAGGGGCGGCGGGCCAAGCGGTGCGCTCTCCGCGCGTGTTCATCGAGGACGCCGGCCTGCTGTGCCACCTGCTCGACGCGGACGCCACGCGCCTCGGCACCGACGACACCGTCACGGGCCGCGCCTACGAGTCGTGGGTCGCGATGGAGCTGGCGCGCCTGCTGCCGCACACACAGACAGCACCGACGATGCGCCACTGGCGTACGCATCACGGCGACGAGGTCGACATCGTGCTCGAGAATCGCCGTGGGCAGCTCATCGCCATCGAGATCAAGGCGGGTGCCACAACAGGCCACAACGACGTCCGCGCGATCAACAAGTTGCAAGACCTCTCCGGCGATCGCTTCGCCGCGGGACTGATCCTGTGCACCGCCCGCCAGTCCATCCCGATCGGCCACCGCATCTGGGCCATCCCCATCGAGACGCTGTGGCACTCGTGACGCCCGCCCGCCGTCAGGGCGGCCCACCACCGCCATCCGCGGCGGCGTCGACGACGGTAACCCGGTCACGCACGGCGATGCCAACCGGGAGCCGCTCTGCGTGACGCCGCCCTTCCCCGAGTACCCCTCGACACACGCAGCCACAGCCGCCGCGGCGTCAAGCGCGCTCGACCTCGAAGTGGGCGATCACACAGGTTCACCGTGACCGACCCGAGTGGCGCGACCCGAACCTACAAGCGGTTCAGCGCCGCCGCCTACGAAGAGGGGATCTCGCGCATCTACTGCGGGGCGCGGCGCCTGCCTGAAACCGCCTCGGCGCCGTTTCGGGAGCTTCGTCAGGTCTGGTCGTGGGTGGAGCGAAGGCCGCCGAGGAGCAGGTCGACGACGTGCTCCACGAAGGCCATGTCGATGGGCTGTCCGGTGATCAGCAACCGCAGGTAGAGCGGGCCGAGCAACGCTTCGATGGCGAGGTCGGGATCGGTGTCGGGGGGGAGCTCGC
>JBBQBV010000109.1:0-12597 GCA_038318085.1 Solirubrobacterales bacterium
GATCGAGGACGCCTCGGGACGCTTCGAGCGCCCGCGCACTACGCTCGCCGCCGATGGACGGACTCGAGGCCTCCCTGGAGAAGATGCGGCGCGCGGGGCTCGCGGACGCCGCGGTCGAGACCTTCCGCCACTACTACGAGCAGTTGGTGGCAGGGGAGACGGGAACGCTCGCGGAGTCCGAGATCGAGCCGCTCGACGAGCTGCCGGAGTTCGAGGAGCTGCCGGAGTCCGACGCCGCCGACGTGCTCGACCGGGCGGTCGTGATCAAGCTCAACGGCGGCCTCGGCACCAGCATGGGGATGACCGGGCCGAAGTCGCTGCTCGAGGTCAAGGAGGGCCGCACGTTTTTGGACGTGATCGCCGAGCAGGTGCTCGAGCTGCGGCGCCGTTCGGGCGCGCGGCTGCCGCTCGTGCTGATGAACTCGTTCACCACGCAGAAGGCGTCGCTGGACGCGCTCGCCGCGCACGCGGGCCTCCAGGCCGACGTTCCCGCCGACTTCTTGCAAAACCAGGAGCCCAAGCTGCGCGAGGACGACCTGTGCCCGGCGGACTGGCCGCGCGACCCGGACCTCGAGTGGTGCCCGCCCGGCCACGGCGACCTCTACACGGCGCTGCAGACCTCGGGGATGCTCGAGCGGCTGCTCGACCAGGGCTACCGCTACGCCTTCGTCTCCAACGTCGACAACCTCGGCGCGGTGCTCGAGCCGCGCATCCTGGCCTGGTTCGCCGCCGAGGGCGCACCGTTTCTCAGCGAGGCGATCGACCGCACCGAGGCCGACAAGAAGGGCGGGCACCTGGCGCGCCGGCGCGACGGCGGCGGCCTCGTGCTGCGCGAGAGCGCCCAGGTCGACGACGACGACCTCGACGCCTTCCAGGACACCGAGCGCCACCGCTTCTTCAACGCGAACAACCTCTGGGTAGACCTCGAGGCGCTCGCCGCCCTGCTCGACGAGCGCGGCCCGGTGCTCGGGCTCCCGCTGATCGTCAACCGCAAGACGGTCGATCCCGGCGACAAGACCTCCACGCCGGTCATCCAGCTCGAGACGGCGATGGGCTCGGCGATCGGGGTCTTCGACGGCGCGGTCGCCCTGCGCGTGCCGCGCCGGCGCTTCACGCCCGTCAAGACGACGAGCGACCTGCTGGTCCTGCGCTCAGACGCCTACGAGCTCACGCCGCAGCACTACGTGGACCTCGTCGCCGCGCGCGCGGACCGCGGCGCGCCGCTCGTCGAGCTCTCCGACGAGTTCAAGCTCGTGCGCGACTTCGAGGCGCGCTTCCCCGACGGCCCGCCCTCCCTGGTCGAGGCCGAGCGCCTCAGCGTCGAGGGGGACGTCACCTTCGGCAGCGACGTCACGGTGCGCGGCACAGCGCGGGTCGAAGGCCCGGCTCAGGTCAACGACGGCGCCGTCCTCGGCGACTGATCGCGCTCACGGCGCGGCCGCCCGCTCCTCCATGCGCTCGGCGCGCAGGTCGGCGGCCTCGGACTCCTTGAGCATGCGCGCGAACAGGTAGGCGAGGCCGATGCCCATCACCAGCGACTGCTCGAGGCCCATGATCAGCCCCGCGACGTGCTGGTCGTCGAGCGGGCTCAGGCCCCAGCGCTCGCCATTGATGGCGTAGGGCGCGTAGAGGAGCTGCGGGAGGAAGGCGAGCGCGACGCCGAGCGCCCCGACAAGCAGCTTGGTCGAGACCATGTAGCCGATCGGCGCCATCCCGCCGAGGCGCAGCCGCGAGCGGATCGGCGAGATCAGGTGCCACCAGTACAGGGTGCCGGAGGCGGCGAAGCTGAGGTGCTCGACGACGTGGACGGCGGTGTGCCGCAGGGCCGCGTCGTAGAGGGCCGGCACGTGCCAGAGCCACATCGCGCCGACGTAGGCGATGACGCCGAAGACCGGATGCGCGAGCACGCCGAGGCGGCGCTCGATGACGGCGACCTGCCGGGTGACGGGGCGCAGCAGGACCTTCGTGAGGGCCAGGATCAGCATGATCGGAACGATGTCGGCCAGCAGCAGATGCTGGAGCATGTGCGCGGAGGCCAGCTGGTCGGACACCGCGTCGAGCGGCGAGATCAGCGCGACGCAGACCAGCACGAGCGCGCCGAGCCACAGCGCCAGCCGGCCGTATCCCGCCGCGCGGGGGCCGGTGATGGCGCGCACCCGGCGCCAGCGCGCGACGTAGACCCAGGCGTAGGCCGCCACCGCCAGCAGAACCGCAGGGGCGATGGTCCAGGAGGTGGCGACGGGGACGCTGTGTTTCGTCACGGAACTGGCACGCAGTCTGCACGATCGCGTCTTGTTGCGTTACGCGACGGGCTCGAGCATGGAGGCGTGCCCCTGCACCAGCTCCTCGCGCTCCTCGCTCCGCCCACCTGCGCGGCGTGCCGCGCGCCCCTGTCGGCGGCGGACGCACTGGTGTGCTCGTGGTGCTTTCGCGAGCTGCGCTGGCTCGGCCCGGGCGGCTGCCGGCGCTGCGGCCTGCCGCGCCACGGGGGGCGACGCTGCCCGGCCGCGGACGCCGCCTTCGCCTCGGCCTGGGCGCCGCTGGCCTACGAGGGCAGCGCCCGCGGGCTCGTGCGCGCGCTGAAGTTCCACGGCGCGCTCCCGCTCGCCGGGCTGATGGCCGCTCAGATGGCGGTCAACGCCCCGCCCTGGGCTCTGGAGGGCGCCCGCGCCGTCGTGCCGGTCCCGTCCGCGCCTGCCCGCCGGCGCCGGCGCGGCTTTGATCCGGCGGGGCTGCTCGCGGCCGAGCTCGCGACCCGCCTGCGCCTGCCCGTCGCCGACTGCCTCGGGCGCTCTGGGAGGGCGCCGCGGCAGCTCGGCGCCGGGCGCTCCGAGCGCCGCGCGGCGGGACGCATCCGCGTGCGCGTCACCGGCCCGGTGCCCGAGCGGCCCCTACTCGTCGACGACGTCCACACCACGGGCGCGACGTTGGCCGCGTGTGCTGCGGCGCTGCGCGCGGGCGGCGCCGACCAGGTGCGAGCGGCCACCCTTGTGAGAACGTTATGACGGGGTACGCTTCGTCGAAGCTCCCAACTGGAGGTTTGCATGCAGATCGAGGTGAAGGGACGCAACGTCCCGGTCACGGACGAGCTCCGCGAGATGGTCGAGCGGCGGTTTGCCAAGGTCTCGAAGCAGGTGAGCTCCTCCGCGGTCCTGCAGGTGGAGCTGCTCCAGGAGCGCAACCCGGCGAATCCGATCCGCGAGGTCGCCGAGGCCACTCTGCATCTCAAGGGCGTGACGCTGCGGGCCCGCGACGCCTCGCGCGACATGCCGCACGCCATCAACCAGGTCGCGGAGGAGCTGGCGCGGCAGGTCAAGCGCCATCGGGACAAGCGCCGCGGACCCCGTGCCGGAGCGCCCTTCCAGGAGCCTGCTGCGGACGCGATGTAGACGCGGGCTCGGCTAGCCTGGATCCATGCCGCGCATCCTCGACAAGGCCCTCCGGCTCGGTGAGTCGCGCCAGTTCAAGCAGTACGAACGACGCGTCGAGGCGATCAACCGCTTCGAGCCGGAGCTCGAGCTGCTCGACGACGACGAGCTGCGCGAGCAGTTCAGCGCCCTGCGCCCGCGCGCGGCCGCCGGGGAGAGCCTGGACGACCTGCTGCCGGAGTCCTTCGCGATCACGCGCGAGACCGGCCGCCGCACCATGGGCATGCGCCACTTCGACGTCCAGATGATCGGCGGCATGGTCCTGCACTCCGGGGCCATCGCCGAGATGAAGACGGGCGAGGGCAAGACCCTGACGGCCACGCTCGCCGTCGTCCTCAACGCGATCGCCGGCAAGGGCGTCCACCTCGTCACGGTCAACGACTACCTCGCCCGCCGCGACGCCGAGTGGATGAGCCCGATTTACACCTTCCTCGGGCTGACCGTCGGGATCCTGCAGAACAACATGGATCACGAGGTCAAGATCGCGGCCTACGCGGCGGACATCACCTACGGTACGAACTCCGAGTTCGGCTTCGACTACCTGCGCGACAACATGGCCGGGTCGCTGGAGGAGAAGGTCCAGCACGGCCAGCGCATCGGCGAGGACGGCAAGGCCGTCGCCACCCACGCCTACGGGATCGTCGACGAGGTCGACAACATCCTCATCGACGAGGCGCGCACCCCGCTGATCATCTCCGGCGCCCCCGAGGAGGCCGCCGCGCTGTACTCCCAGTTCGCCAAGCTCGCGCGCACCTTCGTGGCCGGCAAGACGCCCGACGGCATGGACCCGCGCACCAAGAAGGGCTGGACGGCGGACTTCGACTTCGAGTTCGACGAGAAGCACAAGACGGCGTCGGTGATGGAGCAGGGCGTCGACAAGGCCGAGCGCTTCCTGGGCATCGACCACCTCTATCGCGCCGAGAACGGCCACCTCGTCAACCACCTGCTCAACGCGCTCAAGGCCGAGGCGCTGTACAAGCGCGACGTCGACTACGCGGTGATCGAGGGCGAGGTCAAGATCATCGACGAGTTCACCGGGCGCATCCTCGACGGCCGGCGCTGGTCGGAGGGCCTGCACCAGGCGGTGGAGGCCAAGGAGGGCGTGGCGGTGCAGGAGGAAAACCAGACGCTCGCGACGATCACGCTGCAGAACTACTTCCGCATGTACGACAAGCTCGCGGGCATGACCGGCACGGCGCTCACCGAGGCCACCGAGTTCATGAAGATCTACAAGCTGCCCGTCGTGCAGATCCCGACCAACCGCCCGATGGTCCGCGCCGACAACAACGACTCGATCTACAAGACCAAGGACGGCAAGTGGGCCGCGGTCGAGCGGGAGATCGTCTCGCGCCACGAGAGCGGCCAGCCCGTGCTCGTCGGCACCATCTCCGTCGAGGTCTCCGAGCTGCTCTCCCAGCGCCTGGCGCGCCGCGGCATCAAGCACGCGGTGCTCAACGCCAAGCCGGAGTACGCGGCCATCGAGGGCGCCACCGTCGCCGAGGCGGGAGCGGTCGGCGCGGTCACGATCGCGACCAACATGGCCGGCCGCGGCGTGGACATCAAGCTGGGCGGCAACGCCGAGCACCTCGCCCAGATCGAGCTCGCAAAGCTCGGCCTCAAGCCGGGCGACCCCGACTTCGACGACCACCTCGGCCGCGTGATGCCGGCGATCGCCGAGCAGGTCGAGGCCGGCCGCGAGACGGTGGTGGCGTCGGGCGGCTTGTGCATCATCGGCACCGAGCGCCACGAGTCGCGGCGGATCGACAACCAGCTGCGCGGCCGCTCCGGCCGCCAGGGCGACCCCGGCGAGTCGCGCTTTTTCCTCTCCGCCGAGGACGACCTCGTGCGCCTGTTCGCGGGGGACCGCATCTACCGCATCCTCGACCGCTTCCAGGTCGTCGACTCCGACGGCAACGAGGAGCCGATCGAGGCGGGCATTCTCTCCAAGCAGATCGAGAACGCCCAGCGCAAGGTCGAGGAGCAGAACTTCCTGCAGCGCAAGCGCGTGCTCGAGTACGACGACGTGATGAACCAGCAGCGCGAGGTCGTCTACCGATACCGCGACGACGTCCTCGAGGGCCGCGACATGGGCCCGGTGGCGCGCGAGGAGATCGCCAAGGTCGTTGGCCGCCTCGTGGACGAGTACACCGCCACCGACTACTTCGAGGACTGGGACCTCGACGCCCTCTGGGTCCAGCTCGACCAGATCTTCCAGGTCGACTTCACGCCGGAGGAGCTCGACGCCTCGGCGACGGACCGCGAGGAGCTCAAGCGGCTGCTCGTCGAGGACGCGCACAAGCTCTACGACGAGCGCGAGGCCGAGCTCGGCGAGGAGCTTATGCGCGCGCTGGAGCGCTACCTGCTGCTGCAGATCATCGACGAGCGCTGGCGCGAGCACCTCTACGACATGGACTACCTGCGCGAGGGCATCCACCTGCGCGGCTTCGCGCAGATCGAGCCGATCGTCGCCTACAAGAACGAGGCCTTCACCCTCTTTCAGGAGATGATGGACTCGATCTGGGCGGCCTTCGCGCGCATGGTCTACAACGTCGAGGTCACCGTCGAGGGCGACGAGGACCCGGCCGGCTCGCTGCTCCCCGCCGCCGGTAACGGCTCGGGCGGGGTTGGGACGCTCGAGTACTCCGGCGGCACCGAGGGCGACGACCACTACGGCGGCGACGACGACCAGTACGCCCAGGAGCCCGCGGGCGCGCCCGTCGCGCAGCGCCGGCTCGACGCCACCGAGCAGCTCGGGCGCAACGATCCCTGCTGGTGCGGGTCGGGCAAGAAGTTCAAGAAGTGCCACGGGGCCTAGCTCCGTACGCGCGACCATCAGGGAGAACGGCACTAAATTGCGTGGCCCGCGGCTGCACGATTCGCGCCCGAGGAATCGCTAGGCTTGGCGTCACGACAACGCTCGTGCTCGGCTCGCCTCCACCGGAGCTCGAGGCGCTGCTTGAGCGTCGCCGCCAGGCGGGCGTGGATGGCCTCGACGAGGTCTGGCAGGTGTCCGGCACATGGTTCCCGGCCCGACCCGCCACCCGCGCGCGCCGGCCGCGCCAGACAGCACGACAACCGCTAGGCTCCGCCTCATCACGGAGAGTCGAGGCATGTCTCTGCTCTGTCCCTGCGGAAGGCCGTGCTGAGGGTCGCGGCGATCACGGATGGCCTCGGTGCCGGGTGGGAAGCGATCACCAGGGGCGCCTGGGAGGAAGCGCGGGTGCAGTTCTCCTCGGCGCTCGCCCAGGAGGAAACCCCGGAGGCCCTCGAGGGGCTCGCCATGGCCAGTGGGTGGCTCGACGATGGCGTCATCGCCATCGCGTCGCGCGAGCGCG
The DNA here is from genome assembly GCA_038318085.1 of Solirubrobacterales bacterium. Taxonomy (GTDB): domain Bacteria; phylum Actinomycetota; class Thermoleophilia; order Solirubrobacterales; family Solirubrobacteraceae; genus DATLGB01. Next base: position 6,764 of record JBBQBV010000109.1, read on the forward strand.
CGTACCGGCTCTTCCGCGGGCGTGAGGACCCTCGAGCCGCTGCCCGGGCGGCAATCTGGCTCGCGTCGGACTCGATCGTCTTCCGCAACGACGACGCGGTCGCCAGCGGCTGGCTTCGGCGCGCTCACCGCCTGTTGGCCGGGCTTGAGCCGGCTCCCGAGCACGGGCTTTTGGCCGTCCAGGAAGGACAGATCGCGATTCGCTTCCGCGACGACCCGGCGACGGCACTGCAGGGTGCGGCCGAGGCCATTCGCATCGGCCGCTCGCTGGGAATCGTCGACATAGAGATGCTGGGGCTGGCGCTCGAGGGGCTGGCGCTGGTGGGACAGGGGGACGTGGCCGAGGGAATGCAGCGGCTGGACGAGGTCGCGGCGGCAGCGGTGGGCGGGGAGCTCGGCGATCCCCGAGCGGTGTGTCTTTGCTGTTGCAATCTGATCTTCGCCTGCGAGCAGGTACGCGACTTCGACCGCGCGGCGCAGTGGTGCCAGCACACCCAGGACTTCTGCCGGCGTTGGCGGGTTCGGGACTTCTTCGCAATCTGCCGTGCTCACTACGCGTCGGTGTTGATGTGGCGGGGGGCTTGGGCGGAGGCGGAGGAAGAGCTTGGCGAGGTCACCGCCGAGCTGCGAGCGACGCGCCCCGGGTACGTAGCCGATGCCGTCGCGCGCTTCGGTGAACTGCGGCGGCGACAGGGGCGCTTCGATGAGGCCGACGTGCTGTTCGCGCAGGCCGGGGTTCATCCGATCGCCCAGGTCGGGCGGGCGAGGCTCGCCTTCGACCGCGGCGACGCGCGTGCGGCGACCGAGCTCTGCGACCGCTTTCTGCGACGGCTTCCGGAGTCCAACCGGACCGAGCGAGCCGGTGCACTCGAGCTCCTGGCGTGTGCCCGGGCCGGCCTCGGTGATGATGAGGCGGTGGCGGCGGCTCACGAGCTTCGGGCGCTCGCGGTGGCGGTCGGTACCCCGCCGTTCGAGGCGTCCGCCGCCTTCGCCGGCGGGATGGTGGCAGCCGCCCTGCGCGAAGATGATCTGGCCCGGCGCGCCTACGAGGATGCCGTCGACCTCTTCGACGGCTGCGGGTTGCCGTTCGAGGCGTCGCAGGCACGCGTGGAGCTCGCTGGGGTCCTCGCTGCGCAGGGTGCGTTCGAGGGGGCTGGATCCGTGGCGCGCTCCGCCTCGGAGGCGTTCACGCGCCTCGGGGCGAGTTATGAGGCCAAGCGGGCTTGCGAGTTGCGGGAGCGCTACGAGCGGGGCGGGGTCGAGCGACGGGCCGCCGGGCTCACGGCGCGCGAGCGAGAGGTCCTGGGATTGGTCGCCGAGGGCCTTCGCAACCGCGAGATCGCCGCCCAGCTCGTGCTCAGCGACCACACGGTGCACCGGCACATCGCCAACATCCTGAGCAAGCTGAGGATGTCCTCTCGCACCGCCGCAGTGACCTACGCCGCTGAGCACGGACTGCTCTAGGCATGGCCGAACGGGCCATGTCCGGCAGACCATAGATGGCCCAAACGGGTGAAGCGCAGCGCGTGATCGCCGCTTAGGCTCGCCGAGCGGGACCGTGACCATCGGGAAGATGCCCGGCTGCGAGGCCGCCGCGGTGCATTGCCCGCCCGGTCGTAACCACGGCCAAACAGCTGGGAGGCTGAGACTTGTTCGCCCGAATGCTCGCCGTAGGTCTTGCCACGCTTGCGGTGGCCCCGTCGTCGAGTTTGGCCGCGGACCCGAGCACCGCCTTCGACACCTTCCGCCTCGAAGCGCCCGACGCCCAGACCGGCGGTTCCTTCGGGCAACGCATGGAGTCCGCCGGAGACCTCGACGGCGACAAGGTGGGCGACGTCTGGATCTCTGCCTACAGCCTCGACGTCGGGGGGATGAACGACGTGGGGCGCGTCTACGCGGTCAGCGGCAAGACGCGCACTCTCCTATACGTCATCGACAGCCCGGAGCCCCAATCCTCGACGACCTTCTTCGCCGGCTTCGGCTGGGACCTCAGCAGCCTCGGAGACATCGATGGCGACGGCGTGAAGGATGTCCTGGTGGGCTCGGTCCGGCACGACGCGACAGCCACCGGGGCGCCCTGCTCGGAGCCCACGCCCGGCTGCAACCAAGAGCAGGGCAAGGCCTGGGCCTTCAGCGGCGCACCCGGCAAGCCCAAGACACCGCTATACGCGCTCAACAACCCGCAGCCGCAGGCCTTCGGCGGCTTTGGCGGTGTCGGCAGCGGCGGCGACGTCGTCAAGGCCGACGGGACGCCAGGCCACGACGGCATCGCGGAGGTCCTCGTCGGCGCGTTCAACAACGATTTCCCGGCCGGGTGCGGCAATCAGAGCCCGGTTCCCTCGGGGTGCCGCAAGGACCAAGGGCAGACGTTCCTCTTCAACGGCGCCCTGAACCTGCCGGAGGGAACGCCGCGACTGGTCCGGACGCTGGACGTCCCCCTCGAGGACCGCTATGTGGATCCGGCGACCAACACCTGCGTGTCCCCGCCCCCGGTCCCGCCCAGACCCGAGCCGATCCAGCAGCGCTGCGGCGCGCTCGGCACAGTCAACGAGAGCACCGGCGACGTGAACGGCGACGGCTTCGACGACCACTCGGTGACCGCCTGGACCACCGGCGTCTCGACCGCGCCCGGGGCCGCGGCGTGTGGACCGAACGACGCGCCCACCTGCACCCAGCGCCAGGGCCGCATCTACGTCTTCAGCGGCCGAGACGGCTCGCTGCTGCGCAAGATCGACGATCCGGTGCCCCAGACCGGGGCCCTCTTCGGACTGCAGTACACGGCGGCGGGTGCTCCCGGGGACGTCAACGGGGACGGATTCGCCGACATCTACGGCAACGGCTTCATGCAGAACGGCCCGTCGAGGGGCGGGGGCGCGCCGCTGCAATGGGAGGGCCGGGCGTGGGTCTTCAGCGGCAAGGACGCGTCCACCGGATCGCCGTCGGTGCCACTCTCGACTCCGCTTCTGAGCCTTCTCGATCCGACGCCGGAGGCGTTCGGGAGCTTCGGGTTCTCGCTGGCGACGACCGACTACGACACGGATGGGCGGCCCGATCTCTACGTCGGCTCCTTCGCGGGCAGCTACGTGTTCAAGGGCCAGGATGGAGCTCTGCGGAAGAGCTTCGACCTGTCTGCAGAAGACCAGGCGACGCAGCCTCCAGGCAACACCAGCCTCGGCTTCAGCATCGCCGCGCCCGGGGATCTGAACGGCGACTGCGAACCCGACTACGTCGCCGGGTCACTCAACTACGACGTGACCTTCGTCAACCAGGGCAGGACGTACTTCTACCTCTCCCAGGGAAGCTGCCCCGCAACTGTCCCGACGCTGGCCCCGACGCCGCCGTTCACGGTCCCGACGCCCACCGCGACACCGACCTCGAAGCCGACGCCCGGTCGCAAGCGGCCGGGTCTGTCGGCGACGGTGCGTCCGAAGCGCGATCGCAAGCAGCCGTTCCGATACACGACGCGTGGCACCCTGAAGAGGCCGAGCGGCGTGAGCCAGGCGGCGGGCTGCAAGGGTAAGGCGCGGGTCACGGTCAAGCGCAGGGGCTCGGGCAAGACGCTGGCGAGCCGCTTGGCGACGGTGAAGAACACGTGCAGGTTCACGAGCAAGGTGAGCTTCAAGAACAGTCGGCGGTTCGGCAAGACGCGCAAGGCCCGGCGGCGCGGCACGCTGGTGTTCACGATCCGCTTCCAGGGCAACGCGCGGCTGACGTCGCGAACGATCAAGCGCACCGCGCGCTACGGATAGCACACCGGATTCGGTGGCGGCCCGTCTGAAGGCACTGTGACCGGCGACCGACGGAGTGCCGGATTCGTCCGGCGGATGCGGTGCGCGCCGCTCGCGCTGATGGTGGTGACCGTGGTCATGGCCGCGCTCCCTGGCCTAGCAGCGGCGGAGCCGGCGTCCCAGCCTGCATCGCCGGCGGCGGCCCGGCTCGACGTCAGCGGCGGCGGCGACGTCTCCGGCCACGCATGCGCGCTGCAGTCCGACGCCAAGCTGCGCTGCTGGGGCTATGGCGGCGAGGGAAGGCTCGGCTACGCCGACACGAAGACGATCGGAGACGACGAGACCCCCGACTCGGTCGGCCCGGTCGACCTCGGCCCGGGGCGCACCGCCACGGCGATCAGCGCCGGCGCCTTCCACACCTGCGCGCTGCTCGACGACGCCGGCGTGCGCTGCTGGGGCTTCGGCGGCGAGGGAAGGCTCGGCTACGCCGACACGAAGACGATCGGCGACGACGAGACCCCAGGCTCGGTCGGCCCGGTCGCCCTTGGCCCGGGGCGCACCGCCACCGCGATCAGCGCCGGTGCCGGCCACACCTGCGCCCTGCTGGACAACGCCAGCGTGCGCTGCTGGGGCTTTGGCAGCGACGGCCGCCTCGGCTACGCCAACCGCGACAACATCGGCGACAACGAACCGCCGGGATCGGCTGGACCGGTCGATTTCGGGTCCGGGCGTACCGCCAAGGCGATCAGCGCCGGCCAGAATGACGCCTGCGCGCTACTCGACGACAACAGCGTGCGCTGCTGGGGCTTCGGCGGCAACGGCCAACTCGGCTACGCCGACAACTTCACAATCGGCGACGACGAGACCCCGGGCTCGGTCGGGCCCGTCGACCTCGGCCCCGGGCGCACCGCCACGGCGATTAGCGCGGGTGCCGGTCACACCTGCGCTCTGCTGGACAACGCCAGCGTGCGCTGCTGGGGCTTTGGCGGCAACGGACGGCTCGGCTACGCCAGCACGAACAACGTGGGCGACGACGAAACGCCAGGCTCGGTCGGCCCCGTCGACCTCGGCCCCGGGCGTACCGCCAAGGCGATCAGCGCCGGCGACAGTCACACCTGCGCGCTGCTCGACGACAACAGCGTGCGCTGCTGGGGCTTCGGCGCCGACGGCCGGCTCGGCTACGCCAGCACGAACGACGTCGGCGACGATGAGACGCCCGGCTCGGTCGCCCCGGTCGACCTCGGCCCCGGGCGCACCGCCACGGCGATCAGCGCCGGCGGCCGAGACACCTGCGCTCGCCTCGATGACGGCAGCGTGCGCTGCTGGGGCGCCGGCACCTTCGGCCGCCTCGGCTACTGCAACGAGAACTCCATCGGCGACGACGAGACCCCCGGATCGGTCGGTCCGATCGATCTCGGCGTCCCGGGCAGTCCCGGCGCGAAATGCCCGCTCGCCGCGCCCCCGCCGGCCGCCTCGCCGACTCCCATTGCCGGGCGACCATACGCGCCGCCCGGGGCGGATCCGCTTCGCACCCAGGCCAGGCGGGCCAGGGCGCTGCGCGGTTGCCGCACCAGGTCCGCGCGCGTGTCGCGTGAAGCGCGTCGGCGCTCGCGTGAACATCGCTCTGCTCGTGTCCGCGGTCGCGCCCTGCGCCGGGCTAAGCGCCGGGCCGCCCAGCGCCTGCGGGCGTGTGTGAAGCGTTTCGGGCGCACCCCGGGGCGGGTGACGACCGTTGCCTGGCGGGCGACCTCCAAAGGCAAGATCGTGCTCAGCTTCCGGGCGCCTGGCTCCGATGGCTCCAAGCCGCCGGCGGCTCGGGGGTATCTAATCAAGCAGTGGCGTCATCCGGTAGGCGGTGCCCGGGGCTTCAAGCGCGCTCACGCGTTGTGTAAGGGGACCTGCCGGTTCCCCGCAATCACCCGAGTCGGCGCTGAAGTTGCGTTGACCGTCGAAGACCTGCAGGCGCGCACCACCTACTACTACGCGCTTGCAGCCCGAGACAACGTCTCGGGCAGACTCGGACCGCGCTCCCGGACAGTGAAGGCAAAGACGCGCTGACGCCGAAAATGATCATTCGCCGATCATCCACGAGCTCTGCCCGTCAGCG
>JBBQBV010000110.1:0-12550 GCA_038318085.1 Solirubrobacterales bacterium
TCACTGCCTCCCGCGGCGCGGAGCTATGTCATCAAGCAGTCGACGCGTCCGATCCGCACGTCGCGCGATTTCCGCGCCGCCCACTCACTGTGCGCCGGCAACTGCGCGTTCGACGTGACCAGGGTCGGAGCCACCATCGTCCAGACCGTCACCGACCTGCGGGGCCGGCGCGTCTACTACTACGCGATCGCCGCTCGCGACAACGTCTCCAGGCGCCTGGGGCCGCGCTCGTCGACGGTCAGCTCCCGCACCACCTGACGACCGCCAGAGAGGAGTCACGCCCGCCGCCGTCGCGGGGCCTCGGCGCCCAGTGCGAGCGCGGCGCTCGCCACGAGCAGCAGGGGGGCCAGCGTCAGGCTGGGGATAACAGGTGCATGTAGATGCCGGTCGTTCCCGGCGTGGTGTGGCCCATGAGCTGCTCGAGCTCGTGGCGGCGCACGCCGCCGGCGGCGAGGACCGAGGCGTAGGTGTGGCGCAGCACGTGCCAGTGCGGTTGCCCGTCGTGGCTGAGAGTCCACGGCCTCTCGGTGCGCGGCGCACTTACTGGATGAGACGACCTTGGATACCGTTCGGTTGGGTGGATCCGGGCAAACGCGATCTCTGGCGCCGGTCGTGCGCTGTCTGGCTGGGGATGCCACGGTTCCCGGGTGTGCGCCCATAGGGCGGACTGTGTGCCGGCGGTGAATGCTGATGTCCTCGACAGGGCGGTCGAGGCGTTCACGCTGAGCAGTTTCGCGGGCCGGGTACAGGAGCTCGCCGAGCTGGCTGAGCTGCTCGAGCGCTTTCGTCTGATCACGCTCACGGGCGCGCCCGGTGTCGGCAAGACGCGATTGGCGCGTGAGCTTGCCGAGCGCCACGCAGACCGCGTGGCATTCGTCGATCTGGCTCCGATCGGCGACCCGGCGCTCGTGCCGCGGGCGCTCGCCGCGGCGCTCTCGGTGCAGGAGGTTCCCGGTCATGGCCTGATGGAGAGCGTCGTCGCGCACTTGCGCCGGCCACGCTTGCTGGTGGTGCTCGACAACTGTGAGCATCTGATCGGCGCGTGCGCGGAGATCGTCGAGTCGCTGCTTGAAGGTTGTACTGGGGTCTCGATCCTGGCAACGAGCCGCGAGTCGCTGGCGCTGCGGGCAGAGCGGGTGTGGCCGGTGTCGCCTTTGCCGGTGCCCGATCGCGGCGATGCCGCGCGGCCCGAGGTGCTGCTGAAATACGCGGCGGTACGCCTGTTCGTCGAGCGGGCGGGCGCTGTGCAATCCAGGTTCGTCCTGAACTCCTACGTGGCTCCGGCCGTCGCGGAGATCTGCCGGCGCCTGGACGGGATCCCGCTGGCGATCGAGCTCGCCGCCGCCCGCGTCGAGATGCTCACGCCGGCAGACATCGCGCGGCGCCTCGATGATCGCTTCGGCTTGCTGACCAAGACCAGCCTTGGAGTCGTGCCGCGACACCAGACCCTGCTGGCCGCCTTGGACTGGAGCTACGAGCTGCTTTCGATGGCCGAGAAGGCGACGCTGCGGCGCCTGTCGGTCTTCGCCGCGGGCTTTGACCTCGAAGCCGCGGAGGCGGTGTGCGCCGGTGGGGATGTCATGGCCGGCGACGTGCAGGAGTTGCTCGCGGCGCTCGCATCGAAGTCGTTGGTCGTGGACGCGGAGGGCGCCTCCCGCGTCCGATACGGGCTGCTCGAGACGATCAGGGCCTACGCGAGCGACAGGCTCGAGGAGGCCGGCGAGGCGGCCGGGCTGCGGGAGCGCCACGTCCGTTTCTACCTCGCTTTGGCAGAGCAGGCCGAACCCGAGCTCGCCGGTCCACACCAAGCGCGCTGGCTTGAGCGCCTCGAAGGCGAGCGGGCCAACCTGCGCTTGGCACTCGAGTGGTCACTCGGTCATGGCCACAGCGAGCGGGCGCTGCGTCTGGCTGGAGCCCTGGTGCTCTTCTGGCGCGTGCGGTGTCACTTCAGCGAGGGCAGAGAGCTGCTCGAGGCGGCGCTGTCGGCGAGCGACGACGCGGCGGCGCCCGCTCTGCGCGCCAAGGCGCTGTGGGGGGCCGGGTTCATGGCCTTGATGTCAGGAGACGTCGATGCGGCTATCCCTTCGCTCGAGCAGAGCCTCAGTATCTTCCGCGAGCACGGCGATCTCCAAGGCTCTGCCCGGGCGCTGCTCATCCTCGGCAACTGCAACCAGAACCGTGCCGGAGGGAGCGTCCTGCCGCTGGTCGAGGAGAGCGCCGCGCTGGCCCGCGACGTAGGCGACCGGTGGTGCCTTGCCCACGCCCTCGCCATCGCCGGGTTTGAGAACGCCAGCCGCGATGGGCTCCCCGCCGCTCGCCCGCTGTTTGCGGAATGCCTCGACTTGGCCCGCCAGGGCGAGGACAAGCAGGGTCTGCGCATTGGCCTGATCGGCCTTGGCTCTGTCGCGCTCTACCAAGGCGACTACGGCTCGGCTGAGACCCTGCTGGAGGAGGCCCTTGACATCGCTTGGGAACTCGACGAGGACTACACCAAGGCCGAGGCGCTGCAATACATGGGGTGGCTGTGGCTTGACCGGGGCGACTACGCCCGGGCCCGCGAGCTGCTCACCGAGGCGCGCGGGCTGATTCCCGAACCCGTCCTCAAGGAAGTCGGCGCTTGCGTGACGCTGCTTGCCAGAGTCGCCCACGCCGCCGGCGACCGCGCCGGTGCGCGCCTGCTCTTCGACGAGGTGCTGGGTCGCCTCGGGAGCGGCGCGCCCGTCATGGCGCTCCTGTGGAAGGCCGATTTGGCCATCGAGGACGGCGACCCGGGCGAGGCTCGCCGGCTTCTCGACGAAGAGCTGGCCCGCGCACGGCCGGCCGGCCAGCGGCAGCTGACGGCCGAAGCGCTCCCCGGCCTCGGCCGGCTTGCGCGCGACGCCGGGGAGCTCCGGCGGGCCGCAGCACTCCACAGCGAGGCCCTCGAGCTCCAGCGCCAGAGCGGCGCTGCCCCCGCGATCGTGGGCTCGCTCGAGGCGCTGGCGGGTTTAGCAGGGGCCGCCGGGCGCCACCACCATGCCGCGCGGCTGCTTGGGGCAGCGAACACGCTTCGCCAGGAGAACGGTTACGCCCGCGTCCCCTGGGAGTCCGCCCGCGTGGATGCCGACCTCGACCACATCCGCCGGTCTCTGTCGAGCGAAGAGCTCCAGACCGCCCTCGCCCAGGGGGCAGCGCTATCGATCGATGAGGCGGCGGCCCAGGCCTCCAACGGTTCCGGCCAGTTGGCGGCACCCGCCGGCGGCTGGTCGAGCCTGACGCCGGCTGAGCAGCGGATCGCAGCGCTGGCGGCCGACGGGCTGACGAACCCGGAGATTGCCGAGCGCCTGTGCGTCACGGCCGGGACCGTGAGTAACCATCTTTCGAACATCTTTTCCAAGCTCGGCGTGAGGACGCGCACAGAGGTGGCTCGCGAGTTTTGGCGCCAGGAGCAGCCGGCTCCCGAATCGCAATGACGGGCCGCACTTCGCGCATCGGAACCCGCGAGATGTGTCGTATGGCACATGGTCTTTCGCGTTCACGCTTTTAGACTCTCAGATCGGATGGGGCTGGTGGCCGAAGCTCTATAGCCAACGCGGGAGAGGCGTCGCATCCCATGAAGCGGATCAGAGCTGACGTCCCGGTAGGGACAGCGCTTCCACGACTCGCGCCGCCGCGTTTCGGAGCCCGCCTGTCGGTCGTCGCGCTCGTCGGCACTTTGCTCGCGGGTGGGATCGTTGCGCTTCCCGGCGTTGCCTCGCTCTCGGGCTCAGGCACCGGTGCGCAAGCGCCGCCTCCGTCCACCGCGACGCTTCAGCACACCGCTGAGCGCGCGTACGGCAAGCTGCCGCTGCGCTTTGAGGCAAACCGCGGGCAGACCGACTCGCGTGTGAGGTTCATGGCGCGTGGCTCGGGCTACACCCTGTTCTTGACCCCGCGGGAATCGGTGCTGTCGCTGCAGAAGGCCTTGCCTCATGCCGCGGGCGCGAAGACGCCGGGCACGAACGGGCGCTCAGTGGCGAAGTCGGCGGTTGCGACTGTGCGCATGCGTCTGGAGGGCGCGAGCGCGCATCCCAGGATCGAGGGCCTGAGCCGTCTGCCGGGCGCCAGTAACTATCTGATGGGCCGGAATCCCAGGAATTGGCACATGGGCGTGCCCGGTTATGCGCAGGTGCGCTACCGGGATGTCTATCCGGGGGTGGGCCTGGTCTACTACGGGCGTCAGGGGCGTCTTGAGTACGACTTTCGTGTCGCCCCCGGTGCGAACGCCGGCGCGATCGCGTTCGCGATCTCCGGGGGGCGTGGGCTGACGCTTGACCGGTCGGGGAATCTGCTCATCGCGACGGCCGCGGGCGCGGTGCGCGAGCTTCGTCCGGTCGTCTATCAGAGCGTGGCCGGCCACCGGCGTGCGGTGGCGGGTCGCTACGTGCTCAAGGGGGGCGGTCGGGTGGGGTTTGCGCTCGGTCGCTATGACCACCGCCGGGCGCTGGTGATCGACCCGGCACTGGCCTACTCGACGTATCTGGGCGGGGGCAGCGGTGGCAATTTCAGCAGCGTCGTCGCGGTCGACTCCTCGGGCGCCGCCTACGTGGCGGGTGCCACCAGCGCGGTCGACTTCCCCACGACTACCGGGGCGCTTCAGAGGACCAGGCGGGGCGATCCGGCCGCCATATTCGCGCAGGACGCCTTCGTGACGAAGCTGAGCCCGGCCGGCGATGCGCTGGTCTACTCGACCTACCTGGGCGGAAACGGCGACGGCGACAGGGGCGGCAACGATACCGCCCAGAGCATCGCCCTGGACTCCTCAGGGCGAGCGTACGTGACCGGGGAGACGAAATCGAGCGACTTTCCCACCACCGCCACGGCGTTTCAGAAGACCAAGGCCAGTCCCGCCGACGGGTATTCGACGGACGCCTTCGTGAGTGTCCTCAAAGCCGACGGCTCGGGGCTTGACTACTCAAGCTTCCTCGGGGGCTCGACCGATTCTTCGGGCAAAAGCATCGCGGTCGACGGCTCCGGTCGTGCCTACGTCACCGGCTATACGCTGGACAGCGACTTTCCGAACAAGGCCCCGTCCCCAGCGATGCCGCTTCAGGCAAGTCCCGGTGACCCCACCGGCGCGGGTGACGTGTTCGTCGCGAAGCTCAATCCCGACGCCTCGAGCGGTCCGGGTTCGCTGGTCTACTCGACCTACCTGGGCGGCGACGACTTCGAGGAAGGTACCGGGATTGCCGTCGATGCGACGGGCAACACGTACGTGGCGGGCGACACGTACTCGACGAACTTCCCCACCCAGAACCCCTTCCAGAGCGCGGCCACCGGTAACGGTGACGTGTTCGTAGCCAAGCTGAACCCGACCGGTTCGGCGCTGGCCTATTCCACGTATCTGGGCGGCAGCGACTTCGAGGGAGGTGCCGGGATCGCGCTGGACCCCGGCGGTGACGCCTACTTGACCGGGTCCACGCGGTCGACCGATTTTCCCGTGACTAGCGGGGCGTTTCAGACCACCCACGCCGGCAACCCGCCGGTGGACAACAACACCGACGCGTTCGTGACGAAGCTCGCCCCCGACGGGCACAGCCTTGCCTACTCGACCTATCTGGGCGGACCCAACGGCGACGCCGGGGCCGGGATCGCCGTGACCGCCTCCGGGACGGCCTACGTGGGCGGCGATGCCGATAAACCCCCCGTGATCGAGGCGCCAGGCAGCTTTCCGACCGTGGATCCCGTGGCGCCGGCAGCAACCAACGGCGATGCGTTCGTGTCCGCGGTCAAGCCCGACGGCTCGGGTCTGTCGTTCTCGAGCTATCTGGGGGGCGGAGGTCAGGACCAAGTCGGCGGGTACCAGTCCGGCGGTGGCGTGGCCGTGGATGGAGCGGGGAGCGTCTACCTGGCGGGCACCGCGGTCTCCACTGACTTCCCGACGCTGCACGCGTTTCAACCCCAGAACTTCGGTCGCGGGGTTGGTGGCGACAACCCGGAGGCTTTTGTGGTCAAGCTGGCACCGGTTGACGCGGCCGCGCCGTTGGTGACGGGCCTAAGTGGCCATCGCAGCGGCCCCGCGGGTACGTCGCTTGTGATCACCGGGCACGGCTTCACGGGGGCCAGCGCGGTGCGCTTCGGCGACGTGGCCGCCTCGACTTTCACGGTCGACTCGGATGCGCGGATCACCGCGACCGCGCCGCCGGGCCCGTCGGGCCCGGTCGCGGTGACGGTGAGCACCCCCCAGGGGACCTCGCCGCCCAACCCAATCGCCAGGTTCGCCTACGCCCAGGGAACCTGGGATTTGACCGGTTCGCTGCGCGTGCCGCGCCGGTCGGGCCAGACGGCCACGCTGTTGAGCGACGGAAGGGCGCTCGTCACGGGCGGCCTCAGCCAGAGCAACGACGTGCTGGCCGCGACGGAGCTTTATGACCCGTCGAGTGATAAGTGGCGTACCACCGAGTCGATGGAGACCGCTCGCCAGGGGTTCACCGCGACCCTGCTCGGCGACGGTCGCGTCCTGGTCGCCGGGGGGCGTGACCGGAACTACAGCCCTCTGGCGTCGGCCGAGGTGTATGACCCGGCCAGCGGGTGGAGCCCAACCGGGTCGCTGGCTCTTGGCCGCGTCGATCAGAGCGCGACGCTGCTGGCCAAGGGCAGGGTGCTGGTCGTCGGGGGCACCGATGCGAATTACCAGCCGATCGCCTCTGCGGAGCTGTATGACCCCGCCACCGGCAAGTGGAGCCCGGCCGGCTCGCTGCACGACGCTCGCGACCACCCCACAGCGACCCTGCTTGCCAACGGCAAGGTGCTCGTCGTCGGGGGCAACGGAGCCAGGCGCGCGCTCGCCTCCGCCGAGCTCTATGACCCGGCCACCAACTCGTGGGCGACGACGGGGTCCCCCGGCGTCGGCCGCTTCGCTCACACCGCGACGCGTCTGAGCGACGGGCGAGTCCTGGTGGCCGGCGGCGCGGACCGCTCGTTTCATTCCTTGGTCTCCAGCGAGGTCTATGACCCGGCCAGCGGCGATTTTACCCCGGTGGCAGCCATGGCAAAGCCGCGCGGCGGGGCGGCAGCGGCGCTGCTCTCCGACGGCCGGGTTCTGGTCGCCGGCGGAACCGAGGCAAACAGCGTGCACAACACGGCAGAGCTGTATGACCCCGCCACCGGCCGGTGGGGCTCGGCGGGAGTGATGAACCGCTATCGCGGCGGCGAATTCGACGCGGCCGAGGTGTTCGCCCTGCCGCTGGCGAGTGGCAGGGTGCTGGTGGGCGGCGATTCGCAGTCGTCGGGCGCGACCACCGAGCTGTTCACCCCCGCAAGCCCCTCGACGGCGCCGGCACCGGCGGGAGGCGCGACGCCGCCCTCGTCCTCGCAGGCACCCGCAGGCTCGACGACGCACGGTCCCGGACGTCCGGTGATCAGCGGGCTGCGAGCGATCCCGCCGCGGTTTGTGATCGGGTCGCTGCTGCCGCGTCTGGCTCGCGCGGCGCGGGTGGGAACGATGATCCACTTCACGCTGTCAGAGCGTGCCGCCGTCAGGCTGTCCTTCGCGCTGCGGCACTCCGGCCGGCGGGTGGGGCATCGCTGTCGTGCGGCGTCCTTCCTGCTGCGCCACCGGCCGCGCTGCAGGCGCTACGTCACGGTCCTTCCCAGCGTGCGCGTCGCCCGCGCGCGGGCCGGGGCCAATCGGGTTCGCTTCCAGGGCCGGTTGTCGCGCACGCGCACGCTGCGCCCGGGGCACTACCGGCTCACGGCGACCGCGACCGACGCCGCGGGCAACCGCTCGAAGCCAACGCGCACGTCGCTGACCGCGGTCAGGCGGCGGGCGCCGAGGGTGGACTCCCGACCGGGCCTGCATGGCACTGCGGGTTACACGGGATGATCGGGGCGACCAACGCGATCAGGCGCAACGCGCCGAGAATGACACGCCAGGCGGCTGCGGTGTCCGGTCGGGGCGGCCGCCTCGGTCTCGCGCTGTGCGCCATCCTGCTGCTGGTCACCGGCGCGGGCGGTCTCGTTGGCGATGCGGCGGCCGAGCAGGCCTCGGCCCCCGCGGCGCCCGCGGCGGGTGGGCTCGATGCCGGGGGGCTGCACAGCTGTGCGGTGCTGTCGGCGGGCGGCTTGCGCTGCTGGGGCTATGGCGCCAGCGGGCAGTTGGGCTATGGCAACACGAACACGATCGGCGATGACGAGACTCCCGCATCCGCTGCGCCGGTGAACCTCGGAGGGCACAGCGTCAAGGCGATCGCCGCCGGCGAATATCACACGTGTGCGTTGCTGGACGATCAGACGGTGCGCTGTTGGGGCTTTGGCGGCGACGGGCGGTTGGGCTACGCCAACACCAACGACGTGCTCGATCCGGGCGCGGTCGGAGCGGTGCAGCTCGGAGGTCCGGCCGTGGCGATCACCGCCGGCACGGCCCATACCTGCGCGATCCTCGTGGACGGCAGCGTTCGCTGCTGGGGCTTCGCCCGGGGAGGGGATGCCTTCCAGGGCGACGGGCGGCTGGGCTATGACAACAACGACAACGTCGGCGACGACGAGACCCCAGCTGCGGCCGGGCCGGTCAAGCTCGGTGGCACGGCCGTGGCGATCAGCGCCGGTGACGCGCACACCTGCGCGATCCTCGACGACAACACCGTGCGCTGCTGGGGCGAGGGCGCCAGCGGCCAGCTGGGCTATGGCAACACCGACAACACCGGCTACTCCTATAACCCCAGCACCGGGGACTACGGGCCGACGACGCCCGACATGCTCGGCCCGGTCAACCTCGGCTCCCGACGCACGGCGCTTTCGATCAGCGCCGGCGGATTGCACACCTGCGCGATCCTCGACCACGGCGACGTGCGCTGCTGGGGCGAGGGCGGCGCCGGGCAGCTGGGCTACGGCAACCGCGACAACATCGGCGACAACGAGACCCCCGACACCGTCGGCCCGGTGAGGGTCGGAGGCGAGGCCGTGGCGATCAGCGCCGGTACCGCCCACACCTGCGCGGTCCTCGCGGGGGGCAGCGCGCGCTGCTGGGGCCTCGGGGCGACCGGCCGGCTGGGCTACGGCAACCAGGACAACATCGGCGATAACGAACTCCCGAGCTCGGTCGCTCCGGTGGACCTGGGCGCCGGACGCACCGCTACGGCGATCAGCGCCGGGAAGCAGCACACCTGCGCGCGTCTCGATGGCGGCTACGTGCGCTGCTGGGGCAACGGCGCCGAGGGCAGGCTGGGCTACTGCAATCAGGTCAGCATCGGCGACGACGAGACCCCGGGCACGGCGGGGCCGGTCAATCTCGTGCCTGGCGACGGGGGCGCCGGGTGCCCGGTCGTGTCTGCGTCGTCGAGCGCGCCGGCGTCGTCGGGTCCTGGTGCGGTGCCCACGGCGCCCGCGACGCCACCCGGGGCGGCGAGGGACACGACCCGCCCGGTGGTCAGGGGGTTGGGTGTGTTCCCGGCGCGGTTTACGCTCGGGTCGTTGTTGCCGCGCCTGGCTCATGTGGCGCGGGTGGGCACGACGATTCGCTTTTCGCTGTCGGAGCGGACGGCGGTGAGCCTGTCGTTCGCGCGGCGGCATTTCGGCCGGCTGGTGGGACGCACCTGCCGCGCTGCGACGCGGGCGTTGCGCAGTCGGCCGCTCTGCCGGCGGTTTGCCACGGTGCTGCCGAGCGTGCGGTTTGCTCGTGTTCGCACGGGGGCCAACCGGGTCCGTTTTCAGGGACGGCTTTCGGGTACGCGGACGCTGCGCCCGGGGCATTACCGG
The DNA here is from genome assembly GCA_038318085.1 of Solirubrobacterales bacterium. Taxonomy (GTDB): domain Bacteria; phylum Actinomycetota; class Thermoleophilia; order Solirubrobacterales; family Solirubrobacteraceae; genus DATLGB01. The sequence goes on from JBBQBV010000110.1 coordinate 9,715, forward strand.
TTGACCGTCAGGGCGACCGATCCGGCGGGCAACCGCTCCCGGCCCAAGCGGGTGCTGTTGACCGCGAGCAGGCGGGCGCCGAGGCTGGACTCCCGACTGGGCCTGAATGGCACTGCGGGTTTCATGGGATGACTACCTCAATACTCGATCTCGGCATGTGCCCATGTGGCCGTCGCGAACTCGCCGCGCTCCCAGGCCGCATAGACCGAGCGCACGAGCTCCACGTTGGGCGACGTCATGACCGGAGCATCTCCCGGGCCGACGATCGCGTGGAGTTTTCCCGGTTCAAGACGGCCGGCGCGCTGCGCCGGGCCGCGATCTAGTTCTAGTTCAAACCGCGGCTTCAATGAACGCCTCGCATCGAGGTCCCTCAACCCTTGCGGCCAAGGCCCACACCCGCGTGAGGTTCGTTCGCGAGGATGAGGCCACGTGCGCTGAACGCCGTACCGTACGCGGATGCTCCGCGCGAGAGTCAGTCAGGCAGTGCGGTTCGGCCTGCCTGCGCGGGTGGATGGGGTTCTGGCTGCGGGGCTGGCGGTGTTCGCGCTGCTCGACTTGTGGGTGCAGGGTCTGACGGCGGATTTCGATGCGCACCGGGCGGCATGCACGATTCCAGCGGTGGTGGTGCCGGAGTCGCTGGCCTGGCGCAGGAGCCGGCCCCTGGGGGCGGCCGCGGTGGTGGCCGTCGCGGTCGCTGCAGACGATCGCGGTGACGAACACGAGCACCGCCCAGGTGGCCACGATCTTCTGCTCGCTCTCTCGCTCGGCGTGCACGCGTCGGTCCGCGCAGGGCTGGCCGGCGTGACGCCGCTGGATAGTGCTGCTTTCGCTGGCTTCCGGGGAGTCCGGCGGGGCGGGAGGCCCGTTGTTCATCCCGATCGTCGTCGGCGTGCCGTGGGGCGCCGGGCGGGCGGTGGCCTCGGCGCGAGCGTACGCTGCGCGTCTTGCTGAGGTGACCCGGCTTCTGGTGGCCGAGCAGGAGCGCACGGCCGAACTCGTGCGACTGCAGGAGCGCACCTGGATCGCGCGCGAGCTGCACGATGTCGTCGCGCACAGCGTCGGCGTGATCACGCTGCAGGCCGCGGGGGCCCGCCGCGTCATCGACCGCGACGTCCAGCGCGCGACGGCGGCGCTTGATGACATCGAGGGCACCGCCCGCGGTGCCCTCGCCGATCTTGAGCGCGCGGTGAGCGTGCTGCGCACACCGGCGATCCGGCAGGCGCCGGCCCGCAGCTTGACGACCTGTATGCGCTCGTCGCGCGGCTGCGGGATTCAGGGCAGGACGTGCATCTCGAGCTGGCCGACGTCGCCGCGCCGCCAGCGCTCCAGGTCGCCGTGTACCGGATCGTGCAGGAGGCGCTGACGAACGCAGGCAAGCACGCGCGGGGGACGGCGTCAGAGCTCGCGTCGGCGCGCACGACGGGATGCTCGCCGTCGAGGTGGTGAACCTGGGTGCCGCCGCCGTCTCGCGGTTGCGCCGCTCCGAGCGGTGAGCGCCGGCCCTGGCCGTTGTAAGAAATCTCGATGTAGTCGAACACCGCGGTCCTGAGTTGCGCTCGGGTCGACCAGACTGGCGGCGGATGGCGAACGGCGAATGAGAGGGCCAAATCCATCTATCCATCGGAGCCGTCAAGGCCGCGGGTGCACGTACGAACCGCGTACGCCGAAGTTGTCATTTCGGGAAAGCGGGGCTAAATCGAAGGTCAGAAGCTGTCGGCCTTGAGGGGAGCCCGCAATGGCAGGAGACATTGATGCCTCATTGATGCCAACGGAGATGCCCTGGCGCCCAGCAGCCGCGGCCAAATCGGCGTCAGTGCCCACGTTGGCGGGATAGCGGGGGCAGGATTCGAACCTGCGACCTCCGGGTTATGAGCCGGGTTGAGGGGGGCCGGTTTGGCTCTGTAGAGCCAAGTCAGATGCGCTAAGAACGACAGTTTGGAGCCAAATTTGCGACGGTTTGGTCCACCGGCTGGTCCCCCGGGCAAGTTGGTCCACCACCCCTTTCGAGCTGGTCCAGCACCCTGTAGCGTGTCGAATCGTGGACCCACTTTCGACCGCGTTTCTCGTCGTCGAGACGAACCGATCCGGCGTTCCGGTCTGGTCGGTGAAGTGGCGATCGGCAGACGGCACGCGAGTGAGGCGCCGTCTCGGCGTGGAGGCCTGGGTCGTGCGATCAGGGGATGGATGGGCTCCACGTCCCGGCCGGTCCCGCGACGGTGCTTTGAGTGAGCGCCAGACGAAGCGCCTCGTTCCCGACGTCATCCACGCGCACGAGGCCGCGGCCCTCGTCGCCCGCGAACAGGCCGCCGCCCACGCACTCGAAGCCGCTCGCGCGGCCGAGCCCACCTTCCGCGTCCTCGTCGCCGACTGGCTGCGCTATCTGGCCGACGTCAAGGACATCAAGCCGTCGACGCTGCGCACCTACCGCTACATGCTCGCCGAGCCCGGAACACGCTTTGCCCGTGGGCACGGCGAGGCGAAGGGCCGCATCATGGCCGCGCTCGGCAGCCAGCGGCCGGCCGACATCGAGACCGCCGACGTCGCCGCGGTCCTCAGCCAGATCGCCGGCGACGGCGTGAGCCGCGCGACGGTCAACCGCTACCGCGAGGTCATCGTCGCCGCGTTCAACTTTGCGCTGCGGCCAGAGAACCGAAGGACCTGGGGACTCGTCGAGAATCCGGCCGTCGGCGCGCCCAAGCGCCGCACCGATCCACCCGGGCGGCTCGAGGTCTTCACGGTCGAGCAGGTCGAGGCGATCGCGCGCGCCGCGGCCGCCGGTACCTGGCGCACCGCTCGCTCGTACGACACGCCCAACGTCGTGGCAGATCTGGACGAG
>JBBQBV010000111.1:0-12304 GCA_038318085.1 Solirubrobacterales bacterium
GCGATGGCGGTGAGGCGCTGGCGGACGCGGATGAGCGCGATGGCGAGCACCACGACCAGCAGGACGGCCTCGAGCACGCTGATGACGATGAACGTCTGGGTGCTCATCGGCGCAGCTGGGACTCCAGGTAGCCGTCGTGGATCAGGGCTTCTTCCCTGATCATCTCGAGGACCGGGCCGGTGTCGGCGAGCTCTGAGATCGACGAGGTGTTCTGTGCGACCTCGCCCCCGACCTCGAGCAGCCGGGTGACGCTGGCGGCGGTGTCCCTGAGCAGACTCAGCAGAAGCATCATGAGGACGACCACTACGGCGAGCACGACGCCGCCGATGCCGAGGGCGACCGCCCAGAACGTGTGCGTCTCGGCGAGTGCGCTGACGCTCACGACCCAGTGAGCGCCTTCCGTGCCGCCCGCGCGGACCGCAGGATCGAGATCGCCGACTCGTTGATCAGCCCGACGTCCCGCAGCGTCTCGGTGCGGTCGCGCACGACCGGCAACGCGGAGGTCGCAACCCGCGCGCCGTCGGCGATGCGCGAGGTCAGCGTGATGACCACGCCGACGATCACCACCACCACCGCCACCACGAGAAAGCCGACGACAAGACCCACCCACCAGCCTGAGTACGAGGCGGCGGCGCTGATCACTTCAGCTTTCCGCGCAGGAGGAGCTTCAGCGCGCTGACGCTCATCCTCCGCCCCGACCGGGTCCGCTGGCAGCCCTGGGTCGGCCCGACGATGTTGATCAGCGTGGCGCAGTCGATCCCGTTCGCGCTGCTGTTGATTTTGGGCACGATTCTGAGGACCTCAGCCAGGTCGGCGCCGGCCGAGGCCAGGATCTTGCGCGCGGTGACCGCGCGGCGGTTGATCCCCGCCGCCCCGCCCTCCGAACCCGGCCCGTTGTCGATCGTGCGGACCTGCCCGATGATCCCCGTGCCGCTGGAGCGGATGCCGACGACGCTCGCGTTGATGGCGCGCGCGTCCGAATTGATGCTGCGCGCGCTCGCGTTGATGTTCTTGGCGCTCGCGTTGATCGCCACCACGTTCGAGTTGATCGAGCTGGCGTTGGCGCCGATCGCGTTGACCGTCGTCCGGATCGCCTGCACGTTGGTGCCGATGTCGCCCACCACCCCGCGGATCGAGCCGGCCTTCTTGAGGATCGACTTGGCGGTGACGTCGATCGTGCGCGCGGCGCCGAGCGTGTCGGAGACCTCCTTGGCGAGCGGCTGTGCCGCGTCGTTGATCTGCTTGGAGACATTCGCCGTCTTGATGGCGAGCTTGATGCCGCGCGTGTCGGTCCCGATGTTGTTGACCTCGGGACGGATGATGTCGACGTCGCGGTTGATCCGCTTCGCCGCGACGAGCGTCCCGGTGAGCATCAACACGGCTGCCAGCGCCCACACGATGACGATCACGAGCAGGGTTGGAGCCAACCCTTTTCTCCCTGTGAGAATGCCGCGCATCTAGTCCCTCAGCACTGGGGTTGGGGGTTGGTGAGGCCCGGCAGCGGGACCTTCAGCACGTTCGACTCGCAGATGCTCGTCAGGTGGCTGTTGACCGACACCAGGCCGGTGTTGATCGCCGACGCATCCTGCTCCACCGGAGCCACCACGCTGTTGACCTTGGCGACGTTGATCGGGATCAGCTGGGTGCCCTGGCTGCTGGCGTTGCGGGCGTCTTTGAGCTGGCCGTCGATCGCACGGACGAGTCCGCGGACGTTCACGAGCACGCCCGAGGTTCCGCGCAGCGACCTTGTCGTGTCCTGCAGCGACGAGGACGTGCCCCGCAGCGACGATTCCGTGTCCACGAGAGACCCGGAGATGTTCCCGACCTGTCCCGCGACGGTGCGCAGGGTGCCGGAGGTGCTCACCAGCGAGGACGACGTGTTCGACAGCGATCCGGTGGTGCTGGCGAGCGAGGTGTCGACGCTCTTCAGCGAGCCGTCGATCGAGGTCAGGGAGCCGAGGATGTCGCCGGCGTCGCCGGTGATCGGCTTCAGCGCGCCGTCGATCTTGGTCAGGTTCGTGTTGATGTCCACGATGTGGTCGGGCAGCGGGCGCACGTTGCCCTTCACGTCGACCACGGAGCTGTCGGCCTCCTTGAGGCCGTTGTCGATCGAGTCGAGGGCGCCGACGATCCCGATGAGGAATCCGATCACCACGACCACGACCAGCAGGCCGATGGTGGCGAAGATCCAGATCCAGCGGACGTCTGAGTTTACGCGTGCCATGCTGTTCTCCTCACCGTGTTCCCTTGCAGTCGGAGACGTCGCCGCCGCCGCCTGGGAGCTTGCGGTCGATGCACGCCGCAGTGTCGTTTGCGCCCTTGGCCTGGCCGAGGATGTTGCCGGTGTCGACCTTGACCGAGTTCGCCAACCTGATCGTCTTGTCGAGGCCCTGGTTGATGTGCAGCGCGTCGTTGTCGACCAGCTTGGCCGTCGAGAGGATCGACCCGGCACTCCCGTTGATCCCTCTCGCGGTGCCGCTGATGGTCCCGGCGATGCCGTTGATCGACCGGGCGGTCGTGCTGATCGCCTTGGCCGTGCCGTTGATCGCCTGAGCGCTCGAGTTGATCGAGCCGGCGCTGCCGTTGATGTTCCTGGCGCTCTGGTTGATCGTCGTCGCGCTGTTGTTGATGCTCCCGGCGATCGTGTTGATCGAGCCGGCCTTGTTGTCGATCGTGCCGGCGCTGTCCCGGATCGATCGGGCGCGGGCGACGACGCTGGTCAGCTGGCCGTTGAGCGGCTTCGCCGACTTCAAGATGGACACCGCAAGCTTGTTGGTGCGGTTGAGCTGGATGATCGAGTCGGTCGACAGGTTGATCCCGCGACCGCTCTTGGCGATGTTCGTCGCCTTCTTGTCGATGCGCCGGGCGACGCTGACCGTGCGGGCCAGCAGGATCGCGGCGAGGACCACGGCGACCACCAGGACCACGGTGATCAACAGGTTGGTCCCGAGGACCTTGCGGTCGTCGCCCGATGAACGGCCGTCTCCCGCTGGTACTCCGGTGCCGCCAGCACGTGCTCTCGGCGGCCGACGCCTTACTGCGGACATTGGACTCTCCCCTTCGGCGTCAACCGTACGTTGAAACGGACCGCCATCGTGCTTGCTTCCCCCAACAGAAACCGCAGCGTAAACACTTGGGCCGGTTGTGTCTAGCGAGTAGTGCGAGTTGGGCACGATTCCCCAGCATCGCGCGGCTTTCGCAGCGGCCCGTGCGGGGCCTTGGCGCGACGAGCCGTCACCGCGCCGAGGTGCGCTGCGCGCCGCCGACGACCTGGTCGGCGCGCAGGCGGCCGATCTCGGCGTCGGTGAGGCCGAGGACGTCGGCGAGCACCTCCTCGGTGTGCTCGCCCAGCTGCGGGGCGCGCCGCACGGGTAGGCGCTCGCAGGCCTCGAAGCTCAGTGGCGACCCGGGCATCAGGTAGGTGCCGATGCCCGGCTGCTCGACTTCGGCGAACATCGGGTTGGCCACCGAGCAGCGCTCGTCGTTCTCCACCAGCTCGCGGAAGGTCCAGTAGGGCCCCCAGCACACGTCGTGGCTGTCGAAGATCGCCTGGATCTCGTTGAGCGTGCGGGCCGACGCCCAGGGCTTGAGCACGGCGCCGATGACCTCACGGGCGATGAAGCGGTCGCCCTCCAGGCTGAGGTCGACGCCCATCAGCTTCTCGATCGTGGTCACGGCCTCGGCGATCCCGGTGGCCTCGACGAGGCTCGCCCACTGGCGCTGGGTGAGGGCGACGACCATGATCCGCCGCCCCTCCTTGGTCGTGAAGTCGCGGCCGAACGCACCGAAGAGATAGTTGCCGTCCTTCGGGCGCTCGGTCTGGTTGATCTGCACCTCGGCGATCTTGCCGAGGTTGCCGACCATCGCCATGGCGACGTCTGAGAGGGCGACGCTGACCACCTGGCCCTCGCCGGTGCGGTTCCGGTGGCGCTCCGCCGCCAGCAGGCCGGCGGCCGCGAGCGTGCCGGTGATCGCATCCCAGGCCGGGAGCAGGTGGTTGAAGGGGACCGAGACGTGGCGGGGACCCGTCGCCCACGGAAAGCCCGTGGCCGGGTTGACCGTGTAATCGACGGCGGAGGAGCCGTCGTGGTTGCCGGTGATGTTGACCGTGATGAGGTCCGGCCGGCGCTCGGCCAGCTTGGCGGCGTCAAGCCAGCCGCGCAGCGGGAAGTTCGTCAGAAACAGGCCCGCGTCCGGGCCGGGCGCGGTGACCAGCTCGGCGATCAGCTCGCGGCCCTCCGGGGCGCGCAGGTCGATCTCCACCGAGCGCTTGCCCTTGTTCAGGCCCGCCCAGAAGAGGCTGCGACCGTCCTTGGTCACCGGCCAGCGCGTGTAGTCCAGGCCGCCGCCCGGCGGATCGAAGCGGATCACGTCCGCGCCGAGCTGGGCCAGCGTCATCCCGCCGAGCGGCGCGGCGACGAACGCCGAGCCCTCCACGACGCGCATGCCCTCAAGGATCCCCGTCATGCCATCACTCCCACAAATCGCCAGTCGAGTACCGGATGTGCGTCGCCGTCGCGCAGTGCCCGGACCTGGGCGCGCAGGTCGACCAGCCCCCCGTCGGCGAGGGGGTGGACGGCCTCGAGCGTGAGCTCCGTGCGCAGCACGTCGCCCTCGAAGACCGGGCCGAGGTGGTCGCAGCCGCGCCAGGCGACGATCGTCGCCAGGTTCGGCAGCGCGCGCGTGGCGTGCGCGGCGGCCAGGGAGATTGTGTGACCGCCGTAGACCAGCCGGCGGCCGTGCGGGCTGGCCACGGCGTCCGCGTGCGCGGCCGCCAGGTTGAGCGTGAGGCGGACGAGCTCCGGCGCCGCCGTCACGGTGTCGCCGGCCTCGAGCTCCCAGACCGTGCCCTCGACGAGGTCGGCGAAGTGCTCGCCCGGCAGGTCGCGCAGCGTCGCGAGCGCCCAGTCCGAGGGGGCCGCCGCCCGCAGGGCGTCGAGCTCCATCTGCTCCGGAATGCCCTCGAAGCCGTCGGCGTGGCCGGTCTTCGCCTCGGCGTCGCGCAGCGGGAGCATCGGGCAGCGCCAGAAGTCCAGCACCGGCTCGCCGCGCTGGTTGACGGTCGCGATCCGCAGCACCGCCAGCCCGGTCGGCGCGCTGCGGCTCTGGCGCAGCGCCACGATCTCCGTGCGCGTGCGCAGCGTGTCGCCGGCGAACACGGGCCGCAGCAGGATGAGCCCGCGATAGAAGAGGTTGCCGCGCACGCGCTGCGTCGCCTCCGTGGACTGGCCGATGGCGACGTCGCAGACGAGGTTGGGATGGATCAGCGGCCGCTCCTGGCCCGTCACGGCCCGGCTCAGCTCGGCGTCGAGGGCGAGCTGCAGACGGTCGCCGGTGAGCGCCTGGTGCAGCGCCGCCTGGCCGTCGGTGAGCGTCAACGCCGGCGCGTCGTAGACCTGCCCGACCTCGAGATCCTCGAAGTACGGGCCGCCGACCAGAACCCTCTCCGCCGCGCGCGCCACAGCGCCCATCGTACCGGCGTGGGACAATCGTCGGCGATGCGCGCACGCCGCTCCTGTCTGTCTGTGCCCGGCTCCTCCCCGCGGATGCTCGAAAAGGCGCGCGAGCTGGACGCCGACGAGATCGTCATCGACCTCGAGGACGCCGTGCACGCGGACGCCAAGCTCCAGGCGCGCGACGCGGTGGTCGCGGCCCTCGCCGAGGGCTCCTGGCACGCGGCGACCGTCGCCGTGCGGATCAACGCCACCGACGGCCCGTGGTTCGAAGACGACGTCCGGGCGCTGGCGGCGGGCACGGGCGACGCGCTGGCGTGCCTGGTCGTGCCGAAGGTCCAGTCCGCGGACGACGTCGAGCGGGTGGCGCAGCTGTGCGGCGACCGCGCACTCGGGCTCGAGTTGCTGATCGAGACGGCGACCGGCCTGGCCAACGCCGCGCAGGCCGCGCGGGCCAGCGACCGCGTGGAGGCGCTGATCGTCGGCTACGCGGACCTGGCCGCGTCGCTGGGACGTCCGCCGATCGCCGCCGGCGAGGACCCCGCCGAGCGCTGGAGCTGGGTGCTCGACAGCGTGCTGGTGGCCGCGCGCGCGGCCGGCGCCCAGGCGATCGACGGCCCGTACTTCGACCTCGCAGACCTCGAGGGCTGCCGGCTCTGGGCCGACCGGGTCCGCGCCCGCGGCTACGACGGCAAGTGGGCGCTGCACCCGTCGCAGGTCGAGCCGCTCAACGCGGCCTTCTCCCCGACGCAGGAGGAGCTCGAGCGCGCCTCGGCGCTGCTCGCCGCCCTCGACGCCGACGGGCGCGGGGCCCTGCGCCATGGCGAAGAGATGATCGACGAGGCCTCGCGCAAGCAGGCCGAGCAGCTGCTCGCCCGCGCCCGGGCGGCCGGCGCCGGTCCTGCGGGCTGAGCCTCCCGCCTACGTCGGCACGGGCGTCCCGGTGACGCCGAGGGCCTGCACGGGCGCGGTTGCGTGGCCGCCGGCCGGCGCCAGCTCGATCACGAAGCTGCTCCCGTGCGGAGCGCGCGGCAGCACCCGCACGCGGCCGCCGTGCGCCTCGGCGATCTGGCGGACGATGGCCAGACCGAGGCCGCTGCCGCCCGTCGCGCGCCCGCGCGCGCTGTCGATGCGAAAGAAGCGATCGAAGATGCGGTCGCGCAGGGCCTCGGGCACGCCCGGGCCCTCGTCATGCACGCCCACGGTCCCACCCGCGGCGGTGATCCGTACCGTCCCCCCCGGCGGGGTGAAGCGGATCGCGTTCTCGACGAGGTTTCGGACCGCGCGGCCGAGCTCCTGCGCGTCGGCGAGGACGGGCGTCGCCCGCGCTTGATGGGCGAGCGACACGTCGCTCTCGCGCGCGAGCGGCCGCAGCGCGTCCACGACCCCGGCGGACACCGTGGCGAGGTCGGCGGGCTCCAGCGCGACCGCGTAGGCCCCCTCGTCCGCGGCGGCCAGCGTGAGCAGGTCGGCGACCGTCCGGCTCATCCGCTCCACCTCCTCGCGCGCGCTCAGCAGCACCGCGCGCGCGGCGGGCCCGAGGTCGTCGGCGCGCAGGCTGACGTCGATCTCCGCGCGCATCGCGGTCAGCGGCGTGCGCAGCTCGTGCGACGCGTCGCCGACCAGGCGCCGCTGCTCGCCGACCGCGCGCTGGATGCGGTCGAGCATCGTGTTGAACGTGCGCGCGAGGCGCGCGACCTCGTCGCCCGAGCGGGGTTCGCAGACGCGGTCGTCGAGGCGGTCGGCGCCGATCGCCTCGGCGGTGCCGGTGATGCGGGCGATCGGCCGCAGGGAGCGCCCGGCGAGCCACCAGCCGCCGAGTGCGACGGCGAGCAACGCGGCCGGGAGCGCGATCGCCAGCAGCGTGGTCACCCGGCCAACGGCGTGCAGGACGCTCGCCAGCGACTGCGCGGCGACCACCGCCTCGCGCCGTCCGTGGCGCAGGGCCGGGCGCCCGGCGACGCGAAACGCGCGCCCGGACAGGGTGCGCGTCGTGATGATGCCGTGGCCGGCGCGCACCCGCGCCAGCTGGGCCGCCGAGAGCATCGGGCGGGTGGCGAGCGCGTCCCCGAACGTCCGCACCAGCCGACCGTCCGCGCCCACGAGCTGGGCGGCGGCGCGGTCGCCCTTGAGCACGGTCTTCGCGGAGTCGGTGAACTCCAGCAGGCCCTCCCGGCTGTAGTCGCCGGCGACCTGGGCCGTCGCGGGCCCCAGCGCGGCGTCGACGCCGTCGAGCAGATCGGTGCGCAGGCTCACGACCAAGAAGATGCCGACGGCCGCGATGACCACAGCCAGCAGCGCCACGAACCACAGCGTCATGCGCAGCCGCAGCGTCACGCGGCACCGAGCCGGAAGCCCACGCCGCGCGCCGTGTGGATGAGCGGCCGGCCGAAGGGCCGCTCGAGCTTGCGCCGCAGGTAGCCCACGTAGACGTCGACGACGTTCGTGGACCCGTAGAAGTTGGCGTCCCATACGTGCTCGAGCAGTGTCGTGCGGCTGACAACTTCTCCGGGGTGGCGCGCCAGGAACTCCAGGATCGCGAACTCGCGCGCGGTGAGCTCGACGGTCACGCCCGCGCGGCTGACCACCCGCGTGGCCGGGTCCACCACGAGATCGTCGACGGCAAGCCGCGGCGCGCGCTCGGTGGGGATCCGGCGCATGACCGCGCGCAGGCGCGCGAGCAGTTCGCCGAAGTCAAACGGCTTGAGCAGGTAGTCATCGGCGCCGGCGTCGAGCCCGCCGATGCGGTCGGTGACCTGTCCGCGCGCCGTGAGCATCAGCACGGGCACCGGATTGCGCCCGTCGCGCAGGGCGCGGCAGACCTCGAGCCCGTCGCGGCGCGGGATCATCACGTCGAGCACGACCGCGTCGTACGCGTAGACGGCGGCGTTGCGAAGGGCGGCCTCGCCGTCGCCGACATGATCGACGGCGTAGCCCTCGTGGCGCAGGCCGCGCGCGAGGACGGACGCGAGCTTTTCGTCGTCTTCGACCAGTAGCACCCGCACGCGCGCGGCTCCCGTCGCCTCTACTCGCCCGCCGGGGTGTCCGGGATCGCGGCGTCGGCGGCATCGGCCTCCACGTCGCCGGAGCCGACGACGATGCCGATGATGGTCTTTGGCATGGGCTGCCTCCTGGAGTGGTGCGGGAACTGTTCCACACCATGGTGAGGCTTCGGGTCTGAGAGCAGGTTGAGGACAGCCGCGCCGCTCAACGGCTTCCGCGGGCTCGCGGCCGGGTCCGTTCCGCGTGACCGCGGCTCAGCGACGCTCCCGCGAGACGAGCATGGCCTCGTCGGCGCGCACGATCAGGTCGTCGACGGACTCCTGGAGGCCTGCTTCGGCTAACCCGACGGTGATCCCGGCGCCGTCGTGCTTGGAGGCGATGTGCGCGGAGATCTCCTCGAAACGCCCGCGGACCCCGGCCAGATCCTGTCCGGCGAGGCAGCAGACGAACTCGTCCCCTCCGAAGCGCATCACGACGTCGTACGAGCGCAGTGCGAGCTGGATGCACCGGGCAACGCCGCGCACCAGCTCGTCGCCCTCCCCGTGCCCCTGACTGTCGTTGAGGGCCTTGAGGCCGTTGATGTCGACGAACGCGACCACGAGCGGCTCGTGGGCGCGGCGGGTGCGGGCGAGCTCTCGCTCGATCGCCACCAGCCCCACCCGGCGGCGCAGGGTGCCGGTGAGGTGGTCGACGCCTTCCACCGCGATCTCCTCCGCGGCCGCCCTGCGGTCGTTCGCGGCGTGTTCTCTGTCCCTGCGGGCCTGGGCCCGGTCGCGCGCCGCATGTGCGCGCTGCGCGGCTGCCCGAGCGCGGCTCGCCGCGGCGCGCTGGCGGTCCCGGGAGGCACGGAGCAGGCCGTCCTGACCGACGTCCGCGTCGTCACCGGCTTGCGCCTCGGGGGACTCAAGCTGCTCGATCTCGGCGTCGAACGCGGCTGCGAGCTGGTCGCGTGCGGCGGCGGCGGCGTCGCGCGCCTCGGCCTCGTGATCGCGGCGCTCGGCCGTGGCCTCGCGGATGCGCGAGGTCTCTGAGCGGACCTGGGAGGTGATGTCGCGCTCCAGCGCGGTCTGCGAACGGGTGCGACGCGTGTGCGCGGCGTTGGGCGAGTCGGCCCCGGGGCCCTGGACGCGGTCGCTGTCGGCCTGATCGAGATCGGCGGCGCGCTGATCGCGGTCCGAGGCGACCTGGTCGCGGTCGGAGGCGGTCTGGTCGGCGTCGGACGACGTCTGATCGAGATCGGCGCTGGTCTGATCGGCGTCAGACGAGGTCTGATCGCCGTCAGAGAGGTTCTCCGGTCTCTCCGCGGCGGGAATGTCCCCGGACACGAGTTCCTCGCTTCTCCATGCTCTGTGAGAACCCCCCGGGCAAGAGCACAGGTCGAGACGCCCGAGTTGCTTTCGATCCATTGTAGGGCGGGACCGGTTTCCGGCAGTTCACGAACGGCCTGACCAGCGCCGCGGACCGGGCCAGCGCGTCTGGCCCGGCCCGCGGCGAGGCTACGCCGGCTGGGGCGCCGGGGCCTCGATCTGGTCGCGCTTGGTGATGCTCAGGTAGACGACCACCGCGAGGATGGTGGACAGAAACAGCGCGCTCGTGCCCGTGGTGCCCAGGCCGAGGCCGCCGTCATGCCGGGTCTGCGAGAGCAGGTCGCCGATCGACGCGCCGAGCGGCCGGGTGAGGATGTAGGCGATCCAGAAGGCCAGGATGGCGTTCAGGTTCAACCGCACGTGCGCGAGGTACACGAGCGCGATGACCCCGCCGAAGATGAGCGCCGACAGGGCGTAGCCGACGTTCAGGCGCTCGGCCACGAGGTCACCGGCGGCGGTGCCCAGGGCGAAGGTGAACAGCACTGCGAGCCAGTAGAACAGCTCGCGCTTGCGGGTGACGATCGTGTGGATCGAGAGCGTCTTCTCGTTGGCGTACCAGATGGCGAACGTGATGGCCAGGGCGACGGCGAAGACCATGCTGCTCACCTCGAGCGCGACGCCGAAGTTGTCGGTCAGGTTATCGGTGATGAGGGTGCCGACGACGCTGATCAGGACCACCGCGAGCCAGTAGATCCCGGGGACGTACTTGCGCAGCCGGACCTGGAAGAACAGGGCGATCAAAAGGAGCACCCCCATCGTGAGGCTCGTGCCGGTCAGGCCGAGCTTGAGGTTGGTGTTGAGGAAGTCGGCGGCTGTCTCCCCGACCGTGGTCGCCAGGATCTTGATGATCCAGAAGAAGATCGTGACTTCGGGAACCTTGTTGAGCAGCGTCTTCGCGGGGCTCCGGCGGTTCGGTGTCTCGGTATAGGTGGTCGCCATGACCCCAATGGTGGCCCAGCGCACCTGAACTTCGCCTGACTGCGGCGCTGGCTTACCGTGCGCCGGGCGGGCGTGCTCGAGCGTGCTCGAACATCTCGCGCCCGAACGCGCGGGCGTCGAGGCCGAGGGCACGCTCGAAGTACTCGAGGTTTGCGGTGACCGGAGACGGAGATGCGCGGCGGCACGGGAGCATGGTGACGGGCGGGCGCGACCTAGGCTGGCCGGCGCGTGACCCTGCGCTGGCCCGCCCAGATGCTGCTGGTCGCCCTGATCTGGGGCGCGAGCTTCATGTTCATCAAGGTCGAGCTCGACGCGGGCGTCGCCGCGGTGCACATCGCGCTGCTGCGCTGCGTCCTGGGCGCATCGGCGCTGCTGGTGATCCTGCGGCTGCGCGGCGAGCGCCTGCCGCGCGACCGCGAGCTGTGGAAGCACCTGCTGGTCGTCGCGGCCCTGATGAACGCGATGCCGTTCGTGCTCTTCGCCTACGGTGAGACCGAGGTCTCCTCGCTGCTGGCGGGCATCCTCAACGCGACGACGCCGCTGCTGACGCTGGTGTTCTCGCTCGCCGTGCTGCCCGACGAGCGGCCGACCCCGCGCAAGGTCGCCGGCCTGCTGGTCGGCTTCGTCGGCGTGCTCGTCGTGCTCGCACCCTGGAACGGGCTCGGCGGGGGCTCGCTGCTCGGCGCGCTCGCCTGCCTGGGTGCGGCCACCTGCTACGGCCTCGGCTTCCCCTACATGCGCCGCAACCTCGGGGGCCGGCCGGAGTCGAGTGTCGCGATCTCCGCCGCGCAGGTGACCGTCGGCGCGCTGCTGCTCGCCTTCACGGCCCCGTTCGGGGCGCTGCCCGGCAAGGGCCTCGGCCTCGATGCCTGGCTGTCGATCCTCGCACTCGGCGCGCTCGGCACCGGGGTCGCGTACATCATGAACCTCAACGTCGTCCGCGCTGCCGGCGCCCAGACGGCCTCGATGGTCACCTACCTGGTGCCGATCTTCGCCGTGTTCTTCGGGGTCACGATCCTGGGCGAGGGTCTCACCTGGCACGAGCCGGCGGGCGGCCTGCTGATCATCGCCGGCGTGGCGCTCGCTCAGCGCAGGTAGGCCTGCCGCCGTGCCCGCGACGCGCAGCCTGGTGCCGAGCGGGGACGTTCCACACGGCCGGGAGGCCCAAGGGCTCTGGAACGTCGTGGTCGACAGTCGACCCCAGCGTTCCACGGGGCCCCCTATCGCACCTCGGCGAAGCGCTCCTCGACGGCGAGACGGCGCTCGTCGTCGTGCAGCCGGGAGCGGATGCGTACGAGGCTGATCGCCCCCAGCACGACCGGCAGCCCGAGCTGGAAGACGCGGTAGCCCAGCACCGCGGCTGTGGCGAGGCCGAGCGGCGCGCCGTAGAGCGCGAAGGCACCGATGAGGCCGCCGTCGGTGCCGCCGACGCCACCGGGCGTCGGAACCAGCGCGCCGGCGTGGCCGACGGTGTAGGCGAGCACGAAGAGCGCGAGCGGGGGCCCCCCGCCGCCGAAGGCCCGGAAGCTGGCGGCCAGCGAG
>JBBQBV010000112.1:0-12234 GCA_038318085.1 Solirubrobacterales bacterium
GCGCGGCGCAGCTGTTCTCCGGCGCCTAGACAATCTCGCGAGCGCGAGCCGCGGACGCTTCAGGCGCCGGCCGCTGTGCGGACCTGACTCATCGTGAAGGCTGATCGCAGCTCCAGCCCTTCCGCGGCGATGTTCGCGGCACCCCCTGACTCTCGGTCGAGCACGCACAGAACAGCGACGATCTCCGCACCCCGGTCGCGCAGGGCACCACAGGACTCGACCACCTGGCCGCCGCTGCTGATGACGTCTTCGATCACCACCAGGCGGCGCCCCGCAACCTCTCCGCCCTCTGCCAGCCGGCAAGTCCCATAGGTCTTTGCCTGCTTGCGAACGAAGAGCGCCGGCAAGCCCGAGAGCTGTGAGACGACCGTGGCCAACGGCACGCCTCCGAGCTCGAGCCCCGCGACCGCGTCCACCAGCTCCGGCAGCAACCCCACCAGCGCCTGAGCGATCTCGCGCAGCAACTCGGGATCTGACTCAAACAGATACTTATCGAAGTACTCGTCGCTCGTCGCGCCCGAACGCAACCTGAACTCGCCGGCAAGGTGGATGCGGTCAAAGATGCGTCGGGCGAGAGGGGCGGGCACCGTCATCGCGCCCTACCCTAATTCGCGATCATGGGCGTGCCGTCGCGAACTCCGCTTGCACCGCGTGTCAAGGAATTTTCGACGCAAGGCGCAGTGCATCGATACCGCGTCGCGCATCCTCAGCGGGCAATGCCGCTTCGGACGAGGAGGAGCCATCCGAGCAGTACCGTCACAGCGTCCTTGCGCGTAGTGGCGACGCCTTCTGGTGTGATCCGCGCTCCCTTGCAGGGACGCAGGGCTGCCTGCAACCATCAGCCTTGTGGAGGACGTCACCCCATCAGAGATCGCCAAGTCCCTCGACGTCAGCCCGAAGACGCTGCGCGCCTGGCTACGCTCCGAGCGCGCAGTTGGACATCCGGTGCTGGACGGGCACGAGCACGGCGCCCACTACCGCTTCACGCGCGTCGAGGCCGCCCAACTCATCGCGGAGTACCGGGCTTGGGGCGGACGCGGCCGTGCCCCCGGACAACCGTACATGGGCACAACCAAGGCACCCCCCGCCCCGGGTGCGGCCAGGCGCCACGCTCCGGCGCAGCCGGAGGTAGCGCCGCGCAGCGTCGGGCCGCCAGCCCTATCAGCGGATCCATTCGACTCGCTCGAGCTCTCCGGGGCCCCCGGTCATCGGATCACCGAGCCCTGGATGGGCGAAGATGTCCTCACGCTCGCCGACCTGCTGCAGGTCGACCTGCACGCCGTTGTTGTCGGGATCAACCCGTCGCCGGTCTCCGTCGCGGCCGGCCACTACTACCAGGGGCCGGTCGGGCAGCGCTTCCTCGGCCGGTTGGTCACAAGCGGTGTGCTCGACCTGTCCGGCGAGGGCTTTGAGGACGACCGGGCCTGTGCCCAAGGAGTCGGCTTCACCGACGCCGTCAAGCGTCCCACCGCACGCGCAGCCGGACTTCGTGCCGGCGAACTCGAGCACGGACGCGAACTGCTCGAGGCGCGACTCGCAGCGATTGACGTCCCCCGGGTGATCTTCACCTTCAAGAAGGCTGCCACAACGCTGCTTGGCGATTTTCCCGGACACGGTGTGCTGCCGGGCCGATCGCTCGGCGGCGCGGAGGTCTTCGTCATGCCCGGCCCGATGGAACGCACCGACCGTGTGGAGCGCGCGCTGCGCGACTTACACGCCTGGTGGGTCCGGTAAGCAGGACCCGTCCCCGCGGTCCCTTGGCGCCAACGCGACAGCTTCTCCCGGATCCTGGAGACGACGGTGAAGAAGCCGGCCGACGCCGCGGCCTACTACCTCTCTTGCACCGTGGGCGGATCGGCCGGGTAGCGCATCCCCTTGTTGCGCGGTGGCCGGCCAACATGAAAGCCAGGCAGCGTGGCAGGCGAACGACGGCGACCAGCGACATCGAGCAGCACCTCAGACATGGTCCCTCCTCAGGAGTCAGCGAACACGCCGACGTTGCCACGCCGCCGGTCGTCCGAGGCAAGCGCCGCCCAGCATGGAGAGCGAAGCGCGGCCTTTGGTTCGGTCCGTAGAGGCCTGACCGGCGGGTCGGGACGGACGATGTTCCGTGTCATGGCCGCCGCGATCGGCAGGCTGCTTGCGGCTGGCTTTACGGTGAGCGCCGTCTGTGACGAGTTGACTCCCACTGTTGGCTGTTTGCCGGCGGCGCATGGGAGGACGACTGGCCGCAGGTGACTCTAGTGCTCGCCTGCGGCTTGCACCAGGAGGGCGATCTGGACGCGGTTGTCGACGTCGAGCTTGTCGAGGAGTCGGGAGACATGGCCCTTGACGGTCGCGACCGAGAGGTGCAGCGTCGCGGCGATCTCGGCGTTGGCCTGGCCGAGGCCGACGGCCAGGGCGACGTCGCGCTCGCGCGGGCTGAGCGTCGCCAGGCGTTCGCGGGCGTGCTGGGATCGCGCCCCGGCGTCTGAGTCTCCGGCCACCAACGAGATGAGCTGGCGGGTGATCGTGGGGGAGAGCATGCCGTCGCCGGCGTGGACGAGCTCGATCGCTCGGACGATCTCGGCCGGCGGGGTGTCTTTGAGCAGGAAGCCGGCCGCGCCGGCCTGCAGCCCGTGCAGGACGAGCACGTCGGCGTCGAAGGTGGTGAGCACGAGGACGGCCGGCGGGTCGGGCTGCGCGACGAGCAGCCGGGTGGCCGCGATCCCGTCGAGCTGCGGCATGCGGATGTCCATGAGGACGACGTCGGGCCGGTGGAGGTCCACCGCGCCGAGCACCTCGCGGCCGTCGGCGGCCTCGCCCACCACCTCGAGGCTCTCGGCGCCGGCGAGCATCATCCGCAGGCCGGAGCGCACGAGCGCGTCATCGTCGACGAGCAGGACGCGGATCATCGAGGCAGACGGGCGCGCAGGACGAAGGCGCCGGCGGGGTCGACGCCGGAATCGAGCTCGCCACCGGCGAGCGTGACCCGCTCGGCGAGCCCGATCAGGCCGGTCCCCGCCCCGGGCAGCGGCGACGCCGAGGCGGCGGCCACCGGCGCGAGGCTGCGGATCTCGAGCCGCAGATCGCCGTCGGGCGCCTGGACGGTGAGCGTTACGGCCGCTCCCGGCGCGTGCTTGCGCGCGTCAGGCCCTCCTGCGCGATCCGGTAGGCGGTGCGGCCGACGGCGGCGCTCGGCGCGGCGTCGCCCAGCTCGATCCGTGCGGTGATCCGCATTCCGGCCGCGCGCGACTCCTCGATCAGCGCGCCGAGGTCGCCGATCGTCGGCTGGGGCGGTTCGGTCACGCTCTCGCCGCCGTCCTCGCGCAGGACGCCGATTACGCCGCGCAGCTCGTCGAGCGCGGCCCGCGCGCTCCCGCGGATCACTGCGGCTGCTTCGGCGACCTCCTCGGCTGGCGCGTCGGGGCGGAACTCGAGCGCGCCGGCGTGCACGGAGAGCAGCGAGAGGCGGTGGGCGAGCACGTCGTGCATCTCGCGCGCGATCCGGCGCCGCTCCGCCGCGCGCGCCTCGTCCCCGGCCCGGTCGGCCTGGCCCTGCAGTTCGCGCACGAGCGCGCGCCGCGCCCGCACGAAGAGCCCGAAGCCCAGCGCCGCGCCCATGATGCCCAGCCCGGCCCCGAACTCCGCCTGGAGGGTCTGGGGGCCGCGGTAGAGCAGCGGGTTCGTGAAGCACGAGATGAACGTGAGGGCGGCGGCGAGGGCAAGGGCACGGCCGCGCGCGCGTATCGCCGCATTGAAGACAGAGACGAACGAAACCGGGATGAGCAGGACGGAGACGGCCCCGACGCCGATCCCGACGGCCGCCGGATGCGTTCGCCGCCAACGCAGCGCGACCACCGTTGCGATCACGGCCACAGTGGCCACGGGCCGCAGCCAGGGCGCGTGCAGATCCCACGTGTCCGCCAGGTTCGCGGTGCTGATTGCGAACGCGATGAAGTACAACGCGATGTCGACGACCCGGTCGCGGCGGGCGCGGTGCTCGTCCGGCGCGTCGATCACGACCTCCGGCAGGGCGGAGGGGATCCATCCGGTCAGGCGATGCGCCATGGCGCGAGGTTACGGACGGGCCGGCGCTGCCACCCCCTACCAAAGTCGGTGGCTGCCACCGCCGCACGGCCGGGCCAGCACAGCCCGGGGACCGTGGTCGGGAACCAGGCCCTCCGTGAGTCTGCAGGCATGATCGAAACCGAACGACTCACCAAGCAGCTCGGAGGGCAGACGATCGTCTCCGATGTCACCTTCCGCTGCGAGCCCGGCACTGTCACGGGCTTCCTCGGCCCCAACGGCGCCGGGAAGACCACGACGATGCGGATGCTCGCCGGCCTGTCCGAGCCCGACAGCGGCGAAGCCCGGATCCTCGGCGGGCGCTACCGCGACCTTCCGAACCCCGGCCGCCGGGTCGGGATCCTGCTCGACGCCTCGGCGCAGCACGCCGGGCGCCGCGGCCGCGAGGCGCTCGCCGTCTCCGCGATGACCATGGGCGTCCCGGCGCAGCGCGTCGACACGCTGCTGGAGCTCGTCGGCCTCGACGAGACGGCGGCCCGGCGGCGGGTCGGCCAGTACTCGCTCGGCATGCGCCAGCGTCTCGGCTTCGCCCACGCGCTGCTCGGCGAGCCCGAGGTCCTGATCCTCGATGAGCCCGCCAACGGCCTCGACCCGGAGGGCATGCGCTGGATGCGCGGGCTGCTGCGCGGCTTCGCCGACCGCGGCGGCACCGTGCTGCTTTCCTCGCACCTGCTGGCCGAGGTCGAGGCCGTCGCCGACCGGATGATGATCATCGGCGGCGGGCGGATCCAGGCGCAGGGCACCCGCGCCGAGCTGCTCACCTCGAGCGGGACCATTGTCGAGGCGGCCGATCTCGCCGGGCTCGACGCGGCGCTGCAGCGTGCCGGCCTGGCGATGCACCCCGCTGACGGCGATCGGCGGTTGGTCGAGGCCGAGCCCGAGGTCGTCGCCGACGCGGCGATGGCCGCCGGCGTCGTGCTGCACCGGCTCGCACCGGCCGAAGACGCCGGCCTCGAGCGCCTCTTCTTCGAGCTGACCGCCTCCGGCGCAAGCGCGCCGTCGCCGACGACCGATTCGATCCACCCCGAGCTGGCAGGAGCAACCGCATGAGCACCACCACCCTCACCGCCCCGATCCGCGTGAACACCGCCTGCGCCCACGCGCGCCCCGGCCTCGGCCGCCTCATCGTGGTCGAGCTGCGCAAGATGATCGACACCCGCGCCGGCTTCTGGCTGCAGCTCGCCACCGTCGCGATCACGGTGGTCGCCGTGATCGTCCGCCTTGCCGTCGGCGACGCGACGGACCACACCTTCGCCTCCGTCCTCGACGTCGGCGTGAAGCCGGCGTCCGTCCTGCTGCCGGTCGCCGGCATCCTGCTCGTCACCTCGGAGTGGTCGCAGCGCACCGGGATGATCACCTTCGCGCTGGTGCCGGTGCGCTCGCGCGTCCTCGGCGCCAAGCTCGTCGCGAGTCTGGTCCTCGCCCTCGCGATGCTCGCCGTGAGCGTCGGCGTCGTTGCAGCGGGTGTGCTCGTCGCCTCACCCGGCGTCGACGCGACCGGGTCCGATGTCGCGCCGTTGATCGCTCAGTCGGCCGTCTACCTGACGGGCGGGATGGTCACGGGCGTCGCGTTCGGCGCGGTCCTCCTCGCCTCCGCGCCCGCCATCGTCGTGCTGTTCGCACTGCCGATCACGTGGACGGCGGTGGCTTCGCTGTCCTTCTTCGCCGACGCTGCCCCGTGGCTGGACACCCGCCTCGCCCTCGGCCCGATGCCCCAGGAGGTCATGAGCACCACACAGTGGGCGCACGCCGGCACCGCGCTCGCGCTCTGGATGCTGCTGCCGCTCCTGATCGGCACCTGGCGGATCACGCGGCGAGAGGTCGTCGCGTGAAAGATGAGGCTCTACGACAGCTATCCCGAGCTTGCGGTAGGCGTTGCTCAGGTGGAGCTCCACCGTCTTGGGTGTGACGAAGAGCGTCTCGGCGATCCCGCGGTTCGTGTCGCCGGCGATCGCACGCTCGACCACGCGCCGCGCCGATGCGGTGAGTGACGCCGGCCCGGTGTGGGCCGCCTGCCTCGGGCGCCCGACCGCGGCGTGGAGCTCCCGGGCGGGCGCGGGCCTCGAGGCGCTCGGCGCCGAGCGCCGCCGCCAGCCCGAGTCCCTCGCGCAGGACCTCTCGCGCTTCCGGCGGTCGGTCGGCGGCGCGCAGGGCCGTGCCGAGCTCGACCTGCGCCTTCCGCGAGCTCGAGCCGCGCCGGCGTGCCGTGGGCGGCGTCGACGGCCGCCTGAAGGGTGCCGAGGCCGTCTGCGCCCTCGATGGTCCCGAGCACGCGGAGCGCCCGAGCAAGCGGGCCGGGCGCACCCCACGTGCGCGCCTGGTCCAACGCGACGCGCGCCGCCGCGACCGCTTCCTGATCGCGCCCCAGCCCCGCGAGCGCCTGCGCATGCAGCAGCCGTGGCGGCGTGTCGAGCGGGTTGCTGAGGAACGCGAACCGCCGTTCGGCGTCCCGCGCGGCGCCAGCGCATCCTCGAAGTGCCCGTCCGCGACCAACAGGCGGATGTGGCCGTCAACCCACAGCCGCGCACCGTCCCAGGCGTCTTCCGGCCGATCGGCAACATCAAGGGCGGCGCGCGCACCCGCCAGGTCGCCGCGCTCGCGGCGCACCCATGAGGTGAAAGCCGCCACATGCACCTGTTTGCGCGGGTCGACATTCCAGTCCCGCAAGGCCTCCATCGCGTCGGCCAACGACGCCTCGGCAGCGCAAGCTCGCCACGACGGGCCAGCCCGTACCGGCGGAAGAGGCCGACCGCCATCCGGGAGGCGTGCGAGCCGCGCAGCTCGCCCTCGCGCAGCAGCGCTGCCCAGCCGGCGTCGGCCTCGGGCCGGTCGGCGAGCTCGAGCACCAGCACGGCCGTGACGGAGAGGAACACGTTGTCGGCCCGTACGAGCTCGCCTCCCTCGAGCGCGGCGAGTGCCAGCGCAGCGCAATCGTCCGCCGATCCGCCGTCGTAGGCCCACAGCCGCGACGAGATGGCCGCCAGCATCTTCGCTCCGAGGCCAGGCTCGAGCGGGAGACGGTGCCCCTGCCGCTCATCGGACACGGTGAGCTGCGGGTCGAGGAGGGACGCCATCAGCTCGGCGGTCGTGAGCATGCGCTGTAGGTCGCTCGACTCAGGCCCGAGTCCGCGTGCGGCCCGATGGAGGATCGGCACGCCCTCGCCGACCCGTCCGAGATACATCAGCAGCCGCGCCAGGTCGAGCGCGACGTCGCTGAGCGGGGCGGGTCGCACCGAGGTCGTGAGCGGGTCGCCGACGAGCTCGCTCAGCAGCGGCGCCGTCTCCGAGCGCTCCGCCCGGTCCCTCGATCGCGATCAGGCCGGGCCGGCCGCGGCTCGCCGCGTCGACGACCTCGGCAACGATCGCCAGCTCCTCGTCGCGCTCGAACAGTCGGGACGATCCGGTTGCGGCGAGGGACACATGCGGATCGTACGCAGCGGCCTCGCAGCTTCGGATGGTCCCGTCAGGGCGCGGCGACGGTTCGCTCGCGGATGCTGCGGCGCGTGTCGTAGGCGCCCCAGCGGAAGCCGGTGGGGTGGTGCTCCACCGGAAGCGGGGAGCGCGGCAGGTCCCCCTCCGGAGACCGCAAGTTGTACGCCACGGGGGCGAGGTCGTTTGGGCCGTCGGGATGGAAGAGGGACGCGAGGTACTGCAACTGACCCCGTCCCGGACCCTGCTCGAACATCCCCCCGCCGTAGGCACCGATGCCGTGCGCCTCACAATGGTCGTAGGTGTCGAACAGCCGGCCGACGCTGCCGAACCGGGAGGGCTTGAGGTTCAGCACGCGCGGCGCCCACGGCAGCGCCTCGACGTCGGCCGGCGCGTGGATCGGCTCGTCCCAGGTGATCCGGTCGCGGTGCTCCTCGAGCAACTCGGCGGTGTCGTCGGTCACCGCCGGGTCCTCGATCCAGGCCGATGGGAGCGCCTCGAAGACGCGTTGGTAGAGGTCGGGGTCAGGGGCCATGGCAACGCTCGCGTTCTCGTAGCGGCCCTTCATGTCGATGACATCGACGCAGTCCAGCGCCGCGAGCTCCGCGACGAGCCCCGGCCCCCAGCTCGGAGTGGGATCGAGCTTGAACCGCAGGCTCGGGTTCAGGCGGCGCAATTCCTGCAGGCGCCCGAGCCCGGCGGGCTCACCGAGCCCCGTCGACACGACAAACGTGACGGGCTTGGCGGAGCGGCCGATGGCGTCCGCCAGCGACAAGCCGTTCTGGCGGAGGGCAAGGTCCAGTGCCGCGCTCTCATACGCCCAGCGCCGGTAGTAGCGGGCGCTGTCGCGGATCGGCTCGACCGGGAAGAGGTCGGCCAGCCCCACCAGCGTGGAGAACTCGTCGAGGGAGCGCGTCCCGCGCAGCCACGAGAGGTCGCCCGCGTGCCGGAGCTGCTCGAGCTGATCGATCTGGTCCCAGGTGATGTCCTCCCCCAGGCCCTCATGGCCGTCGCCGCTGAGACGGACCACCGTCGACACCTTGGTGAAGCCGCTGGAGACGTCGCGCACGAGCGGCAGGAGCTCGCAGCGGTCGATGCGCAGCGGGAGCCCGGTCACGCGCGCGTACGTCGCTCCGGAGCTGTCGAGCGACGCCGTGGGCAAGGCGCGAGCCTATCTGTAGATTGCGCCGCATGGAAACTCGCCGAGTGCTGCTGCTGATTGCGGACATCGGCGGCTACACGTCCTACATGCAGTCGCACCGCAGCATGCTCGGGCACGCGGAAGCGGCCACCACGCGACTGCTCAAGCAGGTGATCGGCGCCGCCCGCGGCTTCGACCTGATCGAGATCGAGGGCGACGCCGCCTTCCTCTCGCGCGACGCCGACAGGCTCGACGACGCCGCGGCGCTCGCTGCCGTGGACGAGGCCGCCGTCGCCATGCACCGCGCCTTCCACGCGGAGCGGCTGCTGGTCGAACGCAACCTGTGCCCGTGCGAGAGCTGCACGCAAACCAGCGAGCTGAAGCTGAAGTTCGTCGCGCACGTCGGCGAGGTCGCGATCCAGACGATCAAGCGCCGTCGCAAGCTCGTCGGGATGGACGTCATCTTCGTCCACCGCCTGCTCAAGAACAGCGTGCCGGTGCCCGAGTACGTGCTGCTCTCCGAGGATCTGCATCGCGGTGGCGGCGCGAATCCGCCGGACCGTCAGGCCCGCGAGATCACCATGGACCTGGAGGGCATCGGGCCCGTCAAGACGTACTTCGTGGAGGTCTCCGAGCTCGGCGGACCCGTCCTCCCCGTGCCCGAGCCCTCCGGCCTGCGACGGCTCGGGGGCACGCTCGGCATGGTCGGCCGTGGCCTGCCGTACGCGCTGCGCCTGCGCCGCCCGGCGCCCGTCTCGCACTGAGCCGCCGGCTCAGCTCGGGCCGCCCGTGGCCGGGAGCCCCTCCGCGTCGCGCGCCTTGTGCTGTGTCACGACCGCTGCCCCGGCGGTCGCGCTGGCCGGGTACCCGGTCACGGCCGTGAGGTAGGCCCGGCGCTCGAGGACACCCACCCGCAGCGGCGCGTCCGCGGCGGCCCGGATGGTGGCCGTGCGCGGCTCGTCGTTTAGAAGCGCGATTTCGCCGAAGCCGTCGCCGGGCTCGAGCGTCCTGACGACGCGTCCGCCCCGGACGACCTCGGCCCGGCCTGACTCGATGACGTAGAAGCGGTCGCCACGGTCGCCCTGTTCGAACACCGTCTGCTCGGGCGCGAACGCGACCTGGTGTAGCCCGGCCCCGAGCTGCTCGATCGTCGCCGCCGGCAGGGCACCCAGCGTGCCCACCGCCCGCAGGATCTCGATGTCGGCGTCGCGGACCCGCATCCCGGCGTTGAGCCGCCGCAGGGCTGGCCAGCAAGCGGCCACGGCGACCGGCGCCAGGACGCCCACCGCGACGAGCGCGCCGCGCACGCCGAGTCCGTCGATGAGCAGCGGCGAGAGCAGTCCGCCGACCGCGAATCCCAGCGTCAGGATCGCCTCGAAGCCCGCGAACATCCGCGCGAGCACCGCCTCGTCCGCCAGCCGGGCCAGCAGCGTGAAGCCGCCGACGTCGATCAGGGCGTTGCCGATCCCGACCACGCCGAGCAGGAGGACGGCCGCCACTTGTTCCGGCAGGACGCCGATCAGCGCCAGCGGCGCGCCGAACAACGTGATGCCGAGCCCGAACCAGCCGGCCAGGCCCCCGCGCCGGACCAGGCCGAAGGCGAAGATCGACCCGAGCACCCCGCCGCCCCCGACCGCGGCGTTCAGGACGCCCACGCCCGGGTCGCCCGTGCCGAGGAGGTCGATGGCGACGACCACGGCGAACACCGCCAGGCAGCCGCGCGTGAAGGTCTGCACCAGTCCCAGCCCGGTGATCAGGGTCAGCCCGCGGCTGCCCGCGATGGCGGCGAAGCCCTGAAGGACCGCCCGGCCCTGTACAGCATCAGGATGGGCCTCCCGCGGCGGCGCGTCGTACGGGAGGCCGACGACGACCACGCCGGCCAGCAGCGATGCGGCCGCGCAGACGACGAGGACCGCGGACGGTCCGCTCGCCGCGAGCAGGGCCGCCGCCGCCAGCGGGCCGCCGAGTGTGGAGAGCGAGTCCAGCATCCCCCGCACCGCGTTCGCACTCGCCAGCTGCTGCGGAGACTTGGCCAGCGCGGGCAGCAGCGCCGAGTGCGCCGGCCGGTACATCGTCATGGCGATCGTGGCGACGACAGCGAAGCCGTATGTCGCCACAGCGGGGCCGCCGGCCGCCGTCGTCACCGCCGCACAGCCCAGCATCGCGGCACGGACCAACCCGACACGGGTCAGCACACCCTCGCGGCGGATGCGGTCGGCCAGCGTGGCCAGCAGAGGTGCGAGCAGTCCCGCGCAGGCCATGCGAACGGCCGTGACCGCGCCAACCGCGCCGACACCGCCCTCGCGGAACGCCACGACCCCGAGCGCGACCATGAAGGCGCACTCGCCCGCCCACATGGCGGCGAAGGAGAGCTGCGCGCGGACCACAGGCTCGCCGGGCACGGCGCGACTATGCCAAGGAGATGGACCCGGGAGCAATTCCTAGGCAAGAAGGCCGCCGATGTTGTCGCCGAGCTGCTCCGTGACGCTGAGCGCTCGCTCGCGTAGAGCGTCTCCCGCTGTCACCCCAACCACGCAGGCGCGTACCCGAGGAGCTCGTGTCGTCGGAGTGCTGCTTCGGACGAATAGAGGCGGTCGCCATGTCCAGCGGGCGCCTGAGCCCTTCCACGCGCAGGAGCAGGCCGCCGGAGGTGGTTCCTACGGGCGCTTCCGCGAGCTCGATGGTGGGGCCGAGCTCCGCGCGCGCCGCGCCAGCTCCACGGTCGCCGCGCGCAGCCCGTCAGCCGCGCGAAGTGGCGCGGCGTATCCGATGCGGCTGGTGGCGCGGCCACGGGGCGTGTCGACCGACAGATCGAGCCCGAAGCGATCGGCCGCCGTGCACGTGGCTGCTGTCGCATCGGGATGACCTCCGAGCGCCCGCGCCATGATCATCAGTGCGTCGGCGTGGTCGGCGTTCAGATGCGCAACGGCGCTCCGCGCCACGGCGGCGATCGGATCCGGTGCCGCCGCCCCGAAGCTCGCCCCGTCTGCGGAGTCCATGCGACCGTATCCGCCGACCCAGCGCACACGATGTACGTCGAGGATCCACAGAGAGAAGTCGGTGTAGTCGACGTAGTGCCGCGCGCCTGGGACGCTGGCGAGATGCGCGTCACGGGCGGCCGCCAGCGCACGACCTTCAGGGCGTCGTGCCACACCGGCCAACGTGACTCGCGCACTCGCGAGCGGATCCGCCGGCGGATCGGGCTGCACGATGGCGAGGCTCGCCCGCGGGTCGGCGTCCAGATTGCGGCCGTGCTCGGCCAGCCGTGACACGCAGAGGACAGGTGAGCCGTCGTCGAGCGTTCCATAGGTGACGAAGGATGCCCATGGATCCCCGTCGACGGTCAGGGTGGCCAGCGTCCCCTGGTTGGTGCCCGCCACGAGCGTCCGCGCCTCCTCCGCCGGCGAGCGGCGCGGGACCTCGCCGACCGAGACGAGTGGCGGCGGGGCCGACGGAGCACTGCCGGGATCACCGTGATCGAGCTCGGGCACGGTGCAAGGGTAGGCGCGTGGCCCGATGCCGGCCACGGTCGCGCAGGCCACCTGTGCGTGGCGGTCGACCACGGTGATGATCAGGCAACGTTGCCGGCGAGCGAC
>JBBQBV010000113.1:0-12225 GCA_038318085.1 Solirubrobacterales bacterium
TAGACCATGACCGCGCCCCCGGCGAGCAGGCAGAACGTCGCCGTCAGCAGCATGCGGTGCTCCAGCGGCTGCGGCTTGGCTGGGCGACGTCGGCGTACGGCCATCCGTGCGCCCTTCGACGGCGGCGAGGCCGCTCCTGCTTAGGGCTCGCGCCGAAATTCGTGCGAGGATCGGGCACCTGGATTTTGGATGCTGGGCGCCGCACGCGATGTGAGGAATACCGGTGGTATTTCGATCATCGAGGGTGGCGCCCGGCGCCGCGAGACAGGTGTCAAATCCCCCAGCAATTTCGGCGCGAGCCCTTAGAGCTGGCGCGCGTTGACGAGGGCGCGGAAGTGCTCGCCGCGCGCCTCGAAGTCGGCGTACTGGTCGAAGGACTTCGCCGCCGGGCTGAGCAGGACGACGTCGCCCGGATGTGCGGCGGCGGCCGCGGCGTCGACCGCGCGCTCGAGGTCGCCGCTCGCGTGCACGGGCAGGCCGGTCGGCGCGAGCGCCGCGGCGAGCTCCCCGGCTGCCTCGCCGATCAGGTAGGCGCCCGCGGCGCGCTCGCGCACCGTGGCCACTAGCAGGGCGAGGTCCCCGGCCAGCCCGCGACCGCCGAGGATCACATGCACGCGGCGGTCGAAGCTGCGCAGCCCGGTCACCGCGGCGTCGACGTTGGTGGCCTTGGAGTCGTTGATGTACAGGACGCCGGCGATCGTGCCGACCTCCTCGAGCCGGTGGCGCACGCCCGCGAACGTCTCCAACCCGGCGCGGACGGCGGCCGGCGCGATCCCGCGCGCCAGCGTGACGGCGGCGGCAGCCATGGCGTTGTGGCGGTTGTGCAGGCCGCGCAGGCGGATGGCCTGGACCGCGATCAGCGGTTCCTCGTCCCACCACAAGTAGCCCTCGCGGTCGGCGAGCTCGACACCCAGGCCGCTGCCGAAGCACACCCGCCGGGCACAGCCGCCGAGATCCTCGATCCCCAGACCCAGAGGTGCGACGGCGACGTCGTCGTTGCCCTGGCGTGCGAAGACCTGCAGCTTGGCGGCGGCGTAGGCCGCGAAGGTCCCGTGCCGGTCCAGGTGGTCCGGCGTGAGGTTCACCAGCACGGCGCCCTCGGGCGCGAAGCACTCCGTGTCCTCGAGCTGAAACGAGGAGACCTCGCAGACCACAATGGCCGCAGGGTCCAGCGTGCGGGCGACCGACGAGAGCGCGGTGCCGACGTTGCCGGCCACCACCACCGGCAACCCGGCCTCGCGATGGATGTGGCCGATCAGCTCCGCCGTGGTCGTCTTGCCGTTGGAGCCGGTGACGGCGACGACCTCGTTGACCAGCATGCGCCACGCGATCTCGATCTCTCCCACGACTCGGACGCCCCGGGCGCGCGCGGCCGCGATCACCGGCGCGTCGTGCGGCACGCCGGGGCTCTTGACCACCGTCCGCACCCCCGGCAGCAGGTCCAGCCCCGGATCGGGGGCGCGCACGGCGATGCCCAGCGCGGCCAGATCGGCGGTGTCCACGGCCGATCTGTCGCACGCCCGGACCTCCGCACCGACCTCGTGCAGCGCGCGCGCCACGGCGAGCCCGGAGCGTTTGAGCCCGACCACGAGGAACGGGCCCTCGGGCAGCGGAGGACGGGTGGCGGGCACGCGTTCATTCAAGCGCGGGCGCGGCGGCGGCGGTGGCGGGGACCGGCTCCGGCCGGATGCGGCGCCCGGGGTCCGCCCGCCCGCCCTCGAACTCGAGCCCCTCGGCCTCCAGGCGGCGCCGGACCTCCGCCGGGTCGCCCAGCGCCGTCGCGCCCACGCTGCCGTCGGACTTCAGGACCCGGTGCGCCCCGTCCTGGCCCGAGCGGATGAACCGCCGGTTGAGCGCGCGGGCGTGCTGGTCGGTGCCCCCGGCCGCCCGCGCGATGTCCCCGTAGCTGACCCAGTGACCCTCGGGGATCCCTTCGGCGATCGCCCGCACCTGCTCGACGTCCATGACTGCCTCCTCGTGATTCGGTGGAGACACGAACATACGTGCGTATCGGCGAGAACCGGCCGGCCGGCACAGAGTTGTCACGCTTTCGTCGCGAAGTCGGCGCTAGCTGATCGACTGCTGGTACAGCGTGAAGCCGAGCGCCGCGAGCACGGCCGCGACGATCCAGAAGCGCAGGATGATCTTGGTCTCCGACCACGCCTGCAGCTCGAAGTGGTGGTGGATCGGCGCCATCAAGAAGACGCGCTTGCCGCGGGTCTGAAACCAGAACACCTGGATCAGGACCGACAGCGCCTCGATCACGAAGATGCCGCCGATGATGATCAGCAGCAGCTCGGTCTGGGTCATGACCGCCATGGCCGCCACCGCGCCGCCGAGGCCCAGGGAGCCGGTGTCCCCCATGAAGATCGAGGCCGGGAACGAGTTGAACCACAGAAAGCCCACGCACGCGCCGACCAGGCAGGCGGCCGCGAGCGCCAGGGACGTCAGGCCCGTCGTGAAGGTGATGGCGATGTAGGCGAGCAGCACGATGGCAGTCGAGCCCGCCGCCAGGCCGTCCAGCCCGTCTGTCAGGTTGACCGCCGAGGTCGTCCCCGCCAGCACCAGGTAGATGATCACCGGATAGGCGTAGTGGACGGGGATCTGCGCGTCGATGATGTGCAGCCGCAGCGTCTCGGGCAGGTCCGCCGCCTGAGTCGCGATCAGCCACAGGCCGATCGAGATCAGCACGGTGACCGCGAGCTTCGTCCGCGCCCGCAGGCCGAGGGAGCGCTTGCGGACGATCTTCGTGTAGTCGTCGGCGAACCCGAGCGCCGCGCAGGCCAGCGCCACCCCCACGACCCCCAGGGCCCGGGCCCGGTCCGGCCCCGGGTCCTTGTCGGACAGCACGAGGAACAAGAACGGCACGGTGATCGCGGTGAAGATGATCAGGCCGCCCATGGTCGGCGTGCCGGCCTTGGCGTGGTGCTCCTGCGGACCCTCCTCGCGGATGTGCTGGCCGAACTCCCGGTAGCGCAGGAACGCGATGAACTTCGGCGAGAGAAAGACGCAGATCAGCAGGGAGGCGGTGCCCCCGATCAGGATCTCGCCCATGCCTACCCGGCCGCCAGGGCCTGCGCGACGGCTTCCAGGCGCAGGCCGCGCGAGGCCTTGACGAGCACGAAGTCGCCCGGCGCCACGAGCGACCGCGCGAGCGCGGCCGCCTGCGCCGCGTCGTCGGCCCGGTGCGCCTCGCCGCCGAAGGCCGGGACCATCTCGGCGGCCAGCGGACCGACCGTCACGAGCACGTCGACGCCCGCCGCCGCGGCGTGGGCGCCGATCTCGCGGTGCAGCGCGTGCGCGTCCGGGCCGAGCTCGAGCATGTCGCCGAGCACCGCGATGCGGCGGCCGGCCGGGGTCTGGGCGGAGAGGTCGTCAAGGGCGGCGCGCATGGACAGCGGATTGGCGTTGTAGCAGTCCTCCACGACGGTGGCGCCGTTGGGCAGGGCGATCAGCTGGCCGCGCATGGGGCTCAGCTCGAGGTCCAGGCGGCCCGCGGGCTCGACGCCGACCGCCCGCGCGGCGGCCACCGCGGCGAGCGCGTTGCGACGCATGTGCGCCGACGTGAACGGCAGCTCGAGGCCGTCCAGGGCGCGCTCGTCGGCGCCGAAGCGCACGATCTGCACCCCGGCGGGCAGGTAGGGCTCGAGCAGCTTCTCGCCGTCGGGGATCACTGCCACGCGCACATGCTGCAGCAGCTCGGCCTTCGTCCGGGCGATCGCGTCCAGCGAGCCCAGCAGCTCGAGGTGGACCTGCCCGACCGCGGTGATGACGCCGACCTCGGGCTCGGCGATCGCGGCCAGCTCGGCGATCTGCCCCGCACCGCGCATCCCCATCTCCAGCACGAGCACCTGCGTGCCCGCCGGCGCCGCGAGCACCTCGAGTGGGAGCCCGATCTCCGTGTTGAAGTTGGCGCGACTCGCATGCACGCGGCGCTGGGGCGCCAACAGCCCCCGCAGGATGTCCTTGGTCGAGGTCTTGCCGACCGAGCCGGTGATGCCGATGACCGCCGCGCCGAGCTCGCGGCGCCACGCGCGGGCGAGCGCCTGCAGCGAGACGAGCGGTGCGTGGGAGGCCAGCACGGCGCCGTCGCCGTCCCCCGCGAGCCCGGCCGCGTGCGCGGGGGCGGCCAGGACACCCCAGGCGCCGGCCTCAAGCGCCGCCGCCGCGTACTCGCCGCCGTCGGCGTGCTCGCCGACGAGGCCCACGAAGAGATCGCCCGGTCCGGCGTCGCGGGAGTCGATCACGACCCGTTGCGGCCCGGCGCCGGCCGCGCCCCGCCCGAGGAGGTCGGCGCCCGCCTCCTGGGCGACGCGCTCGGGGCTCCAGGCCCTCACTTCGTCCACACGGTCTTGAGGGCCTCGGCGGCGACGACGCGGTCGTCGAAGGGCTCCTTGCGCCCGCCCGCGAACTCCTGCCCCTGCTCATGGCCCTTGCCGGCGATCACGACGACGTCGCCGGGATCGGCCTGGCGGACGGCCTGTGCGATCGCCGCCCGGCGATCCACCTCCCGCGAATGGGCGACGTCCTCCATTCCGGCCTCGATGTCGTCGAGGATCGCGTCGGGGTCCTCCGAGCGCGGGTTGTCGGAGGTGACGATCGCCGCGTCGGCCAGCCGCCCGGCGATCTCGCCCATCTGCGGCCGCTTGCCGCGGTCGCGGTCCCCGCCCGCGCCGAACACGCAGATCACGCGCCCGGGGCCGAGGTCGCGCGCCGCGCGCAGGACGTTCTCGAGCGAGTCCGGCGTGTGAGCGTAGTCGACCAGGACCGCGAAGGGCTGGCCCTCGTCGACCGGCTCGAAGCGGCCCGGGACCCGGCCGGCGCCCTCCAGCGCGCGCACGGCGACCGCGGGCTCGACGCCGAGCGCCCGCACGGCGGCCAGCGCGCCGAGCGCGTTGAGGACGTTGAAGCGACCTGGGAGCGGCATGCGCACGTCGAAGGCGCCGTCAGGCGTCAGCGCCGTGAAGGCCGAACCGGCGTAGCCCGAGAGCAGCTCGGTCGCGCGATAGTCGGCCGCGGCGTCGATGGCGAAGGTGACCGCGCCTGTGAACTCGTCGGCCAGGCGGCGGCCGTAGGGGTCGTCGACGTTGACGACGCGGTGGCCCTCCGCGGTCTCAAACAGCCGGCGCTTGGCCTGAAAGTAGGCGTCCATCGTGGGGTGGAAGTCCAGGTGGTCCTGCGTCAGGTTCGTAAACAGCGCGACCGCCCAGTGGATCGCGCTCGCGCGCTCGAGCTCGAGCGCGTGCGAGGAGACCACCATCACGCACGCCCGGTCCCCGGCCGCGAGCATCTCCGCGAAGGTGCGCTGGAGCTCGATCGCCTCCGGCGTCGTGTGCTTGACCTCGCGCTCGGCGCCACCGACGACGGACTTGACCGTCCCCAGCAGGCCGCTGCGCACGCCCGCCGCCTCGAGCAGCTCGCGAACCAAGAACGCCGTCGTCGTCTTGCCGTTGGTGCCCGTGATGCCGACGACCGGCAGCTCGGCGCTCGGGTCGCCTGCCAGGCGCGCCGCCGCGGTGGCCATGGCGGCGCGGACGCTCGACACCACGACCTCCGGGACCCCGACGCCGAGCGGGCGGTCGACGACGAGCGCGACCGCCCCGCGCGCGACGGCATCCGGGGCGAAGTCGTGGCCGTCGCGGGTGAAGCCGGGCACGCAGAAGAAGAGGGTTCCGGGGCCCGCCTCCCGATGGTCGAAGGCCAGATCGGAGACCTCGACGTCCTCCGGCCCTTCGCCGAGCAGCTCGCGAAGGTTCATATGTCCCGGAGTCTACGGAGGGCCGGACCGGGCGCGGGCCCGGGCGCGACCTGCGACTCGCTGGCCGGTCGCAGATCTACCGCATCACGGCGCTGGCCGCCGCGCCCGCCAGCACGAGCCGGTCCGCGAGGCGCCGCCGGCCGCTCGCCGCGAAGAGCAGGCCCGCCGCGCGCACGGGCGTCAGCCTCCGGGCCGCCCGCAGCCGGCCGGGAGCCGGAGCCGCGGCCGCCCGGAAGTAGACGGCCACGGCGTAGCCGGTCCCGACCGTCAGCCGCGCCGCCTCCGCGGCGGCGGCGGGCCGCCCGAGCCGCCCGGAGCGCACGAGGCCCCGCAGCGCGGCAACCGCGAAGGCCGCGTCCACGAGACCCTCGAGGTCGCGCCCGAGCCGGGTCGGTTCCCCAGCGCGGGCCAACGCGCCGTCGACGCCGTCGGTGGCGAGGCCGACGGCGAGCACGAGCGTGCGGGGGTCGTCGGCGACGAGCGGGACCAGCCATGCCCGCAGCAGCGTGCAGGCGTCCGCCGGACCGAGCGCGCGCGGCCGGCCGTCCTCGGTCTCCACCATCCCGAGGTGCCAGTCGAGCATCAGCGCCGTGATCGCCCACCCCGCGAGCCCGCGCCCTCCGGCCGCCGCGGCGAGGGCGCCGACCCCCATCCAGGTCCGAGCCTGCCGGGTCAGCGCCGGGCGCGCGGCGCGCGTCACGGCGGCCCGGCGGTGCGAGGCGCCGAGGAACCGCCACCACGCCCCCGGCGCGTAGCCGTCCGCGCGCAGGCCCGCGAGCGCCTCCCGCGTCCAGCGCTCCCCGTCGGTCATCACGGGAGGGCGCCGAGCTTGGTGCCCGTCAGCAGCGACGATCCCGGCACGCGAAAGAAGCGCACGCCGCGACGGCGCTCCTCGCGCGCGACGAGCCGCTCGAGCAGGACGGCCTGGGTGAGCCCGACGAGCAGGCAGCCGCCAACGACGCGCAGCCCGGCGTCCCACCCGACCGTCGCGACGAAGACCGCGCTCAGCCCGGCGACGATCAGCGGCAGCTGCCAGAGCGGGGTCGGCTCGCCGCCGCCGTGCTCGGGCTCCGGGCGCAACGGGACGGCGCCGGCCATCGCGCGGCGGGTCGTGAGCGGGCCGAGAACCGCCAGCAGCACGGCCACGACGGCCAGCTGCCCGATCGTGCTCGCGGGGCCGTCGAGCGCCTGGTCACAGAAGGCGATCAGCCCTGCGACGCCGGCGAGCCCGCAGCCCGCGAGCGTCAAGCCCTCGACGCGCAGGACCTCACGGTACGCCGGCACGCCGCTCGGCCTCCTTGGCGAAGGCGCTCAGCGACGCCTGCACGGCGCGCTTCCACGGCCCGGCGACCTGGGCGCCCCACCAGGCGCCCGCGGCCCAGAAGTCCGTGCCCAGCACCCCGCGGTAGACGAGCTCGGTTCCCCCACCGGCCGGCTCGGTCAACTCGAAGGTCTCGCTGACGTGCGGGACCGGCCCGCGCAGCAGCCGGAACGCGATCAGGCCCGGACGCACGAAGCGGACCGTCTCCAGCGTCGTCGCGCGCAGTCGCGGCCAGACCGGCGTGTAGTGCTCCGCGAGCACCATGTCGCCGCCGCGCTCCAGGACGCGGAGCTTCGCCTGCATGGCCCGCGACGTGCGCCCGAGGTACGGCGTCGCGATGACGTCGAAGACCGTCTCGCGCGGTGCCGCGATCATGACCCGCTGGGGGCCGAGCTCGCGCACGCGCCGGCCGACGCCGACGTCGAGCACCAGGTCGCCGCGCACGACCAGCACGTAGCCCCCGGCGGCGGCCACGGCGCCCGCGAGCATCCCCTTCACGGCAGCACGCGCGCGACCACCGCCGCGCCATCGACGCCGCGGGGAAGCGTCCCGAAGGCGCGACCGCGCGCCTCACCCAGCCGGCCGGCGCAGAACGCATCGGCGACGGCGGGCGGCGCCGTGCGCACGAGCAGCGACGCCTGGAAGGCCAGCGCGAGGTCCTCGACCACGCTGCGTGCCTGCCACTGCGCGTCCTCGGCCAGGCCCGCAAGGGCGCGCGGCAGCGCATCGAGGTGCGCGTCCAGGCGCGCGTCGGCGCCGCGGGCGGCCTCGCATTCGGCCAGAAAGGACGGCAGCCCTTCCGGCTCGCGCGCCATCGCGCGCAGGACGTCGAGCGCCATCACGTTGCCCGAGCCCTCCCAGATGCCGTTGACCCCGACGTCGCGCAGAATCGCCGGCAGCGGGCTCTCCTCCACGTAGCCGTTGCCCCCGAGGCACTCGAGCGCCTCGGCGATCATTCCGATCGAGCGCTTGGTCACCCAGTACTTCAGGACCGCGGTGCCGAAGCGGCGCATGTGCGCGTCGCCCTCGTCGTAGGCGCGTGCGAGGCGCAGCGCGGTGGCGGTCGCCGCCTCGGACTCCAGCGCGAGGTCGGCCAGCACGTTGACCATCAGCGGCTGGTCGATCAGCAGCGCGCCGAAGGCGCGGCGATGGCGCGCGTGGTGGACGGCCTCGACGACGGCGCGGCGCATCGCCGACGCCGTTCCGATCACGCAGTCCAGCCGCGTGTGGGTGACCATGTCGATGATCGTGGCCACGCCGCGGCCCTCCTCGCCCAGCAGGCGCCCGGGCGCGGCGCGGAGCTCGATCTCCGCTGAGGCCAGCGAGCGCGTGCCGAGCTTGTCCTTCAGTCGCTGGATCTCCATCCCCGGGCCGCGCTCGACGACGAAGCACGACAGGCCGGCCGGCGCCTGGGCGAGCACGAGGAAGACGTCGCACATCGGGTGTGAGCAGAACCACTTGTGGCCGGTCAGCTCCCACCATCCGGCGCCGAGATCGACGGCTCGGGTGGTCCCGGCGCGGACGTCCGAGCCGCCCTGCTTCTCGGTCATCACCATGCCGCACAGCGCGCCCGCGTCGTAGTCGGTCGCCGTCAGCCGCGGCTCCCAGTCGGCGGCGATGTGCGCGTCGTGGCGCAGCGCCGGGATCGCGGAGTACGTCATGGAGACCGGGCACATCACGCCGCCGTTGAGCTGGGCCCACAGGAACTCCAGCCCCGCGCGCGCCGCGTGCGTGCCGGCCCGGGAGTCCCGCCACGGCAACGCGTGGATCTCTCGCTCGACCGCCCCGCGCAGCAGCCAGTGCCAGCTCGGGTCGTAGTCCACGTGGTCGATCCGGTGGCCGTAGCGGTCGTGGGTGAGCAGCCGCGGCGCGTTGCGGTCGGCCCGGCGCGCGTGCTCCTGCGCGGCGGCCGAGCCCGCGACCGCGCCGGTCTCCCGCAGCCGCGCGACGGCCCAGCCCGCCCCCTCCCGCGCGACAGCCTCCTGCAGCGCGACGTCGGTGTCGAAGAGGTTGACGTCGGCGAAGGGGGGCGCCTGGTTGACGACCTCGTGGGTCGCGCGCGACGGCGGGACGAGCGTGTCAGACATGCGCCGGAAGGCTCCTTTGCGTAGCTCTGAGGCAGAAGCTCTGTAGGGAGGCGATCAGCGCCTCGGGTTCGCGGTCGCGCCGGGCGAGCGGGCCGACCAGCGCCTCGGCGAGGGCGCCGACGAGGGCGGCGGAGACGATGTCGGCGTCGGGCAGATCCTCGAGCAGCGCGGCGAACAGCGCTGCGTAGGCTCGGCGGAACACGAGCCGCTCGGCGTCCACGGCCGGATCCACGGGCTCGGCGATCAGCGCGTAGGCGCGCTGCGGCGCCGCGAGCGCCCGTCGCACGAAGCGCTCGACCGCCTCCGTGACGGACGGGGCCGTCGCCATCGCGTCGATCTCCTTCTGCGAGGCGCGGCGGAAGACCTCCGCGAGCAGATCCCCCTTGGAGGGGAAGTGGCGGTAGACGCTGCCGGTCGCGACGCCCGCCCGCCGGGCCACGGCCTGCACCGTGGCCGACGCGTAGCCGCCCTCCCCCAGCTGCTCGATCCCCGCGCGCACGATCCGCTCGCGGGTGCCCGCTGCGCGGGCGCGCGTCTGCTCCGTCTCCCGGTAGGCCATCCGTGAAGAAGTGAACCAGGATTCACTCCTTGGCGCAAGTGGGCGGGCCAGCCGGATCTGGCATCGTCGAATGGGTCGCCTGGGCTGGTCTCAGGCATCGAGATCAGCGAGCACGTCGGCGCGCAGCGCGGCGAGGTCGACGCCGCTGAAATCGAGGACGTCCGCGGCATCCGGACTGTCGACGAGCGCCAGAAGAACGTGCATCGGGCCGATGTCGGCTGCGCCCCGCCGCCGAGCCTCGCCGCTCGCCCGGTGCATCGCGAGCGTCGCGCGCGGACGCAGGACGGTCCTCTTGGAGGGCGACGGCACGTCCTGCGCGATCGCCAGCAGCGCCGCAACCGCCTCGCGTGCCGGGGCAAGCTCGACCCGGTGGCGGGCGAGCAGCCGTGCGACAGGGCCGTCCCTGTCGGCGAGGATGGCCAGCAGCAGGTGAGCCGCGGCCACGAATCCGTGACCGAGTGCCTGCGCTTCGGCCGCGGCGCCTCGCAGCAGCGCCGGCGAGTCCTCGCCGACCGCGTACGGTGGGATGCGGTCGATTCCGGCGCTCTCGGTCAGCGGGGTCCACGGCGGCGCGCCGCTCGCACCCGCGGCTGCCTCCCACGCGTTGGGCCACGCCGTCAACCCCGCCGTCTCGATCACGTCGCTCGCGACCTGGATCGGCGCCCCGGAGCGCACAGCGAGGTTCAGCGCGTCACTCGGCCGCGCATCGATCTCATGGGGGTCTCCGCCAGAGGCCACGGTCACGGTCGCGAAGAACGTGCAGTCGCGCAGGCGCTCGATCAGGACGCGCTCGACGCGAGCGTCGACCGCGCCGAGCAGGGCGACCGTGAGGTCGTATCCCAGCGGACGTGGCAGCGTCGTGCCCTGGCGTTGCACGACCAGTGCCGCGGCCTCGGGCTCACCGATCCAGATCGGCAGGATCCGCTCTCCGCCCGTCTCCCTGAGCAGGACGACGCACGATGCCATCAGCTCCCAGGCGGCCTCCCACGGGTCGCGCGTGACGACGTCCGCGATCGTCGCCTCGACGCCGGTCATCGCCTCGACGGCGCCGATCAGCTCGTCGACGGTCGGCGCTGAGGAGCGCTCGAGCGCCTCGAGCATGTCGCGCAGGCGATCGAGCAGCCGGCGCCGCTGCTCGATGTCGCGCTCGACCGCGGCGACATGGCGTCGCACCGTGTCCATCAGGCTGACGGCGTCGTCGTCGAGCACCGCGGCGATCTCGTCGAGCGCGATGCCCACGCCGCGCAGGGCAAGCACCCGGTACAGACGCTCGACGTCCGCGGGCGCATACACGCGGTGACCGGACTGCGTGCGGCCCGGGACGAGCAGCCCGATCTCGTCGTAGTGATGCAGCGCGCGGATCGTCAGCCCCGTCGCCCGCGCAAGCTCGCCCACCTTCCACGTTCTGTCGACCTCGCCCATCGGTCGCACCGTACGGCCTCACGCAACGTGAGCTGCAAGGCGACGACGCGGGCGCGTGCATGCGCCGCGACGATCGCGGCTACAACTCGAGGACGATCTGCAGCGCGTCTTCGACGCTGAGGAGCTCGGCGGCGGTGAGGCTGCCGACGATCCCGTCCAAGCGCTGGGCGTCGACAGTCCGGATCTGCTCGCACAGCGCTCGAGTGCGCTGCCCTGCGACGACAACCTCGGGGCGAAACGTCGCCGCGCGAACCGAGGTCGAGGTCGGGACGACGACGACGGTGTTGAGCAACCAGAGGTCGTCGGTCTGCACGATGATCGCGTAGCGTCGACCTGATTGCTCGTGTCCGGTTCTGCGACCGAGGCGAATGCCGCAGATCGAGCCTCGCGTCATCCCGGCCAAGCGGCCTCGAGCTCGTCGAGATCGCGCAGCGCCTCATCGCGTGCCAGTCGATCCTCGGGATCGGCAGCCAGGCGCGCCACCTCGGATCGCAGCGTCGACCGCCGGCGCCGACGCGCGGCTGCCTCAGCAAGCGCCGCGCGGACGACGTCGGATTCGGTGCCTCCCTCCCGCAGCAACAACTCCAGGTCGGCCTCTGACCGTGGGTCGAGTCGGGCTCTGACGGTGCGCGACGCCATGTCGCGAGCGTAGCACAGGCTGTGTTACACGGCCACTGTCATTCGACCGCTGTCTGCAGCCACGCCGCGCCCATCCGCCACCGGCTGGTAGACCGCTGCCATGACGCGAACGGCGGCGCGAGGGCTGGGGAGCGCGCTGGCGGTCGCGCTGGGCGTCGCCGTGCTCGCGCGCCTCGCCCACGGTCCCGGGTCGCTCGGCTACGACGCCCTGTGGGGGCTGCGGTGGGGCCGGGAGATTCTCGCCGGCCACGCGCCGGACTTCGTCGCGGCCGCCGCGCCCACGCCCCATCCGCTCGCCAACCTCGTGTCGGGCGGGCTGATGGTATTCGGGTCGGACACCGCCACCACGGCGCTGCTCGCGATCTCCTGGCTGTCGCTCGGCGCGCTCGCGTGGGCGCTCGCCCGGCTCGGCGCCGCGCTGTTCTCGTGGCCGGTGGGG
>JBBQBV010000114.1:0-12183 GCA_038318085.1 Solirubrobacterales bacterium
ACGGCGCGCGCGGGCTCGACCCACGGCTACGACGTCGTCGACCCGACCACGGTCAGCGAGGCGCTCGGCGGGGAGGAGGCGCTGCGGGCGCTGGCCGAGGCGATGCCGCTGATCCTCGACATCGTCCCCAACCACATGGGCACGGGGGAGGAGAACCGCTGGTGGTCGGACCCCGAGGAGCGCAGGCGCGTCTTCGACGTCGAGCCGGGGACGGAGTTCTACCGGCGCTTTTTTGACATCGACGACCTCGCGGCGGTCCGCCAAGAGGACCCCGAGGTCTTCGAGCTCACCCACCGCAAGACGCTCGACCTGCTCAACGACGGCGTCGTCGACGGCGTCCGCGTCGACCATCCCGACGGGCTAGCGGATCCCGCCGGCTACCTGCGCCGCCTGAGGGGTGCCGGCGCGCACGGCATCTGGGTCGAGAAGATCCTGCATCCGGGGGAGCCGCTGCGCGACTGGCCGGTGGACGGCACCGTCGGCTACGAGTTCGCAAACGACGCGCAGGCGGTCTTCGTGGACCGGGGTGGGGAGGACGTCCTGGACGCGGTGTGGTCGGAGCTGACCGGTGACGACCGCGACTTCGCGGCGCACGCCCGCGAGGCGCAGGTCGAGCAGGCGTCGACGACCTTCGCGCGCGAGATCGCGTGGCTGCAGCGCCTCGCGCCGCAGTTCGACGCCGCGACGCTCGCGCACGCGCTCGCCGCCCTGCCCGTCTACCGCACCTACGTCGAGCCCTGGAGCGGGCGCGTCGACGACCTCGACCGCCGCTTCCTCGCCGCGGCCGGCCTTCCCGACGCGCTCGTGGCGGCGCTCACCCTCGAGACGGCGGGCCTCGACGAGTTCGTCACGCGCTTCCAGCAGACCAGCCCGCCGATCACCGCCAAGGGCGTCGAGGACACGGCCTTCTATCGCTACAACCGCCTGCTCGCCCTCAACGAGGTGGGTGGGGACCCCGGCCGCTTCGGCATCACGATCGGCGAGCTGCACCGTGCCAACGCCCTGCGCTCGGAGCACTTCCCGCGCAACCTGCTCGTCTCCACGACGCACGACACCAAGCGCTCGGCCGACGTCCGCGCACGCATCGGCGCCCTCTCCGAGCCCGCACTGCGCGACGATTGGGCGGCCTTCGCGCGCCGCTGGGTGCCCGAGGCGCCGGACCCGGCCACGGGCTTTCTCGTCCTGCAGACGCTGCTCGGCGCGCACCCGATCGAGCCGCGCGAGCGTCTGGACGGCTACCTCGAGAAGGCCCTGCGCGAGGCGAAGGTCCACACCGACTGGGCCGACCCGGACACGGGCTACGAGGAGCGCGTCGAGGGCTGGGCGGGCGGTCTGTTGTCGGCCGACGACTTCCATGAAGAGTTTGACCGCCTGCACGCGCGCGTCGTGCAGGCCGGGTCCCGCTCGGCGCTGGGCCAGCTGCTGCTCAAGCTCACCGCCCCGGGCGTCCCGGACGTCTACGGCGGCGACGAGCTCTGCTACCTGGCGCTCGTCGACCCGGACAACCGCCGCCCGATCGACTTCGACGCCCGGCGCCGCGCGCTGGACCATCCACCTGAGAAGCTCGCCCTCATCCTGGCCGCGCTCGAGCTGCGCGCGCGCAAGCCGGACGCGTTCGCGGGCGGCTACGACGCGCTCGAGGCCCCCGCGGGCACCTGCGCCTACGTGCGCGGCGGCGAGATCCTCGTGGTCATCCCGGTCACCGCCGACGCGCAAGGCACGGTGACGGCGCCGGGCTTCGAGGAGGTCCCGGCCGCGCGCCTGGGGATCTACGAGCGGGGCGCCGCGCGGTAGAGCCGAGGGGTGCCGAGCGACGCGGCCGGCGCGAGCACGCGCTTAATGGGGGTCATGACCCCCATTTGGCCGCGGCGCCGTGGGGATCCGCGGCTCAGACGACGGCGAGCGCCGGACCGCAGCCGGCGACGTCCTCAGCCAGCCGCTGCGCCGACTCCGACGTCCAGCGATCGACGTCGGCGAGGTCGTGCATCAGCCGCTCGACCAGCGTGATCGCCTCGACGGCGGCCGGGTCCTGCGCGGAGCTCGAGAACAGCAGGGTGTCGGCGGCGTCGCGCAGGATCGCGACCTCGGCGTCGTGCAGCTTGGCGGGGCCCAGATCCTGAAGGGTCCGCATGACGCGGCCGTAGGCGTTTGAGCGTTCGCTGGTCATCGCAGTGATCCTGCCCCTGGTATCGGCAGAACATGCCGAGCGGCTGAGACATTGGTCACATTCGGGCAGGCGGCGGGAAGTCCTGTGGAGGTCACGCGAAGCTCACGTGCCCGGCGATCGCGCGGACCCCGTCGTAGGGGTCCGGGTAGCTCCAGGCCGCGTTCTCGACGCCGTCGACGTGGAAGTAGGTGGCGTCGCCCTTATAGGGGCAGTGGGCCGTCATGTCGCTCGGCTCGAGCTCGGCGCGCACGTCGGGGCGGTCGAAGTACCAGCGGTTGGGCAGGCTGGTCTCGGACAGAAGGAGCGCGCCGGTGGACTCGGCCACGACCTTCCCGTCGACCTCGGCGCGCGCCGTGCGGGAGCTGCGGCGTACGTCGACGCGGTGGTAGGGGTCGCGGAAATGGCCGCGGATGGGCTCGTCCTCGTCGTACCAGGCGTCGAGTGCGTCGATGTAGAACGCGACCAGGCCGTCGAGCCAGCGTGCGGCCTCAAGCGGCGCCTCGTACTGCCACGCGACGTCCTGCGTCGCGCCGATGTGAAAGTGCGAGGCGTCGCCCTTGAACGGGCAGTGCGTGACCTTCTCGCTCGGGGTCAGCTCGGCGCGGACGTCCTCGCGTGGCACGTAGAGCACCGGCAGGAGGTGTGACTCGTGCAGCAGCTGGCCGCGCTGGGAGTCGAGCACCGTCTCGCCACCGAGCTCGGCGCGCACGCGCCGCGGGAACGGGTTCATCAGCAGGCGGTGCTTCGGGCCGTCCAGCTGGTAGTTGACGGTCTCCGGGGCGGGAAACGCCAGGGGGCCGCCGCTGCGGGTGATGCTCATAGCCGTCCGATCGCGAGGTTGAGGTATTCGTCTGCCCGCTGGGTGAGGCGGACCAGTCCGTAGGCGGAGAGGACGGCGCGTTTGAGCCCGGCCTCGTCGCGGCGCCCGATGCGGCGCATGAGCTCGGCGATCTCGTCCACCGGCACCTCCTCGAGCGTGCGGTCGCCAAGCTCGCGCACCCGGACCGCGGGCTGGTCGGGCAGGCGGACCACGTCATCGCAGAGCACCACCTTGCGCTCCTGCGCGAGCCAGTGCACTGAGCTCGACAGCGGTGCGCGGGCGATCGTCGTGAGCTTGCGGCCGCCGCTGGCGCGGTTGTACAGCGCGTAGGCGCGGGTCGCGAGCAGCGGACCCTCGGCCGCGACGATCTCGAGCATCGCCTCCATGATCCGCGGGCGCGGCGTCGAGCGCGGGTCGCCCGTCGGCCCTCCCGCCCACGCCGCGAAGGGCTCCATC
The DNA here is from genome assembly GCA_038318085.1 of Solirubrobacterales bacterium. Classification (GTDB taxonomy): domain Bacteria; phylum Actinomycetota; class Thermoleophilia; order Solirubrobacterales; family Solirubrobacteraceae; genus DATLGB01. The sequence continues at coordinate 3,444 of JBBQBV010000114.1, forward strand.
GCGAGCTCCCCGACCGGCGCCTGCGGGGACGGGGCCACGGGCGCGCTGGGGACGGGCTCCGGCGGGACCGCGGCGAGCCAGCCGGCCACGGGCCAGTCGCGGACGGCATCGGCGCGCGCGCTCGCCGAGGCGGGCAGGGTGAGGACCGGCACGCCGGCGACCTCGCCGAGCAGCCGCTGCTCGTCGAGCTGCACGCGCTCCGGGGGATCCGGCCAGGCCGTGAGCACCACGGCGGGGATCGTGAGGCGCGCGGCCCGCGCGGCGGCGAGGCTGAGGCGCACGAGGTTCGTGGCGTCAGGCTCCGCGCGCGCGCTGAGCACGACCGGCAGCCGCAGCTCGGCCGCCAGGTCGCGCACGGTGTAGCGCGGCGTCAGCGCGCCCAGCACGCCGCCTCCAATCGCGGTCACGACGGGACCCTCGTCGAGGCGCAGGGACGCGGTCAGGGCCGCCGGATCGATCGTCTCACCGGCGTGCCGCGCGGCGATCGCGGGCGAGGCGGCCGTGTCGTATTCGAGCGGCTTCTCGACGCGCGCGGGCACGCCGGCGCGGTGCAGCACCGCGCCGATCGCCGTCGCGACGCTTCCCTCTCCGGCGCCGTGGTGCAGCCCGACGACCAGCAGTCCCGTCATCGGGGTGCACGCTAGCCCAGCAGGACCGCGAGCGAAACCGCGATGTACTCGCAGAAGAACAGCGCCCACACGCGCATGTAGAAGACGGTGAAGCGGGCGGAGTCCTCCGGGTCCGTGCGCAGCGCCCAGAACCACAGCGCAGCGAGCGCCGCGACGTGCGTCACGACCAGCACGGCGGGCTGCGCGCCGTCGATCGCCAGCGGCCCGAGCACCGCCATCCCGAGGTAGGCCAGCGTGAGCGCGCCCATCCCCATCCCGAAGGCGGCACGCCCGCCGAGGCGCACGGTGAACGTCCGAATCGAGAACCGGCGGTCACCCTCGGCGTCGGGCACGTCCTTGAGCACGGCGATGGCGAACGAGAAGGGCAGCACGAACAGCGTGAGCGCCCAGACCGCGGCGGCGACCTCGTGCCCGCCGCCGAAGGCGCCCGCGAAGTGCAGGTAGACGCCGAGGTTGACGACCAGCGCGCGGACGACCGAGATGCTCGCCGACGCCGCGACCGGGAAGCGCTTGAGGCGCAGCGGCGGGGAGGAGTAGGCCCAGCCGATCGCCATCGCCGCGAGCACGGCGGTCGTCTCGATCGGGCCCTGCGTGACGGCGAGGATCAGCGGCAGCGCGGCCGCCGCGCCCACGAGCGCGCGCCCCTGGGCGATCGTCATGTCCCCGGCGGCGAGCGGGAGCCGCGGCTTGTTGACGCGGTCGATCTCCACGTCCTCGAGCTGGTTGAGGCCGACGATGAAGACGTTGACCGAGAGGGCGGCGACGAGCGTCCAGAACAGGTGGAAGGCGGCGCGCCCGGCGGGCAGCGGCCCGAGCTCGTGCGCGGCGATCGCGAAGATGCCCAGGACGCTGAGGGCCGTCCCGATCACCGTGTGCGGGCGCGAGAAGCGCCACGTGACCGTCGCCGCCACGCGCGTGCGCCGCAGCGGCGCGGCGACCGTCCCCGCCATCAGCGCGAGGCGCGCAGCCGGGCGCGCAGGCTCGCCGCGGCGCCGATCGGCACGAAGACCGCGCCGGCGGCCGAGCCCGCGACCCAACGCGCCCAGCGCCGCGCCGTCATCGGCTCGTCGACGGACTCGCGCGGCCGAGCCGCCGCGGCGGGAGAGGCTCCGGGCGCCGGCTTGCGCCCGGCGATCGCGATCCCGTACTGCTGGGCCGTCCACTCCGGTGCGACGTAGGTCGCGCGGATGTCGGCGAACCCCGCCCGCTGCATCCACTCGCGGTACTCGCCCTCGGCGGGGAAGAGCATCCACAGGTCCGCGAGCCGGCGGGCGAGCGGGCGCTCGGGCGGCAGCGGCCCGACCATCAGCGCGATCCCACCAGGTTTGATCACCCGGTAGGCCTCCGCGAAGGCGGCCTGCGGGTCCGGCCAGTACTCGATCGAGCCGCAGGAGACGTAGCGGTCGAACTCGTCGGTGGCAAAGGGCAGCGACTCGGCGTCCCCCTGCACGAAGGTGCAGCCCTTCAGCGCCGGCTTGCTGCGCGCGCGGGCGAGCTGGTGGGGGCTCTGGTCGAGCAGCGTGACGTTGTGGGAGTCCACGCGCGCCACGATGCCCTCGGTGGCAAAGCCCGTCCCGGCGCCCACGTCGACGGTCTTCAGCGAGCGCGCGTCGAGCTGTCCGAGCGCCAGCGCTGCGGCGCGCATGTCGAGCGTCCAGAACAGGGGGTTGACCCACGTGTCGTATAGCGGCGACAGGAAGCGGTAAAACCAGAACGCCTCGCGCTTGTGCTGGATCAGGCGCACCGCTCCGGCACGGTACCGTCCGCGCATGGTCGACAAGGCGCTCGAACGGTGGGCTGGCGCCCCGGCGGTCCGCAGCCACCATCGCCGGACGGCGGCGGCGGACGCCGCGACGCTCTGGCAGGCGGCGTCCTCGGTCAAGCTCTCCGACACGCGCACGCTGGGGCGCCTGGTGCGCTGGCGCATCCCGGACACGCCCGCGACGCTGACCTTCCACGAGCTGTTCCGCCGCTATCCGTTCACCGAGCTCGAGACGGGGGAGACCTGGTCGATGAGCGGCCTGTGCGGGCGCATCTGGACACTGCAGCGCGACTATCCGCGCCTCGACGGCCCCGCGGACTACGAGGCCTGGGACGAGCCCGGCACGGTCAAGGTCCTCTTCGCGCACTGGACGCGGCCGGTCGGCGACGGCCGCTCCGAGCTTGTATCCGAGGCGCGCGTCACCCCGGTCGATACGGGTGCCAAGCTGCGCCTGGTGGGGCTGTGGTCGGTCATCAGCACGTTCGAGCGGCTTGTCGGCGCCGAGCCGCTCGCCATCGCGCGCCGCCGGGCGGAGGGCCGATGAGGGCGCCTCGCCGTCGGCTCCTCGTGGTCGGGCTCTTCGCCGCGGCGGTGGCCGCCCTCGTGGCGGGCGTCGCGGCCGGCAGCCGCAGCGCGGCGGTGAACGTGCGCGGGGCGCACGTGGAGCGGCTGACGATCGACAGCGCCGCGGTCGGGCGCAAGCTGCGGGTGCGGATCGTCTACCCGGCCGGCGTCGGCGCCGGCGACGGGTCCAAGCGCCCCGCTGCTGGTCTTCCTGCACGGCCGCGGCACGACCATCGACGGCTACCTGAGCGGGCCCTTCTTCGCCGCGCTCGCCCGGCTCGGCGGCCGCGCGCCGGTCGTCGCGTTTCCCAGCGGTGGCGACCACTCCTACTGGCACGATCGCCACGACGGGGCCTGGGGTCGCTACGTGATGAAGGAGGTGATCCCGCAGGTGCAGGCGCACACGGGCGTCGACCCGTCGCGGGTCGCGGTCGGCGGCATATCCATGGGCGGCTTCGGCGCCTTGCACCTCGCCCGCCTGCACCGCAAGGCGTTCTGCGCCGTCGGCGGCCACTCCCCGGCGCTGTGGACGAGCGCCGACCAGACCGCCCCCGGCGCCTTCGACGGCGCCGCCGACTTCGACCGTCACGACGTCATCCGCGCCGCGCGCCGCTTCGCCGGGCAGCGGGTGTGGATCGACGCCGGCGACGCCGACCCGTTTCAGCCCGGCGACCGCGCCTTCGTCGCCGCCCTGCGCGCCCGCGGCCAGCACCCGTCCGTCCACACCGTCTGGAGCGGCGGCCACGACGGCGACTACTGGAACGCCCACTGGCGCGACTACCTGCGCTTCTACGGGCGCGCGCTGGCGGGGTGCGGGGGGTGAGGGGCCGCACACGCCTGGGCCCGGGCGGGGCGAACAGCCGGCTCGGTGGAGCGGGCCCGGGCGCGGCGAACAGCCGGGCTGGGTAGAGCGGCCCCGGCGAGCACGCGCTCAATGGGGCCCATGGCCACCACTACGCGCGTCGTCGCTGTCGCGTCGAGGGCGCCCGCACGCCGCGGCGTTCCGCACGTCGCGCCCGGGCGGACGTGCGGAACGTTGTGGTCGACTGTGAGTCACAACGTTCCAAGGGATTCCGGCCGTGGAACGTTGTGGTCGACTACCAGCCGCAACGTTCCACACGTCCCGCGCCGAGCGGGGTGCGGGCACCATACGCACGACTCCGGCCCGCGCGCGCCCCTACCCGATCATCAACACGAGGGCGCCAAGGGCGACGGCGAGGACGTGCACGCGCCTCACTGCGGGACCCCCCGCTCCAGGCCGGCGAGCTCGCTCTCCCCGCGCAAGGCGACGCGGCGCCCGCGCCGGACCGTGATCGCGAGGCGCCCGGCGAGGTGCTGCGCGGAGCGCATGATCACCCGCCGCTCGGCCGGCACCGGCACCGGCAGGACGACGGCGGCGGCGGGATCGGCCTCCGCCTCGAGTGAGACGGCGCAGCCGCCCGCCCAGTCCGCCGCATCAACGCGCCAGCGTCCCGGCGCGGTCGCCACGACGACCCGCGCCAGCGGCGGTGCAAAGCGCAGCACGCGGTCCTCGAGCGCGACCACCAGGGCGGTCGGGGCCTGGCCGAGCAGCCGGCCGCCCGCGAAGGCGACGCACGCCGCGCCGCCCCCGAGCCCGTGCGCCTGGCCCCACCACCAGTGCCCGGCGAAGGTCGGCCCCCAGTTCTTCTCCGCGTAGACCGTCGCGCCGTCGAGCGGTACGGGGGCACCGTCGAGCACGGCCCCGCCGACCGCGGTCCCCAGCGGCAACAGCGGGTGCCAGTACTGCCCGAGCCCCGGGAGCGATTGGGCGGGTCCGAGGCCCCCGAACGCGCGCCGGCGCGGCCACGGGACGTCGGCCGACCATGTGGCGTCCACCGACGCGCCGTCGAGTCGGACGCGCAGCCGGCCCGGCGCCGCGTCGAGGACGTCCCCCGCCCGCACCGCACGGCCGGCCAGGGCGCAGTCGGGCACGATCCTCCAGCGCACGAAGCCCCCCGGATGCGACGCGACGCCCACCACGGCCCACGGCCCGTCCGGCGCGCGGCAGGCTCCGCACAGCACGACCACGACGCGCCCGGAGGCGACGTCGGTGAAGCGCCAGTACGAGCCCTCCATGGCGACGCCGTGGGCGCGGGCGGGGTCGCCGAAGGGCGGGTCGGCGCCCGTCCGGCGGTACGCGCCGAGGATCACCTGGCGGCAGCGCAGCGCTCGCACAGCCCGGCCACCACGACCTTCGCGTGGCGGGTGGCGCACCCGCCCGCCTGCGCGGCGAGCTCGACGTCCTGCGCCTTCGCGCACTCGCGGCAGACGAGCTGGCGCTGCGACGTGACCCGGTGACCGCGGGCGTGCCGGACGTCGCTGAGCTGCTGGTCGAGGGCATCCACCGCTACTGCGACCTTATAGCGCTCGTCGGCCTCGCCCCCGGCGGCGTGATCGTCGCCGCGACGGGCTTCCTACTCGGCCACGCTCGACCCGGCGGTGCGCAGCGAGCGCCCCGGCGCGCGCTCGTGCAGGCCGAGGTCCCGCGGCAGCGTCGCGGTCCCCTGCAGCGCGGCCACGACGAGCTCGGCGAGCGCAGGGCCGTGCTTGAAGCCGTGGCCCGAGCCGCCGCCGAGGATCCACACGCCCTCCTCGACGGGGTGGGGCGCGGCGATGAAGCACGAGTCCTGCGTGAGCTCGTAGCGGCAGCTGCGCCCGCTCTTCAGCGGTGCGTCCGCCAGGGCGGGGAAGCGCCGGCCCAGATAGCCGCGTGCCGCGGCCTCGCCCTCGGCGCTGACGGGCGGGAGCGCGTCGTCGGCGCCGATGTGCGGCCCCTCCACGTCGGGCGCGGCCTTGACGCCGAGGCCGTCGAGGTCGCTGGTCCCGTAGGCCGCGAAGTCGTAGTCGACCCAGGCCGGGACGGACGGCTCCGCCCAGGCCGGCCCGCCGTCGAAGAAGAACAGCTCCTGGCGGGTGACGCGGAGGTCGACGACGCCGGGGAACAGCTCGCGCAGCCACGCGCCGCAGGCCCACACCACGGCGCCCGCCTCCAGGCGCGCGCCGGTGTCGGCGAGCTCGACGGCGCGCCCGTGCGGCCGGGCCCGGGCGCGCTTGAGGAGCACGCCCTCCGCCTGCCCGGCCTCGACCAGCGCCCGCACGGCGCGCCGGGCGCGGATCGCGCCGGCCTCGGGCTCGTGCACGACGAAGGCGAGGTCGTCGCCGGCGAAGGAGGGGAAGCGGCGCGCGGCGGCGGCGACCTCGAGCCGCTCGACGGGGATGCCCTCGGCCTGCAGGACGCGCTCGGAGGCCGCCTCCCAGCCGTCCTCGCGGTGGGCGAACCAGCACACGCCGCGCTCGAGCAGCAGCTCCTCGCCCGTCGCGGCCTCGAGCTCGCGCCACAGCTGCTGCCCGCGGCGCGCCAGGCGCGTGTAGTCGGCGGCGGTGCCGTGCGCGCAGCGGTACAGCCGCGACTCTCCGCCGGACGAGGTGCGCTCGTCGCCGGGCTCGAACTGGTCGATCAGCGTGACGGAGATCCCCTCGCGCGCGAGCAGCCACGCCAGCGAGGCGCCGAAGCTGCCGGCGCCGACGACGATCACGGAGTCCATCGCCGCTAGCGTGGCACACGATGTTGGCCGCCGCCCTCGCCGCCTCGGCGCTGCTCGCCGGCCACTCCGTCCAGGACCGCCCGATCCGCGCGGTGCGCACCGGCGCCGCCGACGCGCCGAGGAGGCTGCTCGTGGTGGGCGACATCCACGGCAACGAGCGCGCCGGGCGGGCCGTCGTGCGCGCGCTGCGGCGGATGACGCCGCCCGCCGGCGTGGCGGCCTACTCCGTCGCCTCGGCCAACCCGGACGGCGAGGCAGCGGACACGCGCCAGAACGCGCGCGGCGTCGACCTCAACCGCAACTGGCCGCACCGCTGGCGCGCCGCCGGCCGCCCGTTTGACACCTACTTCCCGGGCCCGTCTGCCGCCAGCGAGCCGGAGACGCGCGCGATGCGGGCCCTGATCCGGCGCATCCGCCCCGACGTGACCGTCTGGTACCACCAGCACCTCGCAGCCGTCGACCTCGTCCCGGGCGCCGACCAGTCGCTGATCCGCGCCTACGCGCGGCGGGTGGGGCTGCCGGCCAGGCGCCTTCCGCGCTACCGCGGGACCGCGACGAGCTGGCAGAACGCCCGGTTCACTTCCTCGACGGCGTTCGTGGTCGAGCTGCCCGCCGGCGCGCTCACGCGGGCGGCCGCGCGCACCCACGCGCGCGCCGTGCTGGAGACCGTCCCCGCCGCCCGCGCCGCGGCCGTGCCGAAGCCGAAGATCGTCCAGTCGCCGATCCCCTTCGGCAAGCGCCGCCGCCACGAGATGGGCGCCTACTCGCTGCGCCACTACGGCCCGCGCGAGTCGCGGCTGCGCGAGGTCAAGACGATCGTCGAGCACGTCACGGCCGGCAGCACCTACGAGTCGGCCTTCAACACCTTCGCCCAGGACGTGCCCGACTCCGAGCTGCACGAGCTGCCCGCCACCTGCGCGCACTTCGTCGTTGACACGGACGGCACGATCCACCAGCTCGTGCCGCTGCGCTACCGCTGCCGGCACACGGTCGGCCTCAACGACCGCTCGATCGGCATCGAGCACGTCGGCCTCTCCGACGGCGAGGTGCTCGGCCGGCGCAGGCAGCTGCGCGCAAGCCTGAAGCTGACCCGCTGGCTGCAGTCGCGCTACGCCGTGCCCACCAAGTACGTCATCGGCCACGCGGAGAGCCTCAGCTCGCCGTTTCATCACGAGCGCGTCAAGCGCCTGCGCACCCAGACCCACGGCGACATGCAGCACGCGACCATGGTCAGGTACCGTCGCAAGCTGCGATGATCGTCCTGATCCGCCACGGGGAGACGGAGTGGAGCCGCGACGGGCGCCACACCGGGCTGACCGACGTCCCGCTGACCCAGACCGGCCGCGAGCAGGCGCTGCTGGCCGGCGGCCGCCTGACGAGCCGTGACTGGGCGCTGGTGCTGACGAGCCCGCTGTCGCGCGCGCACGAGACGGCCCGCCTGGCCGGGCTCGACGCCCAGGCCGAGGCCGACCCCAACCTGCTGGAGTGGGACTACGGCGACTACGAGGGCCGCACCACCGCCGACATCCGCGAGGACCACGACGGCTGGGACCTGTGGCAGGACGGGCCGGTCGGCGGGGAGACCATCGACGACGTCGCCGAGCGCGTCGACCGCGTGATCGCCCGCATCGCGGGCGTGGAGGACGGCGACGTCGCGATCTTCGGGCACGGGCACGTCTCGCGCGCCCTCGCGGCCCGCTGGATCGAGCAGCCCGCGCAGACCGGCGGCCGCCTGGCGCTCGACACGGCGGCGATCAGCGAGCTCGACTACGAGCGCGAGCGCCGCGTGATCTGGTCCTGGAACGACACCGGGCACCTGCAGGCCGGGCGCGCGTAGCCCTACCCCACTCCGCCAGCAGCGGCGCGTGGTCGGAGGGCTTGGAGCCCTTGCGGAAGGTGCGGTCGATGCCGCACGAGGCCAGCCGCTTGACCAGATCGGGCGTGAGCAGGACCGCGTCGATGCGCAGCCCCAGCTTGCGGTGGAAGTGTCCCTGGCGGTAGTCCCACCAGGTGAAGCCGACCTCGTCGGGATGTAGGTGGCGGTAGGCGTCGACGACGCCGGCGGCGAGGATCGCGCGGAAGCGCTCGCGCTCGGGCTCGGTGACGTGCGTCTCGCCGACGAAGGCCGCTGGATCGTAGACGTCGATGTCCGCCGGGCAGACGTTGAAGTCGCCGCCGACCACGAGCGGCCCCGCCGCGGCGAGCGTGCGAACGCGCTC
>JBBQBV010000115.1:0-11977 GCA_038318085.1 Solirubrobacterales bacterium
GCCGCGAGCTGCGACTGGCGCTCAGGCGCCGCATGCGCGACGCCGCGAAAGCTCAATAGGCCGCGCGGTACGCCGGGAAGAAGCCGTCGAAGTCCGTCCGGTCAGACCCCGTCAGCCGGGCGTAGGTCGCAGGGTCGTGCAGCGCCCTCGCGGTCACCGACGGGCGCAGCTCGCCCGGCGCGAAGCGCTGCTTGAACTGCAGCAGCGAGTCCGACCGGCCGCCCACGCCGCCGCCGAGGTGCAGCGTCTCAAACCCCCGCTCGCGGCCGCTGCACGCGAGGGCGTAGAGCGCGAGGTGGCTCGCGCCGGCGCCCCGTCCGGCCTCGCCGGCGCCGCCCAGGTGGTAGTGCAGCCAGGGCGGCCGGCCCGCGCCGAGGACGGCGGCGACCACCTTGCCGTCGGGGTCGACTACCTCGACGAGCACCAGCGGCACGTCGCGCAGCAGCGCGTCCCAGTACGCCTGTGGGAACAGGTAGAACGGCGAGGCGCCGGCACGGCGCATGGTGGACTCGTACAGCCCGATGAACGCCCTCAGGTCGGTGGCGGGGGTCGCGACGCGGGTCACGAGGCCGCGCGCCTGCGCCCGGCGAACCATGCGGCGGTGGTGGGCGTGCATGGACGCCATCAGGTCCGGCTGGGGCAGCGGCCACGCCACCGTGCCGGCCAGCGCGACCGTGTGGAACCCTGGCGGGGCGACCCGCGGCTGGTTGGCGAACAGCGGGTGGTACACGAAAAAGCTCGTGATCACGCCGCGGTGCGCGCACCACGCCTCGTAGGCCGCGGCGAAGGCATCCAGCGGCGGGGACGGCCCGGCACCGAGCGGGCCGCCGTAGCCGTAGGGCGTGACCACGTCGCACGGGTCGCTGCGCAGCAGGCACGGGAAGACGACGTCGCCTCCCGGCGCCGGGAGGTGCAGCAGCACCGGTGCGGCGTCGACGAGCAGGGCCGAGGCCGCGACGAAGCCGCGCGAGTAGTACAGGTCGGTGATGCCGAGCGCTTCGAGGCGGTCGTCCCAGCTGCCTGGATCGACCTCCACGAGACCCGGTCCGCGCACCGCCGGGATGATATGGCGCTGCGGGCGGCCGCCGTGCGAAGATCCGCAGGTCGTGATCGCCTGCCTCTACGACGTGCACGGCAACCTCCCCGCCCTCGAGGCGGTGCTGGCCGACGCCCGCGTGCGCGGCGCCGGCCGCCACCTGCTCGGCGGGGACTACGCCCTCTTCGGGGGCTGGCCGGCCGAGACGGTCGCGCGGCTGCGCGACCTGGCGGACGCCACGTGGATCCGGGGCAACGGCGAGCGCTGGACCGCCGAGCCGCTCCAGGCGCCCGACGACGACGTCGTGCAGGGCGCGATCGCCGCGTGCCGCGAGGCGCTGGGCGCGGCGTGCACCGCCGAGCTTTCGGCCCTGCCCGAGCGGACCCGGATCGCGGACACGCTGGTGGTCCACGGCTCGCCGCTGTCCGACGTGCGCTCCTTCGCCGCCGAGCCCGGCGACGACGACGAGGAGCTGCTCGCCGGGGAGTCGCCCCCGCGGCTGGTGTTCGGGCACACGCACCTGCCCTTCGCGCGCCGGCGCGGCGCCGCCGAGCTGGTGAACCCCGGAAGCGTCGGCCTGCCCTTCGACGGCGACCAGCGCGCGGCCTACGCCCTGCTGCACGACGACGGGCGGATCGAGCACCGCCGCGTCTGTTACGACCACCAGGCCAGCGCGGCCCGGCTGCGCGAGGCCTTCGACGGCGCCTGGACGGCCACGATCGCCCGCCGCCTCCAACAGGCCCGGTTGTAGGTGAGCGCCCCGACCGCCGAGCCGCGCTTCCGCTCGCTCGTCGACCGCCTCGGCGCCGTCGTGTGGGAGGCGACCCCGGGGGAGCGCGGGGCCGAGGCCGTCTTCAGCTTCGTCAGCGAGGGCACGGAGGCGATGCTGGGCTACCCGCCGGAGCGCTGGCTCGCCGACCCGCGCTTCTGGTTCGAGATGATCCATCCCGAGGATCGCGAGCGCGTGTTCGCGCAATCTGGGGCCATCCTCGCCGAGGCCGGCGGCGCGGACGTCGAGTATCGCTGCCGGACCGCCGACGGCCGCACCCTGTGGGTGCGCAACATCATCCAGGCCGACATGACGCCCGGCGGCCTGCGCCTCTCCGGCGTGCTGATCGACATCAGCGGGCAGATGGTCGCCGAGGCGCGGCTGCACCGGTTGCAGGAGCTCACCGACGCCCTGTCGGGCATCCTCAGCGCGCGCGAGGTCGCCGCGGTCGTGGCCGCGCGCGGTCGGGCCGCGGTGGGCGCCGCCGCCGTCGCGGTGTTCCTGCGCAGCGGGGACGAGCTCGAGATCTCCGGCTACGACGGCTATCCCGAGGATGCGATCCAGGAGTACTGCACGATCCCGCTCGACCACCCGGTCCCCGCCGCCGAGGCCGCGCGCACCGGCGAGGGCATCGTGCTCGACGCCCTCGAGCTCGACGTCCGCTACCCGGGCCTCGGAAGCTGGCGCAAGCTCGCCGGGTCCGGCCAGTTCGTCGCGCTGCCGCTGCAGGCCGAGGGCCGCACGCTCGGCTCGATCGCCCTGCGGATGTCCGACGCGGGGCTGGTCGGCCCCAGCGACCGCGTCGTGCTCGACGTGCTCGCCCGCGCGTGCGCGTCGGCCCTCCTGCGCGCCGAGCACTCGCAGGCCGAGCAGGATGCCCGCCGCCGCGCGGAGGATGCCCGCGCCGTCCTGGACTCCATCATCGCCACCGCCCCCGAGGGGTTCGGGCTCTTTGACCGCGAGCTGCGCTTCGTGCGGGTCAACGCGGCGCTCGCCGAGATCAACGGGCTCCCGGCCGCCGACCACGTGGGCCGGTCCTTCTCGGAGGTCGCGCCCGGCATCGGAGACGAGGGGCACGCCGAGCCGCTGCGCCAGGTCGTCGAGACGGGCGAGCCGATCGTCGACATGGAGGTCTCCGGCCGCGTCCACGGCGATCCCGACCGCGACCGCACCTTCCTCATCTCCTGGTATCCGATCCACGACGCGGCCAAGGAGATCGCCTACGTCGGCGCCATCGTCGTCGACATCACCGACCGCAAGCACGCCGAGGTCCGCTCGGCGGTGCTCGCCGAGCTCGGCGCCATCCTGGACGACGTCGGCGGCATGCAGGAGCGGCTCGGCCGGGTCGCCAACCTGCTCGTGCCGGCGCTGTGCGACACCTGCACCGTCTCCCTGCGGGTGCCCGAGGGCGGCCTGGAGCGCGTCGCGGTGCGCGACGTCGAACCGGAGCTCGAGGTGCTCATCGCCGGTCGTCCGCCCCCGGCCATCGAGGCCCGGCACACGCGCGTGGTCGATCCCAGCCAGGACGCGGGCGCCGCCGACGGCGCGGAGGGCCGGGAGCTTCAGCGCCGCCTCGGCCTGCGCTGCGCCGTGGTCGTGCCGTTGCTCGTGCGCGGCCGCCACCTGGGGTCGCTGGCGCTCGGCCGCCGGCGCGCCGGCGCCTTCGCCGCCGCGGACGTCGAGCTGGCCGAGGAGATCGCGCGCCGCGCCGCGCTGGCCGTCGACAACGCCCGTCTGCACGAGGGCGAGCGGATGGCGCGCGAGCGCACGGAGCGCCAGTACTCCGTCGCCGCCGCCCTGGCGGACGCCCTCACGGCGGCGGACGTCGCCACCGCCACGCTCGCCGAGGTCGTCTCCGCCGTCGGCGCCGAGCACGGCACCATGTGGCAGATCAGCGAGGACGGCACCGCGCTGGAGGCGATCGGCTGGCGCGGCTTCAGCGACGACGAGATGACCGGCCACCGGCGCGTCCCGCTGAGCGCGCACCGCCCCGTGGCCGACTGCATCCGCGCGCGCCATCCCCTGCGCTTCGCGACGGGCGAGGAGCTGCGGGCCGCCTATCCGGGCCTCGCCGACGGCCTGCGCGAGCGCGGCCTGCGCTCCGCCGCCGCCTTCCCGCTGCTGTCGGCGGGACGCGTGGTCGGCGGGCTGTTCGTATCCTCGACGCGGTCCCGCGCCCTGCGCCCGGACGACCTCGCGCTCGGGGCGGGCCTGGCGGCCCAGGCGGCGCAGGCGCTCGAGCGGGCGCGGCTGTTCGAGGCCGAGCGGGAGGTGTCGGTCACGCTGCAGCGCTCGCTGCTGCCCGCGGCGCTGCCCGCGGTCGAGGGCGTCGAGATCGATCTGCGCTACCTGCCCGCGGCGGGCCTGGAGGCGGGCGGAGACTTCTATGAGGCCCTCTCGCTGCCGGACGGAACGCTGCTGATCGCCGTGGGCGACGTGGTGGGGCGCGGCGCGCAGGCGGCCGCCGCGATGGGCCAGCTGCGCAGTGCGCTGCGCGCCTTCGCCCTCGTCGGGGAGGAGCCCGGGGCGATCCTCGCCCGCCTGTCCGCGTTCGCCGACACCGTCGACGGCGCGATGGCGGCCACCGCGGTGGTCGGCAAGCTCGACCCGGCTTCCGGCCGGCTCTCCTACGCGTGCGCCGGCCATCCGTGGCCGCTGCTGGCGCGCGCGGACGGGTCGGCGGAGTACCTGCAGGCCGGACGTGGTGTCCCGCTCGCCTGCCTCGGCGAGTCCGAGTACCCCGAGGCGACCGTGCAGCTCGATCCGGGCACGACCATCCTGCTCTACACCGACGGGCTGACCGAGCGCCGCGGCCAGCCCATCGACGCGGTCCTGGAGCGGCTGCGCACGGTGGCTGCCGCGTGCGCCGCAGACGAGCTGAGCGTCCTGCTCGACGGTGCGGTCGCCGGCGTCGGGGAGGCGGCCCCGTCCGACGACGTCGCGCTCGTCGCCGTCCGCGTCACGGGCGGCGGGAGCGTCCGCCGGGCCACCTTCCCCGCCGAGATCGCCCAGGTGCCGGTCGCGCGCGGCCTCGTGCGGGAGTGGCTGGCAGACCTCGACGTGGCGCAGGCGACGGTCGTCGACCTGCTGCTCGCGAGCGGCGAGGCGTTCGCCAACGCTGTGGAGCACTCGGACTCGGTCGAGGCAGAGCTCGTGCTGCACTGCCCCGAGCCGGCCGTGGTCGAGATCGTGGTCCGCGACCACGGGCGCTGGAAGGACCCCGCGGTCTCTCCCCACCGCGGTCGCGGCTTCAAGCTGATCCGGGCGCTGGTGGACGACGTCGACCTGCAGCGCGGATCGGACGGCACCGTCGTGCGGCTGCGCCACCGCATCGGCGACGCCTAAGCGCGCACCTTGATCGTCACGGCGCAGCGGTCCGGGTGCCCGCAGACGCCACGATCACACAGGGGGCGTGGCTGCGGAAATGCGTCATGGAGACGCTTTTCAGCAGCCACCTCGACCGGAACACCGCCCTCCCCAGCCAGTTGTTCGTCCATGAGTTGCCGTTGACCCGCTCGCGCCCGGCCCGGCCCGGCACCGCCCTGCCCGGCCCGTCCCGGCGCTCAGCCGCCGCCCTCCGCCCGCTCGAGCGGCGCCTTCGGGCGCCCGTGCTGCTCCTCGGTGTACTCCTGGACGGCGATCAGGGCCGCTCCGACGACGCCGGCCTCCGGGCCGCGGCGGGCGAGCCGGATCGTGGTCTCGGTCCCCACGCCCGGGAGCGTGAAGCGCCCGGCGACCTCGCGCGCCGGGCCGAGCAGCAGCTCGCCCGCCGCCGAGACGCCGCCGCCGATGACCACCTCGCGCGGGTCGAAGACGTTGATCGCGTTGGCGATGCCGATGCCGAGGCGCTCGCCGAGCAGGCGTACGGCGCGGCAGCCGGCCGGATCGCCGGCCTGGGCGGTCTCGACCGCGTCCTTGCCCGTGACCTTGCCCTGCTCGCGCAGCCGCGCGCCGAGCTCGGAGTCCGGGAGCTCGGAGGCGAGGCGGGTCGCCAGGCGATCGAGCTCGCGGCCCGCGGCGATGCTCTCCAGCGACCCGGGCTGCGGGAACGTCTCCGCCGGCTCGGGCACGCCCTCGACGAGATCGAGGCTGACGATTTCGTGGCCCAACTCGGGAGCCGCGCCCGTGGCGCCGCGGTAGAGCTTGCCGCCGAGCACGAGGCCGCCGCCCACGCCGGTGCCGACGGTGTACATCACGAGGTCGGAGGCCACGAGGTGCTCGCCCTCGTAGGCCTCGGCGAGCGCCGCGCAGCTCGCGTCGTTCTCCACGTAGACCGGGAGCCCCACGCGCTCGGTCAACAGCGAGCGCAGGGGCACGTCGACCAGCGGGACGTTGACCGAGTAGCGGATCCGGCCCGTCGCGAACTCGACCACCGAGGGCACGCCGACGCCGACGGCCTTGGCCTGGGGCCCGCGGACCTTGTCGATGACCGCGACGAGCTGGTCGAGCAGGGCGTCCCGGGACGAGGTGTCGGTGGGGACGACGTAGGATCCGCCGGGGACCCCGCGCTCGAGCGTCGCCGCGGCGAGCTTCGTGCCACCCACGTCCACCCCGATGAATTGGCCCGCGATCACTCCGGGCGAACGCTACCCGGTGGCCTCGGTGCCGCCGGTCGCCGGATCGTGCTTGCGGGCGTAGAGCTCGCTGTCGGCGGCCGCCAGCAGCTCCGTCGCGTCCGGCCCGACGGCCTCGGCGACGCCCCACGTGGCGGTGACCTCGTGCGGGAAGGTGTCCTCGCGGATCTGGCGCCCGATGCGCCGGCCGACGAGGCTGGCGGCATCCAGCCGGGTCTCGGGCAGCAGGACCGCGAACTCGTCGCCGCCGAGGCGGAAGGCGGCGTCGGCCCCGCGGATCGACATCAGGCGCCGACCGACGACGGACAGCACCCAGTCGCCGGCCGCGTGCCCGTGCGTGTCGTTGACCACCTTGAAGCGGTCGAGGTCGACGACGACGAGCGCGAGCGCGCGCTCGTAGCGGATGTGGCGGGCGAGCTCGCGCTCCAGCGCCTCGTCGAGCGCACGCCGGTTGCCGAGGCCGGTGAGCGGATCGAGGCGGCTCGTGCGCTCGGCGAGCTCGAGGCGCTGCGACTGCAGGACCTGGTGGGCGCTGAAGCGAGCGAGCACGCCCAGGGCGTGCTCGTCGGAGGCCTCGAAGGCGTTGGCGGTGTCCGACACGATCGTGACGACCCCCACGACGGCGTCGTCGCCCGCGGCCAGGGGGGCGGCGATCACGGAGCGAGCCGTGCCCCGGCCCTCGCCCGGGGCGATGGTGTCGCCGCTGGCCTTGTCCCAGTGCACGAGACGGCGCTGCAGGAAGGCGCGGTTGGTCGTGCCGCGCTCGGCGAGGGGGCCGCCGGCCGAAACCGCGCTGGAGGACGCCGCGGCCATGGTGACCATGCCGTCCACGTCCACGAGCTCGACCATCGCCCCGTCGGCGCCCGTCAGCTCCCGGGCGTGCCCGGCGAGCGTCATGAGCACCGCTCCCACGTCCAAGCCCGTGGCGGCGATCGTCTCCTGTGCGTGGATGAGGGCAGCGAGTTGCCGTCGATCCGTCGTCATGTCTGACCTAGTAACGCTGGCGGGACGAAGAACCTACCGGAGACGCGCGGCGTTATTTTGGCGGCCGGGACATCCGCGTGGCGGCCGCCTCGTCCGCGAGCACGAGCAGCCGGCCGGAGATGGGACGGATGTGCGCCGCCGGTGCGGTCGGATCGGATGGCTCGCCGAAGGCCCGCTCGAGTGCCTGCGCCTTGTCGGCGCCGGCGACCAGGAAGACCACCTGGGTCGCGGCATCGAACACGGGGAGGGTGAGCGTGACGCGCGGCACCTGCGGCTCCATCCCGGCCACGGGCACGCCGACGGCCAGCCGCGCCCGCTCCTGCAGGGTGGCCTGCCCTTCGAACAGCGAGGCGGTGTGCCCGTCCGGTCCCAGGCCCATCAGGGCGAGGTCGAGCCCGCCGCCCTCCCCCAGCGCCGCCGCGAGCCGCGCCTCGTAGTCGGCTGCCGCCGCGTCGAGCTCGAGCTCCGTGCGCACGGCCTCGAACCGCGGGGCCGCGGCGCGCGGGATCCCCGTCAGCAGCTCCTCGCGCACCATCCGCGCGGTGGAGCGCTCGTCCGCGGGCGCCACATGGCGCTCGTCGCCCAGCCACAGCGTCGCGGCGCGCCAGTCTTGAAGGCGCTCGGCGGCGAGCGCGTAGGCCCGCTTGGGCGTCGCCCCGCCCGACAGCGCGATCTGCCCGCCCGCCCGCGCACGCTCGATCAGGATCTCCGCGGCCGCGCTCGCCACGGCCTCGGCGTCGGGCAGGATCTCGAGCTTCATCGGCTGACCATCGCCAGGGCCTGCCCCAGGGCGGGCCGGTAGGTCTTGTCGCGCAGCAGCGCCTGGCGGACGCCCTCGCCGAGGATGCCGCCCTCGCCGCGCGAGGCACCCAGCACGGTGAACTCCCGGCAGGAGCCGTCCTTGGCCCTGCGCACCTCGCGCAGGCCGCCCGGGGAGCGGTCCAGGGACACGCTCGCCCCCGAGTGGGTCTCGATCGTCACGCCGCCGAGCCCCTTGGTCGACACGTCGACCGGCGCGAGCGTCACCTGGACGTCGCCGCGCCGCGCCCTGGCCTTGCCGACGAGGTCGTCGCCGCGCCGCAGCAGACCGCCGGCCCTCCAGTCCAGCCGCGAAGCCAGCCAGCCCACGAACAGCGCGGCGGGTGCGACGGAGTCGGCCCGGTGGCGGACGGTGACGGCGCTGATGTTGCGCAGGTCCGCGCGGTGCTGCGGCGGGTCGAAGGCGGCGGCCACGCGCTCGCGCCACGGCGTCGAGCGCAGCCAGGCGAGATCGACGACGTACATGCTCTCAAGCAGCGACCCGACGCGCTCGAGCGCCGGCTCGACATCGTGTTCGAGCGTGTCCACGAGCACGATCTGCGCCATCTCGCGCAGCGCGTCGACGGCCTCGGAATGGCCGTGTGGCGCCCACACCAGCGTGGCGAGATCGGGGACGACCAGCGGCGCGACGATCGTGCCCAGCTTGGGCAGGTGGTGCTCGCCGACGTCGATCTCGACGCGCTCGCGGGCGATCGACAGCCCACCCTCGAGCTCGACGGCCATCGACGCCCAGGCGTCGAGCTTGCGGCGCCGCTGGTCGACCGCGCACAGCACGGTCCGCGACGGATGGAAGCGCCCGACCTGCAGCAGACGGTTCTCGACCTCCCCGCGAAATTGCCGGTCGACGATCACGACCAGGTTGAGCACGCGGGCGGGGGCGATCGCGCCGGACGCCTTGTGCCGCATGGAGAGCAGCTCCAACAGCGCCTTCTCGATCTCGGCCGGGGTCGTGTCCTGGGCCGACCAGACCTCCTCGGACTCCTCGAGCTGGCTCACAGGCGCCGCCACTTGCGACCGGGGCCGAGCAGGTCGTCGGCCTCCCGCGGCCCCTGCGAGCCCGCCTCGTAGGAGGCCTGCGCCGGCCCGCCGTCCCCCCATGCCTTGAGGATCGGGTCGATGATCGACCACTGCGCGTCCACCTCGTCGTTGCGGGTGAACAGCGTCGCCTCCCCGCGCATCGCGTCGATGATCAGGCGCTCGTAGGCCTCGGGCGACTGAGAGAGAAAGGACGTCCCGTAGTGGAACTCCATCGTCACGGGCCGGATGCGCATCTTGGAGCCCGGGATCTTGGCGCCGAGCTTGAGCGACACGCCCTCGTCCGGCTGCAGCGTGATCACGAGCTGGTTGGGCACGACGCCCTCCGAGCCCTCGTCCTGGAAGGCCATGTGGGGGACGGGCTTGAGCTGCACGGCGATCTCGGTGAGCTTGCGGGCCAGGCGCTTGCCCGTGCGCAGGCAGATCGGCACCCCGGCCCAGCGCCAGTTGGTGACCTCGAGGCGCAGCGCCGCGTAGGTCTCGGTCTGCGAGTCGTCCGGGACGCCCTCCTCCTCTGTGTAGCCCGGCACGTCCTCGCCGGCCACGACGCCGTGGGTGTAGTGGGCGTGCACCGTGTGCTGGCTGACCTGCTCCTCGGAGAACGGCGTGATCGCCTGCAGGACCTTGACCTTCTCGTCACGGACCTTGTCGGCCTCGAAGGACACGGGCGGCTCCATGCACAACAGCGTCAGCAGCTGGAGCATGTGGTTCTGCACGAGGTCGCGCAGCGCGCCGGCCTGGTCGTAGTAGCCCGCGCGGGTGCCGATCCCGATCTCCTCGGCCGCGGTGATCTGCACGTGATCGATGAAGTTGCGGTTCCAGACCGGCTCGAACATGTAGTTGGCAAAGCGGAACGCCAGCATGTTCTGGACCGTCTCCTTGCCCAGGTAGTGGTCGATCCGGTAGATCTGGTTCTCGCGGAAGGCCTCCGAGATGGTGCTCTGCAGGTGCCGCGCGGACTCCAGGTCGGTGCCGAACGGCTTCTCGACGATGAGCCGGACGTCGACCTTCTCGTGCCGGTGCAGGCCGGCCGCCTCCAGGCGCTGCGGGATCAGGCCGAAGAACTCGGGCGCGGTCGAGAGGTAGTAGCAGCGGTTCAGCGGCTGGCCGGCCGCCTCGTCGGCCTCCTCGAGGGCCTTGGCGAGCTGCGGGTAGCCGTCGGCGTCGTCGAAGGAGAAGCCCAGGTAGCGCATGCGGTGAAGCAGCGCCTCGAGCACCTCCGGGTCGGGCGGGCGCCGCGAGAAGCTCGTGATCGACTCGCGCGCGATGTCGCGGAACTCGTCGTCGCAGGACGCCGAGCGCGAGATGCCGATCAGCGCGAAGCGCTCGGGCAGCGCCCCCTCGTGGGCGAGGTTGTACAGCGCGGGCAGCAGCTTGCGCTTGGAGAGATCGCCCGTGGCGCCGAAGATGACCAGCACCGTGGGCGGGACGGGCAGCCGCTCGAGGCCCTCGGTGAGCGGGTTGTCCTTCAGGGCCAGCGCCTGCGCGGACTGCGGGCTCACTCCGAGCTCCTCTCGACGGCGTGGCCGCCGAACTGGTTGCGCAGCGCGGCGAGCACGCGGGCGGTGAAGTCGCCCTCCCCGCGGGAGTAAAAGCGCGCCGCGACCGCGGCCGAGAGGACCGGCATCGGGACGTCGTGGTCGATCGCGTCGACGATCGTCCAGCGGCCCTCCCCGGAGTCCGACACGTAGCCCCTGATGGCGGCCAGGTCGCTGCCATCGGCCTTGAAGGCGAGCTCGGCCAGCTCGCACAGCCAGGAGCGCACGACGGAGCCCCGGTTCCACAGCGCCGACACCTCGGCGAGGTCGATCGGGAAGTCCGACTTGTGCATCAGCTCGAAGCCCTCGGCGTAGGCCTGCATCATCCCGTACTCGACGCCGTTGTGGACCATCTTCACGAAGTGGCCGGCGCCGGGCGGGCCGAAGTGCCGCCAGCCGTCCGGCGGCGCCAGCACGTCGAGGATCGGCGCGAGGCGCCCGACGCCGTCGTCGGTGCCGCCGACCATCATGCAGTAGCCGACCTCGAGTCCCCACACGCCGCCGCTCACGCCGACGTCGACGTAGTTGATGTGCTTCTTCGCGAGCTCCTCGCCCCGGCGGACGTCGGAGTGCCAGTTGGAGTTGCCGCCGTCGACCACGATGTCCCCGCCGTCCATCAGGTTGCCGAGCTCGGTGACGGTCTTGTCCGTCGGCTCCCCGGCCGGGACCATGACCCAGACCGTGCGCGGCGCCTCGAGCTTGGACACCAGGTCCTCGAGCGACGACGCCCCCTGCGCCCCCACCTCCTTCGCCTTGCCGACCGCCTCCTCGGAGAAGTCGAAGGCGACGACCTCGTGGTCGGAGTCCCGCTTGATGCGGTGGACCATGTTGCCGCCCATCTTGCCGAGGCCGACGAAGCCGATCTGCACGCTGCGCTCCTTCTGAAGGGTCGAGTGCGGAACCTACCGCGAAGCAGCGGGTCCCATTCACCCCGCGTGCGTTACGACATCCCAACGGATGTGCGGAGATTGCGCGCAGCCTGAGCGGGATCGTCCGAGCTCGGGCGTAGGTTGTCCGCATGAACGAAGCGCAGAGCAGCGAGGTCGAGCGCGTGCTCCTCCACGTCGGCCACGCGGCCGATCGAGCCAGGCGGGCGGCTGAGCAGGTGGCCCGAGATGGCGCCGATCCGCAGGTGATCAAGGCGCTTGCCGACTGTGCAGCCGATCTCAGCCGGACCTACCGGCAGCTGACCCAGAGCACGTACTACGCCGTCGAAGACGAC
>JBBQBV010000116.1:0-11886 GCA_038318085.1 Solirubrobacterales bacterium
GCGGCGGACTCGACCATCTCCGTCGATCCCCTGTGGTCGCCGCCGGACAAGATCTCGGCGCGCTACCTCGCGCCCTACCTCTCGAGCCAGGTCGGCGACGCCGCCGACGTCATGCCCCAGGGAGAGCACGCGCCTCCCGGCAGGCGCGTAGGCTCCGGTGATGCTCGGCCCGCCTGACGTCGCGTGATCGGGCATCCGGCGTTCGCAGTCGACCCGTGGGCGGTTCGCGAGACCGGGCTGCATCTCGACGTGCTCGACCAGGCGGGGTCGGTGTTCGCGCTGGCCAACGGGCACATCGGGCTGCGCGGCAACCTCGACGAGGGCGAGCCGGCGGGCCTTCCGGGCACCTATCTCAACGGCTTTTACGAGGAGCGTCCGCTTCCGTACGCGGAGGCCGGCTACGGGTATCCGGAGGCAGGTCAGACGGCGGTCAACGTGACCAACGGCAAGATCATCCGCCTGCTCGTCGACGACGAGCCCTTCGACGTGCGCTTCGGCGAGCTGCACGGCCACGAGCGGGTCCTCGACCTCCGCGCGGGTGTGCTGCGCCGCCGGGCCGAGTGGGTCTCGCCGGCGGGCCAGCGCGTGCGGGTCTGCTCGACGCGGATGGTCTCGCTCGTCCAGCGCGCGGTGGCAGCGATCCTCTACGAGGTCGAGCCGCTGGAGCGCTCGGCGCGGCTGGTGGTGCAGTCTGAGCTCGTGGCCAACGAGCCGATGCCGGCGGCCGCGAACGACCCCAGAACGGCGGCCGAGCTGGGCAGGGCGCTGAAGTCCGAGCAGTTCTCAGACCACGACGCGCGCGCCGTGCTGGTGCACGTGACCCGCAGCAGTGCGTTGCGGATGGCGGCCGGGATGGATCACCTCGTCGAGGGTCCGCCCGGGACCGAGACGGCGAGCGAGAGCAGCGAGGATCTCGCGCGTGTGACGATCACGGCCGACGGGGAGCCCGGCCGGCGCCTGCGCGTGGTCAAGCTGCTGGCCTACGGATGGTCCGGCCAGCGCTCGACGGCCGCGTTGCGCGACCAGGTCGCGGCGGCGCTGGCCGAGGCGCGCCACACCGGCTGGGAGGGCCTGCTGGCCGGCCAGCGCGAGTACCTCGACGACTTCTGGGAGCGCGCCGACGTCGAGCTCGAAGGTGACGCCGAGCTGCAACAGGCGGTGCGCTTCGGGCTCTTCCACACGCTGCAGGCGGGCGCTCGCGCCGAGCGGCGCGCGATCGCCGCGAAGGGGCTGACCGGTCCCGGCTATGACGGGCATGCCTTCTGGGACACCGAGACCTTCGTCCTGCCCGTCCTGACCTACACCGCGCCCCACGCCGCCGGCGACGCGCTGCGCTGGCGCCAGACGACGCTCGGCCTGGCGTGCGAGCGCGCCAAGCTGCTGGGGTTCGCGGGCGCCGCGTTTCCGTGGCGGACGATCGACGGGCAGGAGTGCTCGGGCTACTGGCCGGCGGGCACGGCCGCGTTTCATGTCGGCGCCGACATCGCCGATGCGGTCGGCCGCTACCAGGAAGCGGCCGATGACCGCGCGTTCGAGCGCGATACCGGGCTTGAGCTGCTCGTCGAGACGGCGCGGCTGTGGCGCTCGCTGGGCCACCACGACTCCCGCGGGCGCTTTCGCATCGACGGGGTGACGGGTCCTGACGAGTACAGCGCCGTCGCCGACAACAACGTCTACACCAACCTCATGGCGCAGCGGAACCTGCGGCTGGCCGCCGGCCTGGTCGAGCGCCACGCCGATCGCGCGGCCGAGCTCGGGGTCGACTCCGAGGAGGCGGCGGCCTGGCGCGACGCCGCACAGGCGATGCTCATCCCGTACGACGCCCAACTCGGCGTCCATCCGCAGGCTGAGGGCTTCACCGAGCACCAGCGCTGGGACTTCGAGCGCACCGCACCCGAGCAGTACCCGCTGCTGCTGCACTTCCCCTACGTCGATCTGTATCGCAAGCAGGTGGTCAAGCAGGCCGATCTCGTGCTCGCCATGCACCTCCGCGGCGACGCCTTCACCAGCGAGCAGAAAGCGCGGAACTTCGCCTACTACGAGGCGCTGACCGTCCGCGACTCGTCGCTGTCGGCCTGCACGCAGGCGGTCATGGCCGCGGAGGTGGGCCACCTCGAGCTGGCCTACGACTACTTCGCCGAGGCCGCCTTGATGGACCTCGACGACCTCGAGCACAACACCCGCGACGGCCTGCACATCGCGTCGCTGGCGGGCGGGTGGATCGTCGTCGTGGCCGGCTTCGGCGGGATGCGCGACCACGACGGCGCGCTGAGCTTCGCCCCGCGCCTGCCCGAGCGCCTGACCCGCCTCGCCTTCGGGATGTGCTTCCGCGAGCGTCGGCTGCGCGTCGAGATATTCCCTGACCGGGCCCGGTACTCCCTGCTTCAGGGAGCGCCGCTCGAGATCGGCCATCACGGACAGCCGGTGATCGTCACCGCAGAGAAACCGGTGTCCTGCCCGATCCCAGGGCCGGCAGCGGGCGTGGCGCCGAGCCAGCCGAGTCCGCCGGCGGGACGGCATCCCGCACGGCGGCAGATCTGATCGCGATGACCACGGACGCCAAGCCGCCCGACACCTTCGCAGAACTACGTGGCGGCGATGGGCTCCGTCTCGCTCACCGTCGTGACCGGCAGGCCGAGATGGGCAACGCGATGGGGAAGGTCGATGTGCAGCCACCGCGCCACTCCGTGCGGGAGCTGCGAGAGGATGATCTCGTCGAACGGCTCGTTCAGGAGCGCCTCCTCGATGGTGTCCATCGGGTCGTGTCTGATCGAGACGGACCCGATCACCGACGCCCCGGCCGCCTCCTCGATGTCGGGCAGCGCCAAAGCGAGGACGCGCTCGGCCTCGGCGGCCTTGTCATGGCGCTCGGGGTGCAGCGGATGCCACTCCGCGGGGGCGGGATTGGGGACGATCACCCGAAACTGGGCAGGGCCGCGTCGGGCGCGCTCACGGATCGCATTCACCAACGCCGGCGTGGCGGCCGTCCGATCGGTGACCACCAGCACGCGCACGGGATTCGAGGATTCCATCAGAACTCCTTTGATTAGGACCCCAGCCTCCTGGTTCGGGCATGACCACGACCTGAACGCGCGGACGGCGGTCAGACCTCGATCAGGCCGCGCTCCAGCGCGTAGCGCACGAGGTCCGCGCGGGTGGCGCGGCCGAGCTTGCGCTGGATGTGCGAGCGATGCGTCTCGACCGTTCGTACGCTGAGAAAGAGCTGCTCCCCGATCTCGGCGTTGGTGTGTCCAAGGGCGATCAGGCGCAGCACGTCGACCTCTCGCGGGCTCAGGTCGTCCGGCGCCTCGGCGGAGGCCGGGGGTTCGGCGGCCATGCGGGCGCCCAGCTGCGGGTTGAGGTAGATGCCGCCACCGGCAGCCGTGCGGACGGCGGTCACGAGCTCGGCGCCGGCCGCCTCCTTGAGGACATAGGCGCGCGCACCCGCCTGGAGCGCCTCGCGTGCGAAGGCGGGATCGCTCTGCATCGTCAGGACGACGACCGCGCAGCTCTCCTTGAGCTCGGCGATCGCGGCCAGACTCGGCGGCCCAGGCATGTTGAGGTCGAGGACGAGGACGTCGGGGCGGCGGGCCTGCACCAGCCGCAGCGCGCCGGGGACGTTGCCGGCCTCGCCGACGACGTGCATGCCCTCCTCGCCCTGAAGCAGCAGCCGCAACCCGGCCCGGACGACCTCGTGGTCGTCGGCGAGCACGATGTTGATGGCCTTGACGGCTTCCTCGGAGGTCGGCATCTCCCTGCAACCTACGCCCGGCAGCGCTTCTTCGCATGCGGAGGGGTACGTCGGCGGGTACGCAGAAACCCGCAGTCCGTGAGCTGCGGCGCCTAGGCTCAGGGTCCGGTGCCCTACCACACGCTCGAGGAGCAGCCCGCGTTGCACGAGGCGGCACTCCGGCGCCTGCTCGAGGCCGGGCGGTCGCTGGTGGCACATCGCGACCTCGAGGGCATCCTCGACCACCTCCTCGGCGTCGCCACGGAGCTCACCGGGGCGCAGTACGCCGCGATCGGCGTTCTCAACCACCAGCGCACCGGACTCGAGCGCTTCCTCACGCACGGCATCGACGCGAAGACGCACCGGGCCATCGGCGATCTGCCGCGGGGACGAGGCGTCCTGGGCGTGCTCGTCAGCGATTCTCGGCCCCTGCGGCTCGCGCGGGTGGGCGACCATCCGCAGTCCTACGGCTTCCCGGCCGCCCATCCTCCCATGAGCACGTTCCTCGGGGTCCCGATCATGATCCGTCGGGAGGCCTGGGGGGAGCTGTATCTGACCGAGAAGCAGGGTGGCGAGCAGTTCAGCGATGCCGACGAGCAGACGGCCATGGTGCTGGCCGACTGGGCGGGCATCGCGATCGACAACGCCCGCCTGTTCGAAGGCCTGCAGGCCCGCCAGGAGGAGCTCGAGCGCGCGGTGCAGGGCCTCGAGGCGACGACCACCATCGTCCGCGCGATCGGCGCCGAGACCGATCTCGGCCGCGTGCTCGAGCTGATCGTCAAGCGCGGCCGCGACCTGGTCCAGGCCCGCTCGCTGGTGCTGTCGCTCGTCGAGGGCCACGAGCTCGTCGTCGCCGCCAGCGCGGGCGAGGTCCAGAGCCGAGCCGTGGGCTCGCGTATCGCGATCGTCGAGACGGCGGCGGGAGAGGTGCTGGCCTCCGCGCAACCGAGGCGCATGAGCGGCGCCGAGGCGATGCTCGAGCTCGAGGCCGCCGGGCTCGGGGTGCGCGGAGCGGCGACCGGCATGCTCGTGCCGCTCCTGTACCGCGGCACGACGCTCGGCATGCTCGCCGCGTTCGACAGCCTGGCCGGCGACGCGGAGTTCGATCGCGAGCAGGAGTCGCTGCTGATGACCTTCGCGGCGAGCGCCGCGACGGCGGTGGCCACCGCCAAGACGGTGGAGCACGAGCGGCTGCGCGACTCCCTGAAGGCGGCTGAGAGCGAGCGCCGCCGGTGGGCGCGCGAACTGCACGACGAGACGCTGCAGGGCCTCGCCGGCCTGCAGGTCCTGCTGTCCTCCGCCCGGCCGGGGGTCGACCGGGCGACGGTCGATCACGCGGTCGAGCTGGCGGTCGGGGAGATCCAGGAGCAGATCGAGCGGCTGCGCACGCTGATCACCGAGCTGCGTCCCGCCGCGCTTGACCAGTTCGGCCTGCAGCCGGCGCTCGAGAGCCTGCTCACGCGGCTGGGCACCGTCGAGGGACTGAAGATCGCCGGGGAGCTCGAGCTGGGCCCGGAGCGCCTGGATCCGGAGATCGAGACGACGGTCTACCGCGTCGTCCAGGAGGCGCTGACCAACGTCGCCAAGCACGCTCGCGCCGAGCACGTGCGCGTGCGGGTGGCGGCGGGCGAGGAGACGCTCGAGATCGAGATCGCCGACGACGGCGCCGGCTTTGACGCCGAGCGGCGCGTCGTCGGCTTCGGCCTTCTCGGGATGCGCGAGCGCGCCGGGCTCGTCGGCGGCGAGCTGCGGGTGCAGACCTCTCCCGCGGGCACGACCGTGAGCGGGTCGTTCCCGCTCGCCGGCGCCAGGCCTCGCTGAGGCGCGCCTCGCACGCTCATGCGCCGGAAGATCCGCGGGGAGTGACGTGGTCTCTACGGATGGCATGACCGTTCCGGCCCTGGAGAGTGCGGTCATGTCGAAGATCCTCATCACGTACGCCAGCAAGCACGGTCACACTGGAAAGATCGCGTCGCGCATGGCCGACCGGATTCGTGAGCGCGGCGCCGAGGTCGCCCTGCACGACGTCGCGGCGGCTCCGGTACCGAGGCCGGCTGAATACGATGTCGTGATCGTGGGCGCCTCCATTCACGCCGGCCACCACCAGCACGACGTCGTCGAATGGGTCCGCCACCACGCCAGCGACCTGAACGACATGCCGTCCGCGTTCTTCTCGGTCTGCCTGACGGCGGCCGACGACACCGACGAGGCGCGGGAGGCGTCGCGCGGCTACGTCGACGCCCTGCTTGACGCCACCGGCTGGCAGGCCCCGGTGACTGCGACGTTCGCCGGAGCGGTGCAGTACCTGGAGTACGACTTCATGACGCGGCTGCTCATGCGCTCCTGATGGCGCGCGGCCACCACGACACCGACACGTCGCGTGACCACGAATACACGGACTGGGACGCAGTGGACCGCTTCGTCGATGACTGCCTGGCCCTGCTCCCGGCCGCCGTGACCTCCGGCTGAAGCGGAGCCGGCCGGCCAGGCGGCAGGAATCTCCCCCCGCGAGGTGTATTCGGGTGACGGTGCCCGGAGGTGAGCTCGTTCCCTGAGGTCAGGGATCGGCGCGGCGACGAGGAGAAGATCGGTGGAGACAGGAGCGGTGACGGGGTCGCAGCGGCGTGGGCTGCTGGTGTCCAAGGGCTGGGTCCAGGCCACGATCCTGGTCATGCTGTGCGGGTTCTTCATTCTCGGGCTGCTCGCCTATAGGACCTACATGGCCCAGCCGCCGGTGCCCAGGCGCGTCGTCGACCAGGACGGCCGCATCGTCTACACCGGCCAGGACATCTCCAAGGGCCAGCAGGTCTTCCTGCACAACGGGTTGATGGAGTACGGGTCCGCGTTCGGCCACGGCGCCTACCTCGGGCCGGACTTCACCGCGGACTATCTGCGCCGCTCGGCCTCCCTCGTCACGAAAGCGCATGGCGGTGCCGCGTCGGACTCGGCGGCGCGCAGAACGATCGAGGACCTGCGCACCAACCGCTATGACAAGGGCTCGGGCACGCTCACGCTGACCGCCACGCAGGCGGACGCGTTCCGGGCGCTGGTGCCGTACTACAGCCGCTACTTCTCCGAGCCCACGACCAAGCACGGCCTGCGGCCGAAAGCGATCACGGAATCGACGGAGCTCCGCCGGCTGACGGCGTTCTTCGCGTGGACGGCCTGGGCGGCGTCGACCAACCGACCGGGTCACGACTACTCCTACACGAACAACTGGCCGCCCGAGAAGCGCGTCGAGAACAAGCCGACGGCGAACGTGCTCGTCTGGTCGGTCCTCTCGCTGATCGCGCTGTTGGGCGGCATCGGCCTGCTGTTCGGGGCGTTCGGGCGCTGGGGGCGCAAGCTCGGCTGGCACGGTCGCGAGCAGGCCGCCCTGTCCTTCCGCGCGCCGGGCGACGTCGCGCTCACCCCGGCGCAGCGGGCGACGGCGTGGTTCTTCTTCGTGATGGCGGCCCTGTTTCTGATCCAGACGATCGTCGGCGCCGCCTCACAGCACTACCGGGCGGAGATCGAGAGCTTCTTCGGCTTCGATCTCGCGCGCTACCTCCCGTACAACCTGCTGCGCACGTGGCACGTCCAGCTGGCGCTGTTCTGGGTCTCGGTGTCGTTCGTGGCGGCGGGGATCTTCCTCGCGCCGATGATCGCCAAGCGCGAGCCCAAGCACCAGGGCAAGCTGGCGTTCGGGCTGCTGGGGGCGCTGGCCGTCGTCGTGCTCGGGACGCTGATCGGCTCCTATCTGGGCATCCACGGCGTGCTGCGCAACGCCGCCTCGAACTGGTTCGGACTGCAGGGCTTCGAGTACCTCGACCTCGCGCGGCTGTGGCAGGTGCTGCTCTCCGTCGGACTGTTCGTGTGGGTGTTCATGCTCTGGCGCGTCCTGCGCACGCGCCTGGCGGGCGAGCACCGGGGCAACATGCCCTGGCTGTTCTTTCTCGCGGCGTGCGCGATCCCGGCGTTTTATGCGGTGGGCCTGATCGCCCGCACCGCCGACAACTTCACGACCACGGAGTTCTGGCGCTTCTGGGTCGTGCACCTGTGGGTCGAGGACTTCCTCGAGCTGTTCACGACGGTGATGGTCGCCTACATGTTCGTGCTGCTCGGCGTGGTGCGCGAGAAGATCGCGCTGACCGTCGTCTTTCTCGACATCATCCTGTACTCCGTCGGCGGCGTGGTGGGCACGATGCATCACCTGTACTTCTCCGGCGAGCCGGCCGAGCACATGGCCCTCGGCGCGTTCTTCTCGGCGGCAGAGGTGATCCCGCTGACCTTCCTGACCATCGAGGCATGGAGCTTCCTGCAGCTCGGCGCCGCGCAGCAGTCGCGCTCACAAACGCCGTTCCCGCACCGCTGGGCGGTCATGTTCCTGGTGGCGGTCGGCTTCTGGAACTTCCTCGGCGCGGGCATCTTCGGCTTTCTCATCAACCTCCCGATCGTCTCCTACTACGAGATCGGGACGGCGCTGACCGCCAACCACGGGCACGCGGCGATGATGGGCGTCTACGGCATGCTCGCGCTCGGGCTGGCGCTGTTTTGTCTGCGCTACCTGATCCCAGCGGACAAGTGGCCGGAGAAGTGGGCGCGGATCTCGTTCTGGTCGGCCAACATCGGGCTGGCGTGGATGTGCTTCGCCACGCTGCTGCCGCTCGGCATCCTGCAGCTCTACAAGTCCGTCAACGACGGCTACTTCGAGGCGCGCCAGCTGAAGTTCCTCGGCAACACCACCAACGCGCTGATCGAGTGGCTGCGCCTGCCCGGCGACATCATCTTCGTCGTGGGCGGGGCGGTGCCCACGCTGTACATCGCCTATCTCGGCGTTCGCCACACGGTCAAGCGCGTGACCCTCGAGGAGCCCGACGACATCCTCTTCACCGAGCTCTCGCACCCCGCGGGCGTACCGGCCGGCGACGACGAGGCGACCGCCGCGAGGCTGACGTGAATCCGGAGGTCCTGCTGGCCGCGGGGTACGCCGGGGCGCTCGTGGTCGGGGCGTTCGTGCTCGAGTGGCTCTCGGCGCACACCCATCGCCGGTCGCTGCGCTACCGGACGGCGGGCTTTGCGTACGACGCCACGCACGACCACTGGCAGTGTCCCGAGGGCCAGCACCTGTGGCCGCACGAGTTCGATGCCGAGCGGCGCCTGGTGCGCTACCGCGCCAAGGCGCACATCTGCAACGGCTGCCCGCGCAAGGCCGACTGCACCGACTCCGACCGCGGCCGCGAGATCGTCCGCCCACTCGATCCCTGGCCGCACTCCGAGGCGGGCCGCTTCCATCGCGTCATCGCGGTCCTGATGATCGGGCTCGCCGGCACGATCGCGGTCGTGGAGGCGATCCGCCATCACGCTCCCGCCGAGGCCGCGGTGACCGCCGGCCTGCTCCTGGCCGCCGTGCTCGCGGGGCGCTGGATGCTGCGCGACCTGCGCGCCCACCCGGCCGGCTTCCCGGCCGGCCTGGCTGTCACCGGCGCGGACGGGGTCCGGCCGCCGACTCGCTGGGCATCCCAGAACCGAACGGAGGGAACCTGATGGTCCTCGTCGTCGCAGCGGTTGTCGCCGCCGCCCTCGTCGCCGTGCTGGTCAACGTGCGCGTCCTGCGGGAGTACGAGCGAGCGGTGGTGTTCCGTCTGGGCCGGCTGCGCGAGCTCAAGGGCCCCGGCCTCGTCGTGCTGGTGCCGGGCGCCGACCGGATGGTGCGCGTGGACCTGCGAACCGTGACGATGACCATCCCGCCGCAGGAGGTCATCACGCGCGACAACGTGCCGGCGCGCGTGGCGGCGGTCTGCTACTTCCGCGTCGTCGACCCGGCGGCTGCGGTGACGCAGATCGAGGCGTTCGCTCCGGCGACCTCTCAGATCGCGCAGACGACGCTGCGCTCCGTGCTCGGGGGCGCCGACCTCGATCAGCTGCTGGCCGAGCGCGACCGCCTCAACGCGGACCTGCAGAAGATCATCGACGAGCAGACCGAGCCGTGGGGCATCAAGGTCTCCACGGTCGAGATCAAGGACGTCGAGATTCCCGAGGCGATGCAGCGCGCGATGGCCCGCCAGGCCGAGGCCGAGCGCGAGCGGCGCGCGAAGATCATCAACGCCGAAGGCGAGTTCCAGGCCGCGGAGAAGCTCACCGCCGCCGCCGCGATCATCGGCCGCGAGCCGTCGGCCCTGCAGCTGCGCTACCTGCAGACCCTGCTCGAGGTCGGCGCCGACCAGAACTCGACGATCGTCTTCCCCCTCCCGCTCGACCTGCTCAAGCCCTTCCTCGAACGCCACGCTCCCGCCGCGGACGAACCCCGCCCCAATGGAGCGGCCGTCCCGCCCGTGCCGCGCTGATGGACGCGCCGCGCCCCCGGCCCGAGCGCGGACGCGGGGGTGATCACGGCCGGTCGAGCAGCTCAGCGAGGTCGGAGACGACCACGTCGGCGCCATGCTCGTGCAGGGCGTCCGCCTGGCCGGCGCGGTCGACGCCGACGACGTAGCCGAAGCCGCCCGCCCGGCCCGCCTGCACGCCGGCCAGCGCGTCCTCGAAGACCGCGCAGTGCCCGGGCTCGGCGCCGAGCGCCCGGGCGCCGGCGAGGAAGGTGTCCGGCGCCGGCTTGCCGCCGAGGTGGTCGCGCTCGGCCACGAGCCCGTCGATGCGCACCTCGAGCAACTCCTCGATGCCGGCCGCCACGAGCACGTCCCGGCAGTTCGCGCTCGAGGAGACCACCGCACGCCGCAGGCCGGCCTCCCGCGCCGAGCGCACGTAGCGCACGGAGCCCTCGTAGGCCTCCACGCCCTGCTCGCGGATCATCCGCAGGACGATCTTGTTCTTGCGCTCGCCGAGACCCTCGACGGCATCTGGCGGCAGCTCGATCGCGCGCGCGGCGAGGAAGGATCGCACCCCTGCGTCGCGCGGCTTGCCGTCGACGAGCTCGTCGTAGTCGACGACCGGGTCAAACGGGATGAAGTCCTCGCCGGTCCGTGCCGCGCGATCGGAGAGGAAGGCGTCGAACATCGCCTTCCAGGCCGCCGAGTGCACCTTGGCCGTCTGCGTCAGGACCCCGTCGAGGTCGAACAGGCAGGCGCGCACGCCGTCGGGGAGTCCCAGCATGACGGTGAGCCTATGGCGCGTCGAGGCCGCCGGGGGAAGCGGCCTCTTCCCCCGGCGGCAGCCATGGTCAGCGGATCGTCAGGGTGTTCACGCCCGGGTCGACCGGGGTGCGGGCCGCGACGGTGTCGTAGTCATAGGCGGTCCCGGGCTTGGAGCCCTGCTTGCCGAAGCCGAAGCCGGCGGACTCGAGGATCGTGACCGCGTCGAGGATCTCGAAGAAGCCGCCCTTGCCGGTGGTCGGGAGGCCCTGGACCTCTTCGTTTTGGCCGAACTTCGCGTAGACGCGGTCGTTGCCGAGCCGACCCAGCGACTGCAGCGCGACCGCGCGGTGGACGGCCTCCGTGGCCATGATCTCGGCGGCGTAGCGGGCGAACTTCGAGCCGCTCAGCGTCCCCTGGCGGGCGAATACGGTCGTGGCGAGCAGATAGGCGTTGATGAACACCTGGTCACCGACGACGAGTGTGGTCAGCAGGCTCGCCGGGGAGGCGAAGACCTCGTCGGGCACGTAGATCGTCTTGGTGACGGCCTTGCCGCCGACCGCGCTCGAGGTCAGCAGCTCGTAGTGGTTCTTCTCCTGCTGGGCAGCCGCCCTGACGTTGCGCAGGGTGACGGGATCGAGCCTGGAGCCGAGCTTCTCCGGGCCGACGGTGTTGACGATCGTCGCCAGGACCTCGGCCGTCGCCGCGACCGCCGTCAGGTTCTCGACGGAGTTCGCCTTGCTGGTCTTGACCGCGGCGAAGGCGTCGTTGGACGCGATGCCGAGCAGGCCGATCGACCCGAGCGCCGCAGCCGTCGTCTGCACCAGCCGGCGCCGGCTGACCGCCGGAAGATGGGCGTTCTGGCGATCGATGGTGTCATACAGATGGTTCTCGACCTCGGACACAGGCGGTCTCCTTCACTCGTTGGTCAGGGCGAAGCTCCGCCCCGGTAGGGACTGCAACACGGGCGAGCGGCGAGCAGATCGGCGGACGTCCGCGGGTTGGCACCGTCGAGGTCAGTCTGTCAGGGACGGGCGGCCGGCGGTCGGCCCGCGCGTTGACAACACATGCAACGGGTATGCATGTGTCATG
>JBBQBV010000117.1:0-11855 GCA_038318085.1 Solirubrobacterales bacterium
CGACGAGGATGATCTCGTCCACCCAGTCGCGCGGGATGGCCGACACCGTGCGCTCGAGCGTCCGCGCGGCGTTGCGCGCCGGCATCACCACGACGATCTTCGCGTCCCCGGGAGTCCTGAGCATCAGCCGGTGGAGCCTAGGAGGACCTCGTGAGGTTGGTCATGGCGACAGTCTGCGGTGCCAGGCGAAGCAGTGCC
The DNA here is from genome assembly GCA_038318085.1 of Solirubrobacterales bacterium. Taxonomy (GTDB): domain Bacteria; phylum Actinomycetota; class Thermoleophilia; order Solirubrobacterales; family Solirubrobacteraceae; genus DATLGB01. The sequence goes on from JBBQBV010000117.1 coordinate 199, forward strand.
CTTACCAGCTGGCCGCCTGGTCTGGAGGTCGCGCTGGGCTCGGCAGAGGCCGGTCGGGCTGCTCGCATCAAGGGCGGGCCGCGCCTCGTAGCCGAGCAGGCGCTGCGCCTCGGCGACGAGGGCGTCGGGGATCGGTTGTGTATGGGGTGGGCAGGCAGGTGAGGCAGTCCGCCTAGGCGCTCGGGGCGCCCGGAGTGGGATGGAACCCGAATCTTCAGTGTCACTGTTAGCAAAGATGGCGCCTACTACGACACCGTTTCCCATCCCGTCTTAGTGTCTTAGGGCTTGTTCATAAATAAGTCAGCAGGTTGGTGGTTCGTGGCGTCGAATCTGGGGGTGTGGTTGACGAGGTGGTGATCGGCGTGAAGTTCCGTGCGCTGGCGGGTGAGTTCAATGAGCGCCAGCGGCGGTTGTGGGCGGCGTCGGAGGCCAGGGCGGCGGGGCGGGGCGGGATCGCTGCGACGGCGCGCGCGACCGGGATGGCGGTCGACACGGTCCGCAGGGGGATCGGCGAGCTTGAGGCCGGGGAGTCGATCGGGGCGGGGCGGGTCCGCAAGCCGGGTGGTGGACGCAAGTCGTTGAGTGAGACCGATCCGAAGGTGCTCGTCGATCTTGAGCGGCTGGTGGAAGCGGACCGTCGCGGGGACCCGGAGTCGTTGTTGTTGTGGACGTCAAAGAGCGTGCGTCATCTCGCCGGCGGGCTGCGCGAGCTCGGTCACCGGGTCGAGTACGTGACGGTCGCGAAGTTGCTGCGGTCGCTGGGGTACAGCCTGCAAGCCAACGTCAAGACCAGGGAGGGGCGCCAGCACCCCGATCGTGACCTGCAGTTCCGGCGCATCGACACGACCTGCCGTCAAGCACTGGCCGATCGCCAGCCGATCATCTCGATCGACTGCAAGAAGAAGGAGCTGGTCGGCGATTTCAAGAACGCCGGGCGCGAATGGCGGCCCAAGGGCGAGCCCGAGCTCGTCCGCGTGCACGACTTCAAAGACAAGCAGCTGGGCAAGGCGATCCCCTACGGGGTCTACGACATCGCCGCCAACCGGGGCTGGGTCAACGTCGGGATCGATCACGACACCGCGCAGTTCGCAGTCAACTCGATCCGCGGCTGGTGGCAGCATCTCGGGCAGACGAGCTACCCCAACGCGACAAGGTTGCAGATCACCGCTGACTGCGGCGGCTCAAACGGCAACCGCCTGCGGCTATGGAAGGTCGAGCTGGGAGCCCTCGCGCAGGAGATCGGCCTTGAGATCGCGGTCTGCCACCTACCGCCCGGGACGAGCAAGTGGAACCGGATCGAGCATCGCCTGTTCTCCTACATCACGATGAACTGGCGCGGGAAACCGCTCGTCTCGCTGGAAACGATGATCAACCTGATCGGCGCGACCAAGACCAGCACCGGCCTCGAGGTCTACGCCCGTCTCGATGACGGCGAGTACCCGGCCAAGATCCGCGTGACCGACGCCGAACTCAACGCGGTCAACCTCCACCGAGAGGCGTTTCACCCAGAATGGAACTACACCATCAAACCACGAACTTAATTATGAACAAGCCCTAAGCCCACCGAGGTCACCAGGCAGCGCCTCCAGCGCGCCGCGCGCGAGCGCGAGGCCAACCGGAAGCTCGACAACCCGGAGACGACCAACGTCGGTCGCTGGCGCGTAGCGCGCGGCATGACGCAGCAGCAGCTTGCCGCCGCGTCCGGCGTGCCCGCTCGGACCCTGCAGGACGCGGAAGCCGGGCGCACGCGCCCGAGCGGCCCGACGCGCTCCAAGCTCGCGCGCGCCCTCGGAGTCGAACCGAGCGCCCTCTGATGCGGGTCCGGTGCGGATCGGGCGAGGGCTGCAACGTGCTGCTGCCGCAACGCGGGTTGTGCGCACGTCACGCCGCGCAGATCCAGGCCGCCTGGGAGAGCGCGGCCGGCAACCAGCCCGCCAAGAGCCGCCCGAAGTCGATCAGCGCGAAGGAGCTGCACGAGCAGCGCCGAGCCGAGCGCGACCGGCGCGACGCCCAGAACGCCGCCGCCTTGGTCAAGCGGGTGCTTGCGGCCGGCACCTGGCCGGTGCAACAGAAGACGTTAGGCGACATTGCGCCAGCGGGGGCTCTTGGTCGCGCCGGTGCAGCTCGCCGTCGCTGACGGACGGATTCGCTATGTGCGCGGCGGCAAGAATACGACCGGGCTCTACCCGCCCGGCGTGGGACCGGCTTCCGTGCCCGCCGACGACGCTGGCCGGCCTTCGCCGGCCGAGCTGGCCGCCGCCGACGCGCGCTGCCGGGCGCTGCTGGCGGCGTAGGAACCGCGTGGGTACCGCTCTCGGCTCAGGTTCCCACCTGAGTTCCCACGAACAACTCAGCGACCCTCGCGGTGCTTTCCGGCCTACCACCCAGAAGCACCGCCTAGCGCCAAAAATAGCCGATGCGGGCGGGGAGACTCGAACTCCCACGAGGTCACCCCCACGAGGACCTAAACCTCGCGCGTCTGCCAGTTCCGCCACGCCCGCTCGATCACGCCGCTGGTAGTGGTGCGCGCAGCGCGACGAGACTGTATCTTCGATCGCCATGCCGCAGGAGCGCGACGGGCCCCGCGAGGGGTACGTGATCGAGCACCCGAACCGGGAAAAGGCCGCCTCGAAGGTGACGAAGGCGATCGTCGTGGTGCTGCTGCTCGTCTCGGCCGCCCTGATGATCATCGTGAGCATCGGCGGCTGGGCCGCGCTGGAGGGTGCGAAGCCCGTCCAGATCTTCTACATCCTCATCTTCATCTTCATGGCGTTCATGATCGCGCGCTGGAATCGCGGCCTGCTGCCGGTCGCCGCGGCGCTGTCGATCATCCTGCTGATCTTCGCCGCCGTCTCGGGCCCTGGCTGGTTTGACCGCAACAAGTCGGGCTTCACCAGCCCCGCGCTCGACGAGGACATCGTGGGGCTGCTGACCTTCATCCTCGTTCCCGTCCAGGTGCTGCTGATCGGCTTCTCGTTGCGCGGCTTCGCGCAGGCCTGGAACGTCGAGGTCGAGCGGCCGGCCGACGGCTCGCGGCACCCGCGCGACGGCGGCGAGGACCCCCGCCGCGGCCACGAGCCGCAGCCCGCGTAAGCTCAGGCCGGTATACGCGGCGGTAGCCCAACTGGCAGAGGCACCGGATTCAAGTCCCGGTCAGTGCGGGTTCGAATCCCGCCCGCCGCATGACGCCTTGCAGCGGCGAGGGGACGGCGCCGACACGGCGAAGAGGCACGGGATGGCCGCTCTCGCCACCCTGCTCCCCGTCGGGCTCGCGCTCGGCCTTCTGGTGTTCGGGCAGTACGGGACGCGGCGCCCGCCCGCGCCGACGCCCGGCCGCGTCGTGCCGGTGACGATCCTGGCCGTGCTGCTCGGCCCGGTCGCCGCGATCGGGCTCGGCCTCGTCACCTGGCTCGTGCTCATCGTCGTGATCATCGCGGCGCTGCTGATGGTCTCCATGCTGCGCACGCCGCCGCTGCGACACTGAGGCCATGGACAGCGCGAGCCGCCTGGCCGCCTACGCGCTCGTCCTGCGCGAGCTCGTGCACCGCGCCCTGGGGCGGCTGCCCGTCGTCGCACAGCTGCACGACAAGCGCGCCCTCGGCGCCCATGCCTACGAGGACGCGCGGTCGGTGGCCAAGCTCCTGCGGCGCCTGGGCGAGCTGCCCTCCGCGGAGGGGCTGCCGGGCGCGCCCGGCCCGGCGCTCGCCGCGCTCTTCGAGCGCGACGCCTACGGGGAGATCAAGCCGGCGCTGGCCGCCGCCGTGCGTTCAGACCTCGCGCACCTGGACCCCGTCGCCGACGAGCCCGAGCTGCGGATCCTCACCCAGATCGCCTTCCGCCAGGAGCGCCACCTGCGCGAGCTCCCCGCCCGCTACGCCCGGGCGCCCGCCACCGAGCTGCCGATCGACGTCGAGCCGGGCGCCGCTCGACTCCCGGACATCGACCCCGTTCCCGCCGCACCCGCGCGCGACCCGTTCGTCGAGCTCGGCGGCACCGGCGCCGTCCCGATCAATGCCGCGCTGATCGCCGCCGAGGTCGGCGCCCGCACGGCCCACGAGCTTCCCGGCGAGCCCTGGGACTTCCACGCCGACCTCGCGCGCATCGTGGCCGACCGCCTGCGCCAAACCGTCGTGCTCGAGCAGCGCGGGGAGCGTTGGGGGGACGAGGCCGTGGCCGTCGACGGCTTCGCGGCCGTGCTCGGGCTCGACCTGGCCGGCCGGCTTGCCTTCGTCGCCGACCCGGCGGACCCGGCGCACCGGCGCATCGCCGAGCGCTGGAGCGCCTGACCAGCGCCGTGGCGGACTCCCCACCCACCGCGCCGTAGCCGCCATCCGGCTACCGAACTCAGCGACTCAGCGAGCCACGAAGCTCAGCAGCTCCGCGGCGAACGCCGACGGCGCCACGAGCAGCCCGACCTCCGACGGCGGAAGCGGATCCAGCTTGTGGACTTCGAGCCCCGCGCAGCGGCACATCAGCGCGCCGGCGGCGATGTCCCAGGGCTTCACGCCGCGCTCGAAGTACGCGTCGTAGCGCCCGCCGGCCAGCCACGCGAGGTCGAGCGCGGCCGATCCGAGGCGGCGGATGTCGCGCACGTGCGGCAGCAGCCGCGCGACGATCGTCCCCTGCACCTCGCGCACCGCGGTGTCGTAGCCGAAGCCGGTCGCCACGAGCGCGGTATGAAGGTCGGTGCGGCCGGAGGCGGCGACCGGGACGCCGTTGAGCCGCGGCCTGCCGCCCGCGACCGCCGTCCAGCACTCGTCGCGCATCGGGTCGAAGACCACGCCGGCGACCGCCGCACCGGTGTCGTCCTCCAGCGCGACGCTGACGCCCCATTGGGGGATCCCGAACAGGTAGTTGACCGTCCCGTCGAGCGGGTCCACGACCCAGCGCCGGCCGGAGGAGCCCGCGACGTCGTCGCCCTCCTCCCCCAGGATCCCGTCGTCGGGCCGCGCGGCGGCGAGCCGCTCGCGGATGAGCGACTCGGCCGCCAGATCGGACTCCGAGACGGGGTCGGTCGGCGTGCTCTTGGAGGAGACTGCCCCGCGGGTGGCGCTGACGAAGCGCTCCCGCAGGAGCGCTCCGGCTTCCCGCGCGAGCGCCTCCGCCAGGGCGAGGTCGTCTACTGCTCGACCTCGGCCGGCACGTCGATCTCCCGCTTGAGGATCTTTCCGGTCGGGCCCTTGGGGAGCTCGTCGACGAACCAGATCTTGCGCGGGTACTTGTAGGCGGCGACGTTCTCCTTGACGTAGGCCTGGAGATCCTTCTCGGAGACCTCCTGGCCGTCCTTGAGCGCGACGGCGGCGCCGACCTCCTCCCCGAGGTCGTCGTGCGGCATCCCCACGACGGCGGCCTCGCGCACGGCGGGGTGCTCGTAGAGGACCTCCTCGATCTCGCGCGGATAGACGTTGTAGCCCCCGCGGATGATGAGCTCCTTCTTGCGGTCGACGATGAAGTAGTAGCCCTCGTCGTCGCGCTTGCCCATGTCGCCGCTGTAAAACCAGCCCTCCTCGTCGATGGCCTCCCTGGTGTCGTCCTCGCGGCCCCAGTAGCCCTTCATGATGTTGTGTCCGCGGATGGCGATCTCACCGATCTCGTCGCCGCCGACCTCGTTGCGGTCGTCGTCGACGAGGCGCATCTCCACCCCCTCGATCGGCGTGCCGATGGAGCCGATCTTGCGCTCGCGGTCGGGATGGTTGAACGAGGCGACGGGCGAGGTCTCCGACAGACCGTAGCCCTCGAGCACCTTCGTCTTGAAGGCCTCCTCGAAGCCGCGCAGGACCTCGCCGGGCATCGCCGAGCCGCCGGACGCGCTCACGCGCAGGCACGACACGTCGTAGTCGGCCTTGTTGGGGACGTGCAGCATCGCGCCGAACATCGTCGGCACGCCCTCGAAGATCGTGACCTTATCGCGCTGGATGATCTCGAGCGCCTTCTCGGGATCGAAGCGCGGGATCATGCTCAAACAGCCGCCCGAGGCGATCGTGGCGTTGAGCCCGCAGGTCTGCCCGAAGGAGTGAAACAGCGGCAGCGCGCCGAGGAGGATGTCCTGCTCGCTGACGTCGAAGAGCCCGCGAGCGGCCTGGGCGTTTGTGAGCAGGTTTGCGTGGGTGAGCTCCGCGCCCTTGGGCTTGCCGGTCGTCCCGCTCGTGTAGAGCAGGACCGCCGTGTCGTCGGCCGCGCGGTCGACGACCTGCGTGTCGGGCTCGGCCGCGCCGACGAGCTGCTCGAACTCGTGCGGCTTGACGAGGATCAGCTCGGCGCCCACCTGCTCGGCGCCCTGTGTCGCGGGCTCGGAGAAGCCGTGCCAGGCGAAGAACAGCTTCGCGCCCGGGTCCTCCAGGTAATACGCGACCTCGCGGCCCTTGAGCAGGGGGTTCATGGGGACGACGACGCCCCCGGCGCGCAGGATGCCGTAGTAGACGACCGCGAAGTAGGGGACGTTCGGAAGCATGATCCCGACGCGGTCGCCGACCTCGAAGCCCTTGGAGTTCAGCAGCCCCGCGACGTGCGCAGAGGCGCCGTCGAGCATCTTGTAGTCGACGACGACGTCGTCGAGCTTGAGCGCGGGGCGGTCCCCCACGCGCTCAGCCGACTTGGTCATGATCTCTGCCAGGTTCATTCTCAGCCCTCTCCTCGACGACTACGCTCGGCGGCGCTACGGCTGCACTTCCCATCATCGTGCTCGCGTATGCGGTGCCCTACCTGTTGCGGGCCCGCCATCTTGCCGCTCTCGGGCGGCCGGTGCCCCGCTGGCGGCAGGCATGCTTTCTGCTGGGGCTGTTGGTGCTGATCGGCGCCGACGTCCCGCCCCTGAGCTCGCTCAGCAGCGACTTGTTCGTCGCACACATGGTCGAGCACCTGCTGATCGGCGACGGCGCCGCCCTGCTGATCGTACTGGGGCTGACGGGGCCGATGATGGCGCCGGTCCTGCGCCTGCGCGGCTTGCGCTGGCTGCGAGCCCTCTCGCATCCGGGCGTCGCACTGCCACTGTGGGCGGTCGACCTCTACGTCTGGCACCTGCCGGCGTTGTACGAGGGGGCGCTGCGCAACGAGCTCCTCCACGGCCTCGAGCACGCGTGCTTTGCGTTCTTCTCCATCAACCTGTGGCTGGCGCTGCTCGGGCCGCTGCCCAAGCCGGCCTGGTTCGGCAACCTCGGCCGCCTCGGCTACGTGGTGCTCGCCAGGCTGACCGGCGCGGTTCTGGCCAACGTCTTTCTGTGGTCGGGCACCGTGTTCTATGACTACTACCGGCCGGGCGTCGCCAGGCACCACACGACCCTGCTGAGCGATCAGAGCCTGGCCGGCTCGATGATGATGGTCGAGGAGAGCCTGCTCACCATCGGGCTCTTCTGCTGGCTGTTCCTGCGTGCCGCGCGCCAGAGCGAGGAGCGCGACGCGCTGGTCGAGCTCGCGGCGGCCGGCGGCGTGGAGCTCGACCCGCAGCGCGCCACGCGCGCCGTGGCAGCGGGTCGCGGGGACGAGCTGCGCAGGCGCCTGCTCGAGCCCGGGCGAGCGCCGCCGGGGCCGTGAGCGATGCCTGTCCTCAGCCTGCCTGGCGCTCCTGCGCGTACCCGACGAACCAGTCGAGCGCCTCGGGGTTGGCGAGCGAGTCGCGGCTGGCCGCCTGCTCGGGATCGGCGCCCATCAGGATCTTCTTGACCGGGACCTCGAGCACCTTGCCCGACAGCGTCCGCGGGACCTCCGCCACCTGCACGATCTCGTCCGGCACGTGGCGCGGGGAGCAGTCCGAGCGGATGCGGGCCCGCAGCTCGGCCACGACGTCGTCGGTCAGCTCGCCGTCGACGACCACGAACAGCGGCATCCAGTCCTCGACGTCGAGCACGAGCGCGTCGGTGACGGCGTCGACCGCGAGCGCCGCGCGGTAGATCTCCGCCGTGCCCATGCGGACCCCGCCGCGGTTGATCGTCGAGTCGCTGCGCCCGGAGATCACCGCCGTGCCGCGCTCGGTGATGCGAATCCAGTCGCCGTGGCGCCAGACGCCCGGGAAGTCTGCGAAGTAGGCCTCGCGGTAGCGCGAGCCGTCCTCGTCGCCCCAGAAGCACAGCGGCATCGAGGGCATCGGCTCGGTGATGACGAGCTCCCCGACCTGCTCGACGACGCTGGAGCCGTGCTCGTCGTAGGCCTCGACCTTGCAGCCGAGCGCGCGCGCCTGCAGCTCGCCCAGCCACACCGGCTTCAAGGGCGTGCCGCCGACGAACGCCGTGCAGACGTCCGTGCCGCCCGACGTGGAGAACAGCCACACGGGCCCGAGCTGCTCGTAGACCCACTCGAATCCCTCCGGCGACAGGGGAGAGCCGGTCGACCCGACGGCCTTCAGCGCGGACAGGTCGCGGCCCTCGCCGGGCACGAGGCCCGCCTTCATGCAGCCGTGGAGATAGGCGGCGCTGGTCCCGAAGACGGTCATCCTCGTCTGCTCGGCGAGGTCCCACAGCCGCCCCAGGTCGGGGTGGCCCGGGTTGCCGTCGAAGGTGACGATCGCCGCCGGCGTCAGCAGCACGCCCGCGAGGAAGTTCCACATCATCCAGCCGGTCGTGGTGAACCAGAAGACGCGGTCGCCCTCCTGCGCGTCGAGGTGCAGGTGCATCTTCTTGAGATGCTCGAGCAGGATCCCGCCCTGCCCGTGGACGATCGCCTTCGGCAGCCCGGTCGTCCCCGAGCTGTAGAGCACCCACAGCGGGTGGTCGAACGGCACGCGGTCGAACTGAAGCGGCTCCTCGGTCGCGTCGAACCAGTCGCTCAGCAGCACCGTGTGCTCGAGCGAAGGCATCTGCGCCCGCAGCTCGGCCACGACGCCGGACGTGTCGAACGCCTTGCCGCCGTAGCGGTAGGAATCGACGGCCAGCAGGACCTTCGGCTCGATCTGCGCGAAGCGGTCGACGACCGAGCGCGCGCCGAAGTCCGGCGAGCAGGAGGACCAGATCGCGCCGAGCGACGACGTCGCCAGAAACGCGGCGATCGTCTCCGGGAGGTTCGGCATGTAGGCGACCACCCGGTCCCCGCGGCCGACCCCTCGCGCGAGCAGACCGGCCCGCACGCGCGCGGTCTGGGCGCGCAGCTCGGCCCACGTCCACTGCCCGGCCGCGCGGGACTCGCCGTCGAACAGGATCGCCACCCGGTCGTCGTGCTTGCCGCGGAACACGTGCTCCGCGTAGGAGAGGTTCACGCCCGCGAACCACTCCGCGCCCGGCATCTCGCGCGAGCCGAGCACGCGCAGCGGCGGCGCGTCGCCGACCACGTCGAAGTAGTGCCAGATCGCGTCCCAGAACGCCTCGAGGTCTGAGACCGACCACTGCCACAACTCCTCGTAGTCCTCGAAGCCCAGCCCCAGCCAGCGCATGAAGCGCGTCATCGTGCACGACTCGACCAGGGCCTCCGGTGGCGTCCAGAGGATCTTCGGCTCGCCGGTCATCGGTTCGCGATCCTAGGCCGTACCGTTCGCCTATGACCGCTGTAGTCTGGTTTCGTCGCGACCTGCGCCTGCACGACCATCCGCCCCTGGTCGCGGCGCTGCGCGAGCACGAGCAGGTCGTCCCGCTCTTCGTCCTGGATCCGCGGCTGATCGGCGGCCGTTTCCGCTCGGCCAACCGCACGCAGTACCTGCTCGACTGCCTGCACGCGCTCGACGGCGGGCTGCGCGAGCGCGGCGGGCGGCTGGTCCTGCGCGCCGGGAAGGTCGAGGAGGTCGTGCCGGCCGTCGCCGCGGAGGCGGGCGCCGAGACCGTCTACGCCGCCGGAGACGTGTCCGCCTACGCCCGCGCGCGCGACAGACGGGTGGGTGCGCGGATCGACCTGCGGCTGGGCCCAGGCCTGTTCATCGCCCGCCTCGGCGAGCTCGAGACCCGGTCGGGCACCCCCTACCGCGTCTACTCGCCCTTCCGGCGCGCCTGGGAGGCGCAGCCGCGGCGCGCCGTCGAGCGCGCGCCGTCGAGCGTCCCGGTGCCGGGCGGTGTCCGCTCGGACGCGATCCCGAGCCTCGAGGCGCTCGGCTTCGACAGACCCGCGCGCGCCCTCGAGGACCGGCCCGAGCCCGGGGAGGCCGCCGCCGTCGCAGCGATGGAGCGGTGGGTCCGCGGCGGCGTGGAAGCCTACGCGGATACGCGCAACACGCTCGCCGAGCCGACGTCGCGGATGAGCCAGTACCTGCACTTCGGCTGCCTGTCGCCGCTGCGCCTCGAGCAGCGCGCCCGCGACGCCGGCGTGTACCGCCGCGAGCTCGCGTGGCGCGACTTCTACGCCTACGTCCAGCTGTACGGGCCGGCCGACCGGCCCAACCCGCAATGGTCCGAGGACGCCGGCGGGCTCGCCGCCTGGCAGGAGGGCCGCACCGGCTATCCCGTCGTGGACGCCGCGATGCGCCAACTCGTCGCGTGCGGCTGGATGCACAACCGGGCCCGCATGATCGTCGCGTCCTTTCTGACCAAGGACCTGCACCTGGACTGGCGCCTCGGCGAGCGCTTCTTCATGGAGCACCTGATCGACGGCGATGTGGCCTCCAACAACGGCGGCTGGCAGTGGGTGGCCGGGACCGGGACCGATCCGCAGGACTACACCCGCGTCTTCAACCCATCGCTGCAGCAGGAGCGCTTCGACCGCGACGGCCGCTACGTTCGGCGCTGGGTGCCCGAGCTCGCCGGCCTTCCCGACGAGTTCCTGGCGACGCCGTGGGAGTGGGAGCACGCGGAGTCACTCGACTACCCCGCCCCGATCGTCGACCACGCGCGCGAGCGGCGCCGAGCGATCGACGCCTACCGCGCGGTCAGGTCATAGTCGCGGGTACGTGCTCCAGCACGTCTCCCTCGAAAGCCGCCACGCCGACGCCGAGGCCCTCGTGCGGTTCTTCGGCCTGCTCGGCTTTCAGGAGGTCGCGCCGCCGCACAGCCTCGCGCAGCGCGCGAGGTGGGTCCAGTCCGGCGCGACCCAGGTGCATCTGCTGTGGGCCGACGAGCCCGTCGTCCCGAGCCAGGGCCACATCGCGGTGCAGGTGGCCGACTACGACGCGACCCTGAGCGCGCTCGCGGCCGCGGGCTTCGACGCCGAGCCGCGCAGCGCGCACTGGGGCGCGCCGCGCGCCTACACCCGTTCCCCGGGCGGTCACCTCGTCGAGGTGTTCGCGACGCCGCCGGGGTAGGGGGCGAATCGCGTCGGGCACGCGCCTAGTGGGGGTCATGACCCCCATTGAGCGCGTGCGCACCGCGGCGAGGCACCGCGTCATCGCCTATTCAGAGCTCTTGGAGCTCGGATACTCACGTGAAGTGGTCCGGCATTGGGTCCGGACCGGCCGACTGCACCGCGTCCATCGAGGGGTCTACGCCGTCGACGATCCTCGCCTCAGGCCGGAGGGACAGGCGCTGGCGGCGACGCTCGTAACGGGCGGGCACGCCAGCCACCGCACGGCGGCGGCGCTCTTGCGCCTCCTCGACCATTGGCCGCGGAACCCTCAGGTGACCGTCATCGGCAGCTCGGGCGGCCGCGGGCCGGCAGGCGTCGAGCTACATCACTCCAAGACGCTCGGGACCAACGACGTGACCTGGCGCCGCGGCATCCCCGTCACCGCCGTCCCCCGTACGATCATCGACATAGCGCGGACGCTTCATCCCGACGCCCTGAAGGCCGCCGTGCGCCAAGCGGAGCGCCTT
>JBBQBV010000118.1:0-11594 GCA_038318085.1 Solirubrobacterales bacterium
AGGCGCTCGTCGTCCGGGCGGGTGACACGCTGCGCCTCGCACCCGGCGCGCCGCGTCAGATCGCCGCGGCCACCGATGCCCGCGCCATCGTGGCCAGCCTCGCCGGTCCGACGGTGACAGCTGCCGGGGGCGGCAGCCGCCCGCTTCCCTGGGCCGCCTAGGAGCGAGGCACCAGGGAAAGCTATCCCCGCGGCGCGGGGCGGCGCTGCTGCCACGGCCAGCGGCCCTCGAGCTCGACATCGAGGGTGAAGCTCAAGAAGGTCCGCACCACGACGACGACGGCGAGGACGCCGACGCCGCGGAAGGTGGGCGCCACGGCCACGGTCCGGATGATGTCCGCTGCGACGAGGAACTCGAGCCCGAGCAGAATCGCCTTGCCGACCTGCTGGCGGAACAGGCGGTATGCCGGATCGCGCTGGCCGGCGCGGCGCTGGGCGAGGAGGAAGGTCAGCGTCGCCAGGAGGAGGCCCACGACGACGACCACGACGCCGGCGCCGTCGATGAGCTTCGAGGTGACGTCGACGACGTCCTTGAACTGCTGGTCGGTCATGGGTGCTCGATCCGCTCCCGCGACCGGAAGTGGAAGAAGCTCCCGGTTGCGCCCGCCACGGTGGCGACCACGCTGATGGCGTAGAGCTCCAACGCGATGTCGAGCACGCGGCCGGCCGTCGTGAGCGGATTGGGCAGCTGCGAGGAGACGGTGAGCAGCTGCGTCGTGGTCCAGAACAGCGCGTCGCCGTAGCTGTGGATCCCCGTCCGGGGAGCGCCGTGCTCGAACAGGTAGGCCAGGATCGCGCAGGTGAGGTCCAGGACCGTCGTGGCGGTCACGATGACCATCAGGCGGTCGCGCAGATGGCGGTGCGCGACCGTGTCCGCCCGCAGCACGCCCCGCAGCTCGGCGCCGGCCTGCTTCAAGAGACGCAAGATGCCCATCCCCGTGTCTGTTCGGCGCCTCGTCCAGGGAGCCTGCTCGCCGAGGCGCCCTGCCGGCTACTCGCAGAACGCCAGGCCCGGGATGCCGATCGCCGTCACCTTCTTGGTCTTCGTGTCGAGGGCGAACTGGAACCGGCCGCCGTCGCTCTTGGGGATCCGCACGAGCGTGATCGCGAACACGTCCTCCGTGCCGGTGTCGAACTTCGCGTGCGGGAAGGCGTCGACGATGTCGGGCTTCGTCGCACCGATACCGACGCCGGAAGCGGTCGCCCCGCCGCTCACGACGATGTTGCGAGCCCGGCGCGGGTTCGAGCGGGTGAAGTCGACCAGGCCCTGCAACGGCGCGCGCAGGCGGGCGGAGCGCTGGTTCGGCCCGGCCAGGTTGCAGCCGGCGCGCAGCCGACCGACCAGCCCGGCCTTGTGCAGACGGCCGAACTTGCGGCCGAGCTTGACCTGGCCGACACCGGCGGCGGTGACGTGCTTCGCCGCGGCGACGCTTGTCTGGGCGGGCGCAGTGGTGATGGCGACCGCGCCGGAGACGGCCAGCGCGGCGGGCGCAGCGAGAATGCGGCGTGGGCGCATGCGCCAAACCTACCGCGACCCGGCGAGGTAGTGGGCAGGATGACCCGCAGTTAGCCTCCCGCCCCGGGATGCGCAACCTCGTCAATCTGCACGCCGTGGGCAAGGGCTACGGCAGCCGCCCGGTGCTGCGCGACGTCACGCTCGGGGTCTCGGCCGGAGAGCGCATCGGCGTCGTCGGGCGCAACGGCGACGGCAAGTCGACCCTGCTGCGGCTGATCGCCGGGGCCGAGACGCCCGACTCCGGGACCCTGACCCGGTCCGGCGGCGTCGACGTCGCCCTGCTGGGCCAGGGCGACGAGCTCGACGCCGGCCGGACGATCCGCGAGGAGCTCGTCGGCGGCCGGGCCGACCACGAGTGGGCGGCCGACAGCGCGTTCCGGGGCGTCCTCGACGGCCTGCTCGGCGGAGTCGCGCTGGCGCGGTTCCCCGCGGGAATGGACAGCGTGATCGCCCCGCTGTCCGGGGGCGAGCGCCGGCGCGTCGCGCTCGCCAGGCTCCTCCTCGACGGCCCTGAGTTGCTGCTGCTCGACGAGCCCACCAACCACCTCGACGTCGAGGGGGTCGACTGGCTGGCCCGCCATCTGGCTGCGCGCAGGGGCGCACTGCTCGTCGTCACCCACGACCGCTGGTTCCTCGACGCTGTCTGCACTGCGACGTGGGAGGTGGCCGACACGGCGATCCACCAGTACGAGGGCGGCTACGCGGCCTACGTGCTCGCCCGCGCCGAGCGCGACCGGCAGGCCTCCGGACGCGAGGACCGCCGGCGCCAGCTGCTGCGCAAGGAGCTGGCGTGGCTGCGGCGCGGGCCGCCGGCGCGCACGGCGAAGCCGAAGTTCCGCATCGAGGCCGCCAACGCCCTGATCGCCGACGAGCCCGAGGTGCGCGACCGCGCCGAGCTGCTGCGCTTCGCGAGCGCGCGGCTCGGCGACAAGGTGCTCGAGGCGATCGACGTGTCGGTGGCCTTCGGGGGCGAGGAACTGCTGCGCCGCGTGACCTGGCGGCTCGGGCCGGGCGACCGGCTCGGGCTCGTGGGCGTCAACGGCTCGGGCAAGACGACGCTCATCAAGGTCCTCGGCGGCGAGCTCGCGCCGGACGGCGGCCACGTGGAGCACGGTGGGACGGTCCGCCTCGCCCACCTCTCCCAGGACACGGCGGAGATCCCGGGTCACCTGCGCGTGCTCGAGTCGCTGGATGCCGTCAAGGGCCGCGCCACCCTCAGCGACGGGCGCGAGATCACGGCGGGGCTGCTGTGCGACCGCTTCGGCTTCCGCGGGGATCGGGCGCGCACGCTCGTGCGCGACCTCTCCGGCGGCGAGCGGCGGCGGCTGCAGCTCATGCGGCTGCTGATGGGCGAGCCGAACGTCCTGCTGCTCGACGAGCCGACCAACGACCTCGACATCGACACGTTGCGGGCGCTCGAGGACCTGCTCGACGCCTGGCCCGGCACGCTCGTAGTCGTCAGCCACGACCGCTACTTCGTCGAACGCGTCTGCGACGACGTCCACGCGCTCACCGGCGACGGCGGCCTGCGCCATCTCCCCGGCGGCATCGAGCAGTACGTGGAGCTGCGCCGCGACGCCGCCGCGGTTGCGGCGGGCGCCTCCCCCCGGCCGGCCAAGGCCGTGGCCTCGGGCGCGCTCGTGCGGGCGGCGCGCAAGGAGGCCCAACGGCTCGAGCGGGCCCTCGGCCGGCTCGCCGACGGGGAGGCCGCGCTGCACGAGGCGATGGCGGCGAGCGCCGCCGACCACGGCCGCCTCGGTGAGCTGCAGGCGCAGCTCGAGGCGCTTACCGCCGAGCGCGATCAGCTCGAGGCCGAGTGGCTGGCCACGGCGGAGTCGCTCGAGTCCTGACGCGCGTCAGGCCTGGGCGGGCGGCAAGGCCACGGCGGCCTCGGGGGTGGCGACGACGAAGCTGAACGTCTCGACGAAGTACAGGTTGACGACCTCGGCGTCGTGGCCGTCGTAGCCGATCGCGAGGTCCTGGCCGCAGTCGAAGAGGAAGTCGCCGCCGCGCAAGCTCATCACGACCGCGCCCTCGACCCCGGGTGCCCACACGAGCGGCCCGCCGACGATGTGACGCAGGTGGTCGAACAGCGGGTACCCGCCGTGTTCGGTGGTCTCGATCACGGCCGTGTAGACGTCCGGGCCGAGCGCCAGGCCGTACGGGCCGTTGATCCCGGCGCGGCGCACGACCTCGACGGCCCCGGCGACCTGCGTGGGACAGGCGTCGAGGTCGGTGGTCAGGGTGATCGGGTCGTGTGGCGAGGCCTCCACGATGCCCTCGACGCCCGCCTCCTCCCAGCCGCGGAAGACGGCGGTGTTCTCGACCAGTGCGATGCGCCGCGCGGCCTGCTCGAGGCTCTCGAAGGCGGGGTCGGGCGCGCCGCGATCGGCGTCGGCGAGCTCGGCGCGGGAGACCGTGAACGGCGCGCGCGGCTCGACCAGCCCGAGCACGCGGCGGCAGCGCGCCTCGACGCCGTCGACGAGGCCCGAGGGCACGCCCTCAGTGCGCCCGAGGTTGGTCGCCGAGTGCTGCCAGCCGCGCGGGCCGGCGAAGTCGACGAGCTTGCGCGCGGCGAGGGACCCGACGAGCTGCTGGCGCGCCTCCTCGTCGATCTCCTCCCAGCCGTGCGGCGTGATCGGCGCCAGCGAGCGGAGAAGGTGATTCACGACTGGCCTCCGATCCCGAGCGATCCGTCGGACGGGCCGGACGACCCTTCCGCGTCGTCGCCGCCGCCGTCGAGCGCCTCCTCCTCAGCCGCGTCGCCGAGCTCCACGATGCTGTCCGACGTGAACAGGACGCCCTGGGCGATCTCCCGCCACGCCGGCGTCCTGCGCAGGAGGAACTCAAGGTTCATGCTGAAGTGCTTGAACTCCTCGCCCTGGGCGTCGCGCATGATCGCCGCCGCCTCCTCGTCCGGCTCGATCGACAGGCGCTGCGCGTACCAGTTGATCGCCTCGGCCTCCTCGATCAGCGACGTGCAGATGCGCACGTAGGTCCGAACCTCGGGCGACAGCTCGCCGGGCGGCTCGTGGTATTGCTCCGTTCCCATTCTCGGACTGCTACCCCACCCGGTGGTCCGCCAAGCGATACGTTCCCGCGCGCCGTGCCGGCCTTCCCCGAGATGACGCTGCGCCCGCTCGTGCCCGGCGACGCCGACGAGTTGCGGCGCATCCACGTGACCCCGGAGGTCGAGCGCTGGTGGGACGTTCCCGAGGCCGACTTCCCCTGGGACGACCCCGACACGACGCGCCTGACAATCGAGGTCGACGGCGCCATCGCCGGGATGATCCAGTTCCACGAGGAGCTCGAGCCCAAGTACCGCCACGCGGGGATAGACGTGTTCCTGGACCCGGCGCTGCACAGCCGCGGCCTGGGGACCGAGGCCGTGCGGCGGGTCGTGCGCCACCTGATCGAGGAGCGCGGCCACCACCGGATCACGATCGACCCGGCGGCGGCCAACGCCGCCGCCATCCGGGCCTACGCGAAGGCGGGGTTCAAGCCCGTCGGGATCATGCGCCGTTACGAGCGCGACACCGGCGGCGACGGGTGGCACGACAGCCTGCTCATGGACCTGCTGGCCGGGGAGGACTACACGTTCTCGTAGGCGAGGTCGCGCTCGCGGCGTTGCGACGGGGCAGGCGCCTCGACCTCGGCCTGGGCACGGGCGGGCGGCTGGATCACCGTCACGGCGACGACGATGGCGACCGCCACGACCGCGGCGCCGATCGCGAATGCGAGGTGGTAGCCGCCGGTCAGCGCGGCCGCTGGGGCCGTGCCGTGGGCGAGCAGGTACTCGCTGCGCGTCGTGGACAGGGTCGCGAGGACGGCGAGGCCCAGCGCGCCGCCCACCTGGGCCGAGGTGTTGACGAGCCCGGAGGCCAGCCCGGCGTCGCTGGGCGTCGCGCCTGACATCGCCAGCGTCATCAGCGCCGGGAAGGAGATGCCGGCGCCGAGGCCGAGCAGCACCATCGTCGGCAGGACGTGCACGAGGTAGCCGCCGCCGACGGGCGCCAGCGTGAACAAGAACAGCCCGACCACGATCAGCGCGAGGCCCGGAACGAGCATCTGGCGCGCGCCGAAGCGCATGATTAACCGCTCGGAGTAGCGCAGCGACAGGCCGCCCATGAAGACCGTCACCGGCAGGAAGGCCAGGCCGGTCTGCAGGGCGCCGTAGCCGAGCACCTTCTGCAGGTACAGGGCGCCCATGAAGAACATCGCGAACATCCCGGCGACGCTCAGCGCCTGGACCACGTTGGCGCCCGTGACGTTGCGCGACCGGAACATGCGCAGCGGCATGAGCGGCGTCCCGGCGCGCCCCTCGCGCACCACGAAGGCCGCGAGCAGGGCCAGCGAGGCGGCCCCGAGGCCGAGCGTGGTGCCCGAGCCCCAGCCGAGCTCGGCGGCCGGCTTGACGATCGTGTAGACGCCGAGCATCAGGGCGCTCGTGATCAGGACGGCGCCCGGGATGTCGGCGCCCTGGCGGAAGCCGATGCCCCGGTCGTTCTCGAGCAACCGCACGGCCAGGAAGGCCGTGACGACGCCGATCGGGATGTTCAGGAAGAAGATCCAGTGCCAGTTGATCGACTGCGTGAGCACGCCGCCGGCCAGGAGGCCGACCGCCCCGCCGGCGGAGGCCACGAAGGCGTACACGCCGATCGCCTTCGCCTGCTCCCGCGGCTCGGGGAACATCGTGACGATCATGCCGAGGATGACGGCGGAGGCCATCGCCCCGCCGGCGCCCTGGACGAAGCGCGCCGCCACGAGGAGCTCCTGCCCCTGCGCGACGCCGCACAGCAGCGAAGCCGCTGTAAAGACGCCCAGTCCGGCGAGGAAGATCGTCTTGCGGCCGATCAGGTCGCCCAGGCGGCCGGCGAGCAGCAGCAGACCGCCGAAGGCGATCAGGTACGCGTTGACGACCCAGGCGAGACTCGACTGCGAGAAGCCGAGATCGGTCTGGATCGAGGGCAGCGCCACGTTCACGACGGTGGCGTCGAGCACGATCATCAGCATCCCCACGCAGAGCACGTAGAGCGCGATGCGGCGCGAGCGATCGGTGGTGTCCGTGGTCATGGTGGAGGCCTCCTGGAAACGGGGTCGGCAGTCATCAGTCCGGTAGTCATATCACATCATTGGACTTTCCAACTAGATATTCCCTAAACCCAACCAAAGTGGGTACACTCCCGGTATGGCGATGAAGCGCTCCTACAACGACGCATGTGGGGTCGCCCGTGCGCTGGATCTCGTGGGCGAGCGCTGGGCGCTGATGGTCGTCCGCGAGCTGCTGCTCGGTCCCAAGCGCTTCACCGACCTCCGCACGGGGCTGCCCACCGTCAGCCCCGACGTGCTCGCCCAGCGCCTGCGCGAGCTCGAGGCGGGCGGGGTCGTCGGGCGGCGCAAGTTGCCGCCGCCCGCCGCGTCGCACGTCTACGAGCTGACCGCGCGGGGCCGGGCCCTCGAACCGGTGCTGCTGGCCCTCGGCCGCTGGGGCGGTGCCAACTGCGACCCGCCGGCCGCAGGCGTCGGGATGAGCCTGGACTCGCACATCGTGTCGCTGCGGACGCTGTTCGTCCCGGGCCTCGCCGAGGGCTTCGCGGCCGACGTCGAGCTGCGGCTCGGGGAGGAGGACCGCTTCCGCGCCCACGTGGCCGACGGGCAGATCGTGGCCGAGCGCGGCGAGGCGCCGGCTGCCGACGCGATCGTGGAGACCGATCCCGCCACGCTGATCGCCGTGCTGCACGGCCACCGGGAGCTCGCCGAGGCGCAAGCCGCCGGGGACATCAAGATCGAGGGGGACACCGCGGTCGCGGCCCGCTTCCTCGGCCTCTTCCCCCTCCCCGAGCCGGCCCCCGCCTGACCGCTCGGCGGCCGCGTCAGCCCGAGAAGGCCGCCCGCGCGGCAGCCGACCCCGTGCTGGTGCGCTCCCAGTACCCATACGTTCCAGCGGTGAGCAGCTCCTCCGCGGCCTCGACGACGGCGCCGAGCGCGCCGAAGGCGAACGCGCCGCCGACCGAGACCCGCCGGACCCCCAGCGCCGCCAGCTCGGCGAGCGGCGGAACGCCCGGGAGCGCGAGGACGTTGACCGGCAGGTCGACCGCGCCGAGGACGTCACGGATGTCCTGCGCGCGCCGCAGGCCGGGCGCGTAGAGCACGTCGGCGCCGGCGGCCTGGTAGGCCTGGAGGCGAGCGATGGTGTCGGCCAGGTCCGGCCGGCCGTGCAGGTGGTTCTCCGCGCGCGCGGTGAGGACGAGGTGCACCGGGCCCGCGTGGGCGGCCTCCGCCGCGGCCGCGACGCGCTCCGCGGCTTCGGCGGCGTGATAGATCGGAGCGTCGGGCCGGCCCGAGGCGTCCTCCACCGAGCAGCCGGCAAGCCCTGCCGCGAGCGCCCCACGAATCGTCTCGGCGACGCCGGCGGCGTCGCCGGCGAACCCGCTCTCGAGGTCGGCGGAGACCGGCAGGTCCGTCGCAGCGACGAGCACGGCGGCGTGCTCGAGCGCCTCGGCGCGCGTCACCGAACCGTCCAGCCGCCCCAGCGTCGCGGCGAAGCCGCCGCTCGTCGTCGCCAGGGCCTCGAAGCCGAGGGCGGCGAGCAGCTTCGCCGACCCGGCGTCCCACGGGTTGGGCAGCACCAGCATCCGGGGCCCGTAATGGAGCGCCAGGAAGTGAGCGGCGCGCTCGGCCTGCGTCGTCGGGGCAGACATGAGCCCGATCTTCCCACAGCAAACGTACGCGTGAGATGACACCGCCGGCGGCGGTCCCGGATGTCCTGCGCAGTCGCGGGTCGCACAATCCCGGCTGATGTGGTAGGACTTAGGCCCGCCTACTTAGGGGTACCTAAGTCATGACCTTCGCCCAGACCACGCTGCTCGGCGCCATCGCCGGCTCCACCATCTTCCTCGGCCTGCCGATCGGCCGGGCCTCCGATCTGAGCGCCCGCGCGCGGGTTGCCCTGTCCATGCTGTCGGCCGGGATCCTGGCCTTCTTGTTCATGGACGTCGGGTCGGAGGGGCTTGGGATCCTCGAGCAGCACCTCGACGCCTTCAAGAGCCACCAGGCCTCGCTCTGGCCCGTCGTCGGACTGTTCGCGCTCCTGAGCGCCGGCTTCCTGCTCGGCGTGGGCGGCATCTCGACCGCTCAGC
Organism: Solirubrobacterales bacterium; assembly: GCA_038318085.1. Lineage (GTDB taxonomy): Bacteria > Actinomycetota > Thermoleophilia > Solirubrobacterales > Solirubrobacteraceae > DATLGB01. The sequence goes on from JBBQBV010000118.1 coordinate 8,655, forward strand.
GGCGCCTGGCCTCGCGCAGCCACGCCCGTCCGCCGATGGCCGGCGGCGAGGCGACGACGACGATGCGCCCCGGGGAGATCGCCGACCACCGCCTCGGCGTCCGGTCCGTCGAGCGCCGCGCCCTGCGCACGGCCATGGTCGTCGCCGCCGCCATCGGCCTGCACAACTTCGCCGAGGGGCTGGCCATCGGCGTGGCAGCGCAGGCGGGCGAGGTCGCGCTCGCCACGGTCCTGATCGTCGGCTTCGCGCTGCACAACGCCACGGAGGGCTTCGGGATCGTCGGCCCGCTCGCCGGCGTGCGCCCGTCCTGGCGCTGGCTGGGCCTCGCGGGGCTGGTCGCCGGAGGTCCCACCTTCCTCGGGGCGATGGTCGGCTATCAGGTCACCAGCGATGGGCTGGAGCTGCTGTTCTTCGCGGTGGCCGGCGGCGCGATCCTCTACGTCATCGGCGAGATCTGGGCCGGCGTCCGGCGAATGGGCCACGGCGAGCTCGGGCTCTACATGCTCGGCGCGGGGTTCCTGCTGGGCATCGGGACCGACCTCGTGGTCGCCTACGGCGGGGCCTGAAGCGCGCCGTGCGGTCAGCCCGTGCGCAGCTCGCGGGTGCCGATGCCCACGGCCCGCACGCCGGGTGCTCCCGCGACGATGCGCACGGCCGGCTCGTCGCCGCCGAGCCACTGCTCGAGCCGCGCGGCATCACCGGCGACCTCGATCCAGGTGATGCCCGGGGCGTCTATGGCCGCAGCCGGGTCCACCACGCCGGCGTCGCGCGCGACGAAGAACGGCAGGAACGGCTCGCGCAGCGACTCCGCCAGGCCGGTCAGGTGCGCCGACAGGCCCTCCCGCGCGATCGTCGTGATGGCCGTGCCGAGACGTGCCGCGATCGGTCGCACGTCGTCGACGCCGACCGCCCAACCGACGAGCCCGTCGCCGGCCTGGTCGATGCGGGCCTGCGTCGCGCCTCCGAGCAGTGAACGCGCCGCCTCGTCGTGATCGGCGATGGCGAGCAGCTCGAGATAGCCCCCGCCCAGCGGCATGATGCGATTGTGGGTGCCGAGGCCCTCGTGGCGACCGCCCGCCACCGTGAGCACTCCCAGCTCGGCCTCGAGGCGCGCCGCCGCGGCCTGGAGGTCGGCAGTGGCGTAGATCACGTGGTCGATGCGCACAGACGGGTCCGACGCTGCAGGTCCGGAGGATGCAGTACTACCAGATGCCGCGGTTGCTTCCAGACCGCGCGTGAGCGTTCACGCGCCATGCCGTGTGAACCTCGGGAAATCCACTGATCCAATTGCCGGAGTCCTGCGCTACGCGGGATCAGTCAGAAGCCGTCCCAGGGTCCATCACGGAGATCTCATGACAGAAGAGCTCGATCGCGTCTACCGCTCGGTCGACGAGCAGCACAGCGAGCAGTCCGCGCTCACGCGCCGCCGTCTCGTCAAGGGCACCGCCGCCACGCTCGGCTCCCTCGGCCTCCTGAGCCTCCCGTTCGCGGCCACGGCTTCGGCGGATGCGAACGACACCCAGACCATCCTCAACGTCGCCGCCACCGCCGAGGTGCTGGCGACGATCGTCAACACCGTCGGCTCCCGCATCGATGGCCTCGACGCCGTCACGCGGCGCAACGTCCGCGCGGCCGCTCGCGAGGAGCTCGTGCACTACGAGGTCCTCCAGAGCTTCGGCGGGGTGCCGATCGCGACCAAGATCTGGGTCCCGGACGCCGTCTTCGCCAGCCCGACCGGCCTTCTCAGCACGCTCGAGGTCGGCGACCAGATCTTCATCAACGCCTACCTGATCGCGACGCGCACCTTCGGCAACGCGGGCAACGGCGTGCTCGCCACCTACGCGGCCGAGTTCATGGGCGTCGAGGCCGTGCACCGCGCGCTGGCTCGCCAGTCGCTCGGCAAGCTCGGCAACGACCGCGTATTCATGAAGTTCAGCCAGAAGGAGATGGCGCCGGACGCGCCCAACCGCGGCCAACGCGGCTTCACGAACGTCCTCGAGGCCGCCGCCCAGCTGCAGGCCGCGGGCTTCGGCTTCGGCACGGAGGGGGCGATGCCCGGCCGCTTCTACGACTTCTCCAAGGTGCGGCACACCACGCCTACGGACCCGGACCTCAACACGTTCCGCCCGGTCGCGTAGCGCGCGGGCATCCGCCCGCCGCTCCCCGGGGACGACGCGTCCCCGGGGAGCGGTGCGGTGACGGCGGCGCCTGCGGACGCTGCCGCCACCCGCACTGCCCGGGGTTCGGCCTGAAGACGCCCGGCTACGCGGTCGCGGGCTCGGGATCAGGACGCACGAACACCGTGTCGGCGACGGGAATGATCTCGTCGGCCGGCAGATCAGCGCGCTGTGCGTGCTCACGGATCGCCTCGGGGCTGCTCGCCTGATAGATGCAGACGGTCCCGACCTTGCCCGCGCCCTCGTCGAGCACGTAACTGCGAATCCACCGGATGTCAGCCGGCATCTCCTCGTCTCCGACCTGCTTCGAGCGGCCGGCGGCCTCCTCGAGCTCAGCCCCCGAACCCCACCCGTTGCGTCGCAGAATCACATAGGTCTGCACCGTCAGCCTCCTGTTCGTCGTTGCCGCGACACTATCCGCGCCCGAGCGCGGCAGTCAACCGCGGCGGACGCCCGCCGGGTCGGTGGCGGGCGGCAGGATTGAGTGCTACGGTCGCACGCAGGGCAGCGTCGCCGTCCACCGAGTGCAGCGATAGTGGGGTCCAGGGGGTTCTGGGAATGGCCAGGATGAGCCGAGGGTTGATGGACAAGAAGGTCGTGCTGGTGCTGTTGGCGTCAGCCGCATGCGCGCTGACGCTCGCATCCGTGGCGTGGGCGTGTGGCCCCTCGGCCTCCATGACCTTGGATCCTCAGAGCGGCCCGAGGGGTACGCGGGTGACGGTCACCGCCCAGGGATACCAACCCGGGTCTCCGGTGGACCTCG
>JBBQBV010000119.1:0-11464 GCA_038318085.1 Solirubrobacterales bacterium
GGCTGCCCAGCGACGGAATCTTCGACCCGGCGACCAGGCGCGCCGTCAAGCGCTTCCAGCGCGCTCACGACCTCGCTCCCGACGGCATCGTGGGCCCCGCCACGTGGGCGGCGATCCGCACCGGCGGCGCCCGCAAGGTCCGCGCCCGCCGCGGCCGCGGAGCCGTGCGAACGCTCCAGGGAGCGCTGGGCGTCGCCGTCGACGGCATGTTCGGACCGGCGACGAAGGCCGCGGTCCTGCGCTTCCAGCGCGCCCACGGCCTCACGCCCGACGGCATCGTCGGCCCGGCGACCTGGGCCGCGCTCGGCCACCCGGAGATCAAGACCGTGCTGCGGCGTCGCAGCGGCAGACGCAGCCTCCCGGGCACCGTGCGCCGGGTCATCCGCGCGGGCGACCGCATCGCAGCCAAGCCCTACAAGTGGGGCGGCGGGCACCGGCGCTGGAACGACAAGGGCTACGACTGCTCGGGCTCGGTCTCCTACGCGCTGCACGGGGCCGGGCTGCTGCGCGGCGCCCTGACCTCGTCGGGCTTCATGACCTACGGCGCACGGGGCCGCGGTCGCTGGATCACGATCTACGCGAACCACGACCACGTCTACCTGATGGTCGCCGGCCGCCGCTTCGACACGACGGGCCGGTCGGAGACCGGGACGCGCTGGAGCGCGCGCCGCCGGAGGTCCGCCGGCTACGCCGTGCGGCACCCGCCCGGCTTTTAGTACACCGGCTCGCGCGCCCAGCGCGGGAGCCGGAAGGAGAGTGCGACTGACGCGACGAGGATCGCGGTCACGAGCCACAGGACATGCTCGTGGGCGACGACGAACCCGTGCGCGCTCACCGTCGAGAAGAACAGCGTCCCCAGCGCCGCGGCGCCGAGCGCGCCCCCGAGCTGCTGTACGGCGTTGAGCGTGCCCGAGGCCGAGCCCACCTCGTCGTCGGCGACCGCCGCCAGGACGGTGTCGAAGAACGGTGCGATGAAGAGGCCGAACCCGAGGCCGAGCAGCGCCTGGGCCGGCGCGACGTCGAGGCTCGTCAGGCCGCGCCCGGCGGCGTGGAACGTGATCAGCATCACGACCGTGCCCGCGAGCATCACGAGGATCCCGCCGGTGAGGACCGGACGTCCGTACTTGGGCCCCAGCAGCCCGCCGGAGAGTCCGGCGCCGACCGCCGTGAACAGGGAGAACGGGATCAGCGTGAGGCCGGCGTGGATCGCCGAGTAGCCGAGCCCGATCTGCAGGTACAGCGTGAAGACGAGCAGCAGGCCCATGATGCCGGTGAACCAGACGAGGCCCAGCACCATTCCCCCGGAGAAGGCGCGGCGGCGGAACAGCGACGGCAGCACCAGCGGGTCGCGCCCGGCGCGGTCACGCGCCCGCTCGTACAGCGCGAAGACGACCAGCAGCATCACGCCCCCGGCCATCGACGCGTAGGTCCAGGCCGGCCAGCCCAGCTCGCGTCCCTGGATCAGCGGGTACATGAGCAGCCCGAAGGCGGCGGCGGTGAGCGCCATGCCAACGATGTCCAGCCGCACCCGGGCCGCCGCGCGGGACTCGGGCAGGACGCGGACGGCTCCAAGCAACGCGAGCCCGCCGAGCGGCAGGTTGACAAGAAGATCATCCGCCAGCCCGTGCCGAGGATGTCACCGTCGACGAGGCTCCCGCCGAGGATCGGCGCCGCCAGCGCGGCCATGCCCAGGACAGGCCCGAACAGGCCGAACGCCTTGCCGAGCTCGGACGGCGGAAACGCCTGCTTGATGATCCCGAAGCCCTGCGGGATCAGCAGCGCGCCGAACGCGCCTTGGAGCACGCGCGTCGCGATCAGCATCTCGGGGGTCGCGGCCAGGCCGCACAGCACGGAGGCGGCGGTGAAGCCCGCGGAGCCGATCAAGAACATCCTGCGCCGCCCGTACATGTCGTCGACGCCGAGGACTTGGACGCCCTCAGCATGCGCCGGGTCGCCGAGGCGCTCGGGACCGGGCCGGCCTCGCTCTACGATTACGTTGACGACAAGGACGATCTGCTCGCGATCCTCGTCGACCGCAACGCGATCGGCGAGTTCGAGCTCCCGGCTGCCCACTCCGCCCCGTGGCAGGATCTCGTGAAGGACTTCGTACGCCTCGGTCGCCGTGCGTTGACCAACCATCGCGATCTCGCCCGCGCGAGCATGGGCGTCATCCCGACCGGGCCCAACGCCCTCGCCGCGACCGAGTGGCTGCTCGGCATCCTGCGCGGCGCCGGCCTTCCGGACCAGGTCTGTGCGTACGTCTGCGACCTGCTGCCGCTCTACGCCACCGCGATCGCGTTCGAGGAAGGCCTCTTCATGACGACGTTGTCCGGGATGGACTTCGAGGCCTACATCGCCGGGGTCCGCGATCGCTTCGCCTCGCTTCCCACCGATCGGTATCCCAACCTGACGGCCATGGTCGGTCCGCTGACGCGCGACGTCGGCGACGAGCGCTTCGAGTTCGGCCTCGACGTGCTCGTCGCCGGCCTCGCGGCGCAGGCACACTCGCGCTAGGACGCGATTCACGCCACGACACGTGGCGACGGCGGCCCGTCGAAAACGCCCGGCCCCGGCGCCCGAATGAGCGATCGCAGCGTGCGCATCAGCTCCGCCGGCTCGGCGTCGGCGAAGAAGGCCCGGTCGGCGGCCTCGACCACCGCGATGGCCTGCTCGGCAAGCCGAGCGCCCGTCGCGGTGCGGGCGATGCGCCACGCGCGGCGATCCCTCGGGTCGCGGGCCCGACCGACGAGCCCCCGGCGTTCAAGCGTGCGCAGGACCTGGGAGGTCATCATCGGGTCCGTCCCCGCGTGGTCGGCGACCTGGCGCTGGGTCGGGATGGCGTGGCCGTTGCGCGACAGCCACCACACGGAGGCGAGGAGGACGAACTGGACGTGCGTGAGGCCCAGCGGCCTGAGCGATGCGACGAGGCTGCGCTGCCAGCGGTTCGTGACCTGCCACAGCAGAAAGCCCGGGCTCTGCCCCGGGCCTCGCTGCTCGTCGCGATCGTTCACCGCGCAGCCATCGCCGGCTCGCGCTCAGCCACCATGCGGACCAGCGTCCTGACGGTCTCGGGCAGGCCCTTCGCGATGCCGCGACCGATGACCCGCGAGAAGACGGGGGTCGCCGGGCCGGTGATCGTGACGCGGTGGGTCACGCGGGTCAGGTCGCCCTCGCGGACCGCCGCATGCTCGAAGCACATCCGGCAGAGCGGCAGCCTCGTCACGTCGGAAAACCCCTCTGCCGGCCGCACCTCGGTGAGCTGGAAGCGCACCTTCGGTCCGCCCGCCGGCTTCAGCGTGCCCGTGGTGCCGTCCGCGAACGACCCGTCGAGGGTCACCCACTCGACGCCCTCGTCCCAGACCGGCCAACTCGTCACGTCGCTCCACAGCGCCCAGACGCTCTGCGGAGAGGCGGGCGTGCGCTCGGTGTGCTCGAACGTCCAGACCATCGGTGTCGCTCCTGAGGTAGACAGTATGCGTACATACTATCAGGATGACTGGACATCGCTGCACACCCGGTCTAGGGTCGATTTCATGCAGGTCACGACGGCGCTGCGCACTGAGGATCGCCGCCTGTTCGCGAGCCCGAGGGTCCCTCCCGCGCCCGAGACGATGGTTCAGCACGTCGTCGACTGAGGCGGGCGGCCGCCTTCCCATGGCCGGCGTGTTCATCAACTACCGCAGGGACGACTGCGCCGGTCACGCCGGCCGTCTGTACGACTCGCTGGTCGCGCGCCTCGGCGACGCCGCCGTGTTCATCGACATCGACGCGATCGAGCCCGGCGCGGACTTCAGCCAGCGCATCGAGGAGGCCGTCGGCGCCTGCCATCTCTTGATCGTGCTGATCGGCGACGACTGGCTCGAGATCGCCGACGCGCATGGGCGGCGTCGACTGGACGACCCGGCCGACCTCGTGCGCCTGGAGATCGCCGCCGGGCTGCGTCGCAGCGGCCTGCGCGTGATCCCCGTGCTGGTGGAGAAGGCGACGATGCCCGCCGCCGAGCAGCTGCCCGACGACCTCAAGCCGCTCGCCGGCCGCAACGCCCTGGAGCTCAGCGACGAGCGCTGGCGATACGACGTGGACCGCCTGGGCGAGATCGTCGAGAGCGTCTCCGCCAAGGCCCCCCTACCGACGGGCACTCGTGGGGTCCTGGCGGGTCGTGCCGAGCGGCTGATGGGGTCGCTGCGCGGGCGGCGGCAGACCAGGGTCCGGGCGATCGCGCTGGCGGCCCTCGCGATCGCAGTCGGCGTGGCGATCACGCAGGCCGGCGGCAGCGGTGATCGCGCGATCGTCCGACCGGTGCGGCTCGGCGGCCTGCCCGGGCGCCCGGCCGTCGGCAACGGCGCCGTGTGGGTCCCGCTCAGCGAGAAGAACGCCGTCGCGCGAGTCAACCCCGCCAAGCCGCGAGCCACCCCCGACCTGTTCAAGGTCGGTACCTACCCCGTGGCGGTCGCCGCGGGCGCCGGCAGGATCTGGGTCGCGAACGCCAGCTCAGACGACGTCTCCGTGATCGACCCGAGCGGCCGCCGCGAGGTCACGACCGTCCGCCACGTGGGCCACGAGCCGAGCGACATCGCCGTCGACGGAGACGGGATCGTCTGGGTCGCCAACTGCTGGTGCACTGATGACTCCGGCAGGCCTTCCACGGTGGCGCGCATCGATCCCGGCACCGGGAAGGTGCGGCAGATCACCGTCGGCAAGCACCCCCTCGGGCTGGGCGTCGGACCCGGCGACCGCAACGTCTGGGTCACGAGCGACGACGACGGCTCGGTACGGCCCATCAATCGCGACACCCTCCGCGTGGGACGCAGAATCCAGGTCGGCGTCAACCCCACGGACGTCGTCGTGGACAGCACCGGCATCTGGGTGTCCCTGACGGGCGAGAACCGCGTCGCCCGGATCGATCCCCGCACCCACGTGCTCGATCCAAGGCAGTTCCCTGTTGGTGTGCGACCGTGGACGCTCGCCCTCGGCGGTGGCTTCCTCTGGGTCTCCCACGAAGGAGACGGCAGCCTGCGCCGCATCGACCCCACGCACCGCGACCTCGTGGGTCGGGCCCAGTTTCTCGGTCGCGTCACCCCGGAGCAGGACAGCCCCGAGGGCGACGGCGTCGCCTATGGCGCCGGGCATGCCTGGCTGGCCAGCCGTCGCCTCGGGACCCTGCGCGGCGTCACGCCCTGACGCGGTCCCCAAGCAACCGGGGTTTTCGAACGGCCCGGGATGTGTAGCTTCCAATACGAGCGCCAGCTCCGCCCTTCCGCCCACCAGGGAGCCACACGATGACCACCAGCAGTCCCGCGTTTTCTATCGCGGCCGTCGACTTCGTCACCATCCCGGCCCAGGACTTCGAGGCGTCGATGCACTTCTACGAGACCGTGCTCGGCCTGCCGTTCGTCAAGCGGTGGGGTGACATGCCGGCCGCCGAGTTTCAGGCCGGCAACCTCACGCTCGCCGTTATGGATCCGACCGCGTTCGGCCAGGAGTTCCGCCCCCACGGCCTGCCGATCGCGCTGCAGGTCGAGGACGTGGCGGCTGCGCGTGAGCATCTCGAGGCGCAGGGCGTCGCCTTCGTGACCGAGACCATGGACAGCGGCGTCTGCCACCAGGCGATCTTCCTCGACCCGGCGGGCAACGCGCTGGACCTCCACCACCGCTACGCGCCCAAGTCCGGCTGATCATCGCCCCTGCCCGGGGGCCGGCGCCGGCGCGCGCTCCCAGGGTCAAACCGCGGCAGACAGCAGGTTCATCAGCCCCGCCTTCAGCGCGATCACCGGCGAGCGGAACGTGACCAGCAGAAGCAGGAACGAGAGCCCGACCACCGACGCGATGAACACGGGCAGCCGCGCCGTGGTCAGCTGCGACTGGTCGAGAAACGCGGCCGTGACCCCCGCCCACCTTCACGTCCACCCCGGTGCCCGCGAGCTGCGCGGGCAGCACGTCGTCGCGCAGGTGGTCGACCAGGTCTTCGGTCGCCTTGCTCTGCGGCGCGCTCGCGGGCAGGAGCGTGAGCAGCGCGGCATCCCCCGCCCGGTTGACCTGGGGCGGGCTGACAAAGGCGACCTCGGGCTTGCTGCGCAGCTTCGACACGAGGCGGTCCAGCGCCCCCGCGTCGGCGCGTCAAGCCGCCGCCAGGGAGACTCCGCGCGGCGAACGTCGCCGTCTCCTGCGGATTCCCGTTGGCGGCGCCGGCTTCGTCAACGAGGTCGTCCCCTCAGCGACGCTGATGAGCGCCGGCTCCCAGAAGGGCTCGGTGCCATTCGGTCTCGACCGTCGCGAGCCGTGCCGCGACGGCGACGGCTTCGGGGCCGAGGCAGCGCAGCGTCGTGTCCTGCGCCCCGAGGCGGAGCGCTCCGGTGGGCAGCGGCTCGGGCGCGCCGACGCCGACGAGGGTGAGCGACGCGAGCACGCGCGCCGCCCCGGCGACCGCCGGCGAGCGCAGCACGGCCTGGTCCGCGGTGGCGACGGCGTCGTCGAGCACGGCGCCGCCGTCGCGGGTGATCCGCACCCGTGTCGTAGCCGCCCCGGGCCCCTCGTCGTGGCGACCGAAGACCACCGTGTCCCGCAGCAGGACGCGCGCGCCCGTCGCGGTGGCGACGTCCAGGCGCCGCTGCAGGCGCGTGTGGGCGGCGAGCACGAGCGGCTGCGCGAGCCACAGCAGCCGTCCGCCGGCGCCCACGTCCACCCGCATCACCTGCCGGATTGAAGGCCGGGCCGCGGGGACGGGATGGGCCAGCGTCGCGGAGAGCTCGACGATCTCGAGGCTCGCCCCGGGGCCGACCCGGACCTCTGTCGCCACGTCGTCACCGGCGACCAGGCACGCACTCGTCTGGACGACCGCGACACGTGCCAGCGCGCCGATCGGCGCCAGCGGCCGCAGGCCGACCGGGTCGCAGCCGGCCAGCTCGGCGATGATGCTGGCCCCGCCACGACGCTCGACGGCGATGCGGGCCGCCGCTGTCAATGCGCGTGCCCGTGGGGCACCGCAGGACCGACGTCGGAGCTCCGCAAGTGGCCGGCGCGGAAGTCGGCGAGCCGGAGCTCGAGCCAGTCCGCGACCCGCTGGGCGCCCCCCTCACGCAAGCTGATCGGCAGGACGGGCAGCGCTCCGCGATGGCCGCGCGCGCCCTCGAGCATGACGCCCACGTCCGCGCCGACCAGCGGGGCGAGGTCGGTCTTGTTGATCACCAGCAGGTCCGAGCGGGTGATCCCGGGGCCGCCCTTGCGGGGGACGTCGTCGCCGCCCGCGCAGTCGAGCACGAAGATCTGGACGTCGGCGAGGGCGGGGCCGAAGACCGCCGTGAGGTTGTCGCCGCCGCTCTCGACCAGGACCAGGTCGAGCGGGCCGTGCGCCGCCTCGAGGGCCTCGACGGCCTCGAGGTTGTGGGTGACGTCGTCGCGGATGGCGGTGTGCGGACAGCACCCGGTCTGCACCGCGACGATGCGCTCGGGCGGGAGCACCCCCGTGGAACGGAGGAGCTCGGCGTCCTCGGTCGTGTAGATGTCGTTCGTGACGACGCCGATCCGCAGCCGTCCGCTGAGCACACGACACACCTCGGCGATCAGCGAGCTCTTGCCGGTGCCGACGGGTCCGCCGACTCCCACGCGCAGCGCGCGGACGGGCGAGACGGGATGACGGTCAGCTGGCAAAGAGCCTCGTCAGCTCCTTGTCGTGCGTCAGGGAGCGCAGGTCGAGCAGCGGGGCGGCCGCGCTCGGCAGCTCCGCGGGGGCGCAGGGCCGGGCGGCGCGCCGGGCGAGCTGTTCGAGCTCTGCGGCCTGGGCGGCGAGCCAGGCACTCGCCGCGGCGGCGTCGACAGGCAACAGCTTGACCGCCGCGGCGGCGACGGTGGCGGCGTCCTCGTAGAGGGCCACCAGCGCCGCGTCGACTCCAGACAGGCCCCCGGCAGCGCCCGCCACGCCGAGGGCGACAGGCCGCGGGGTGGTGGCGGAGGCGCTGCGGTAGGCCGGCAGGATCGGATCGGCCGGCCAGAGCACGATGGCGGTCCGCAGCAGCGACCGGCCCAGCGTGCAGGCGGCCCGTCGCAGCGCCGGGCTTGGGCAGCGGGCGGCCGCCTCGTCGTCGAGCACGAGCAGGGCGTCGAGGTCGCCGGCCGTCGCCGCGCGCACGGCCGCGGCGGTCAGCGCAGCCTCGGTGAAGCCGACTGTGTGCAGGCGCCCGCGCATCAGGGCGGGCACGTCGGCGGGCGCCAGGCCCGCCGCGACGGCCGCCTCCAGGCCGCCGGAGTGCGCGTAGCCGCCCGTCGGGGTCCGGGCGTCGGCGAGCAGCAGGGCGCTGAGCGACACCGCCATCTCAAAAGAGGTTGTAGCGCTGGGCCATAGGCAGCACGGAGGCGGGCTCCGGCTCGATCAGCTCACCGTCGATCGTGACGGTGAACGCCGCCGCGTCCACACGGATGTCCGGCAGCGCGTCGTTGTTGGGCAGGTCGGCCTTGGTGAGCGCCCGCACGCCGTCGACGGCCAGCAGGGGGCGGCGGAGCCCAAGGCGCTCGACGATTCCGTCCTCGAGCGCCGCGGGCGCGACCCACGAGACGGAGTGGTGGCCGGCGACCGCCTCCGCGGCGGCGAACATCGGGCGCCCGAACACGGGCTGCGGCGTCGGGATGGAGGCGTTGGCGTCTCCGATCTGCGCCCAGGCGATCGCGCCGCCCTTGAGGACGACGTGCGGGCGGACCCCGAAGAAGGCGGGCTCCCAGAGGCACAGGTCGGCGAGCTTGCCCACCTCGACGGACCCCACGAGCCCCGCGATGCCGTGGGCGACCGCCGGGCAGATCGTGTACTTCGCGACGTAGCGACGGGCGCGCAGGTTGTCCGCCCGCTCGCCCGCCTCGAGCTGTCCCCGCCGCCGCTTCATCACGTGTGCGGTCTGCCACGTGCGGACGATGGTCTCCCCGACGCGGCCCATGGCCTGCGCGTCCGAGCCGATCATGCTGATCGCCCCGAGGTCGTGCAGGACGTCCTCGGCGGCGATCGTTCCCGCGCGTATCCGGCTCTCGGCGAAGGCGAGATCCTCCGGGATGCGCGGGTTGAGGTGATGGCAGACCATCAGCATGTCCAGATGCTCGGCCACCGTGTTGACCGTGTGCGGGCGCGTCGGGTTCGTCGAGGAAGGCAGGACGTGGGGCTCACCGGCGATCGCGATGATGTCCGGCGCGTGGCCGCCGCCCGCGCCCTCGGTGTGGTAGGCGTGGATCGTCCGGCCGGCGATCGCCGCGACGGTCGACTCGAGGTAGCCCGCCTCGTTGAGGGTGTCCGTGTGGATGGCGACCTGGACGCCTCCGCGGTCGGCGGCGCGCAGGCACGCGTCGATCGCCGCCGGCGTCGACCCCCAGTCCTCGTGCAGCTTGAAGCCGCCGGCACCGGCACGCAGCTGCTCGTCCAGCGCCTCCTGGCTGATGGTGTTGCCCTTGCCGAGCAGCAGCACGTTCACGGGCTGGCCGTCGAGCGCTCGGTGCATCAGCGCCAGCGACGGAGCCCCGGGCGTGACCGTCGTGGCCCGGGTGCCCTCGCTGGGGCCGGTCCCGCCGCCGACGAGCGTCGTGATGCCGCTGGCGAGCGCCTCCGGCACGAGGCTCGGGGTGATGAAGTGCACGTGGCAGTCGACGCCGCCGGGCGTGAGGATGCGCCCCTCTCCGGCGATGATGTCGGTGCAGGGGCCGATCCGGAGCTGGGGGTGCACCCCGTCCATGACGTCGGGGTTGCCGGCCTTGCCCAGCGCGCTGATCCGGCCGTCGCGGATCCCGACGTCGGCCTTGACGACCCCGCGGTGATCGAGGACCAGCGCGTTGGTGATGACGGTGTCCGGAGCGCCTTCGGCCCGCGTCGCCGTCCCCTGCGCCATCGACTCGCGGATCGTCTTACCGCCGCCGAAGACCGCCTCCTCCCCTCCAACGCAGGCGTCGTACTCGACCTCGATCCACAGGTCCGTGTCGGCGAGCCGCACGCGGTCACCGACCGTCGGCCCGTACAGCGAGGCGTAGCGCTCGCGGCTGATCTCGCTCACGCCGACCCGCGGATCTGCAGGCCCGGGACGTGCCGCGCGCCCGCCAGCGCGACGAGCGCCACCTCGCGCTCGACGCCGGGCTCGAAGCGGACCGAGGTCCCGGCGGGGATGTCCAGCCGGAAGCCCTCGGCGGCGGCGCGATCGAAGCTCAGGGCCGGATTGACCACGGGGAAGTGAAAGTGCGAGCCCACCTGGATCGGGCGGTCGCCGGTGTTGACCACGCGCAGGCTCCGGCGCTCGCGGCCCGCGGCCAGCTCGATGTTCCCGGGAGCCGTGCGCACCTCGCCCGGGATCACGGGACGGGGTCGTGGATCGTGACGAGCTTGCGCCCGTCCGGGAAGGTCGCCTCGACCTGGACGTCGTGGAGCAGCTCGGGGACACCCTCCATCAGCTGCTCGCGCGTGAGCACCGCACGGCCGTGGCGCATGAGCCCCTCGACGGTCGCGCCCTCGCGCGCCCGCTCGATGACCCAGGTCGACAGCAGGGCGACGGCCTCGGGATGGTTGAGCAGCACCCCGCGCGCGAGGCGGTCGCGCGCGACCATGCCCGCGACGGCCAGCAGAAGCTTCTCCTGGTCGGAAGGCGTCAGCCGCACCGGCTCGCTTTTACCGCACCTCCCCACCCCTCGCAAGCTCGCCATCCGGGCATCGACATACGTCCAGTCACGGCATCCGGTTCTTGTACGCTCGGCCATACCGATCCGAAGCGATGCATGATGGGAGTCTCCTCACATCCAGTCGGGCCTCTGACGCGCTGGCGCCTGGCCGGGTCACGCCGCCGCCGCGACGGTCGAGCGCTGCGGTCGGAGTTCGAGCTCGAGCGTCCGCGCGGGCTGGCGGCGCTGCGCGCACTGGCGGCGAGCGTCGGGGACCTCGAACGCGAGCGGATCCGCTCGCATGCCGCACCTTCAGCCGATGTCAGCGCCGCCTCGAGTGCGCGCGCCACGCCACGCTGACGGCCGCCTGATCTCGCCGAGCGGGCCCTGCCGGGGGTGTTGGACTTCTGTCCTAAACGCCGGTGCGACGTCCTACCCCTGGGCCATTTCGCGGCCAGGTCGCCGCGCTTAGCGTTCGCGTCCTCGACGAGCGTGCCGCGAATCGCCGCGACACGATGCAGGACGACCAGGAGGCTTCATGGCCACCAGCACTGCAGCGCCCGCGGCACGGGTCAAGAGCAGATTCAAGCGACTCGTCGACGACCCGACGCTCGAGGACTATTCGCTGCGCTACGCCCCGAGCACGTTCCGCCGCTGGAGCGAATACACCGTCGCCACCGCTGCCCTGGGCGGCATCGCCTACCTGGCCGATTTCGCGATCGGGGCCTCGATCGCGATCACCTTCGGGTTCTCCAACGCGCTGGTCGCGATCCTGCTCGCCGCGGTGGTCATCTTCCTCACGTCCTTCCCGATCGCCTACTACTCGGCCAAGTACTCGATCGACATGGAC
>JBBQBV010000120.1:0-11415 GCA_038318085.1 Solirubrobacterales bacterium
GCCGGTCAGCTCCGCCCGGGTCGCGAGCACCCCGTCCGCCGCGCCCCCGGCGCTGGGCGCCTACACGGTCCGCTGGGGCGACACGCTCTCCGGGCTCGCAGCGGTCGCCCGCGTGCCCGCGGCGCAGATCGCGGCCATGAACGGCCTCAGCGCCTCCGCCCCGCTGCTCGCCGGGACCATCATCAAGCTGCCGACGGGCTCGCCCACGCCGCCGCGCGCCTCCCAGCCGGCGCCCGCGCCGGTCGTCCCCGCCGCCGGGCCCGAGCCCACGACGGCGCGCCTGAACTCCGGGACGGTGTCCTCGATCGCGGCCCAGCACGGCGTGCCCGGCTCGCTGGCCGCCGCCGTGGCCTACCAGGAGAGCGGCTTCAACAACGCGATGGTCTCCTCGGCCAACGCGCGCGGCGTGATGCAGGTCATGCCGGGCACGTGGACGTGGATCCAGGACAACCTGGCCTCGACCCGGCTCGACCCGACGTCCGCCACCGACAACGTCCGCGCCGGCTCGCTGTACCTCAAGCAGCTGCTCGCCCAGACGGGCGGCGACCAGGCCACCGCCGTCGCGGGCTACTACCAGGGCCTGGCCTCTGTCCGCGACCACGGCATCCTGCCCGAGACGCGCCAGTACGTGGCGAATGTCCAGGCGTTGCAGCACCGCTTCGGCGGCTGAGCGTCCCGGCAGCGACCCTACGCCGCGACCTTCTCCTTGGCCCGCGCGCGGCCGCGGCCGCCGCGGGCCGGGCGGGCGGCGGGGGTGACGAGGCCGAGGTCGCGCAGGAACTGCCCCGTGTAGGAGTCTTCGACCGCAGCGACCTGCTCGGGCGTGCCGGTGGCCATCAGCACGCCACCCTCCTCGCCGCCCTCCGGACCCATGTCGATGAGGCGGTCGGCGGTCTTGATCACGTCGAGGTTATGCTCGATCACGACGACGGAGTGGCCCGCGTCGACGAGCCGCTGCAGCACCTCGAGCAGCTTTTCGATGTCGGCGAAGTGCAGGCCGGTGGTGGGCTCGTCGAGGATGTAGAGCGTCTGGCCCGTCGCCACCTTCGACAGCTCGGAGGCGAGCTTGACGCGCTGCGCCTCGCCGCCGGACAGGGTCGTGGCCGGCTGGCCCAGCCGCATGTAGCCGAGGCCGACGTCGTAGAGCGTCTGCAGCCGGCGCCTGATCTTCGGGATGTGCTCGAAGAACCGCAGCGCCTCCTCGATCGGCATCTCGAGCACGTCGGCGATGTTCCTGCCCTTGAAGCGGATGTCGAGCGTCTCCTTGTTGTAGCGCTTGCCGTGGCACTGCTCGCAGGGCACGTAGACGTCGGGCAGGAAGTGCATCTCGATCTTGATCTGCCCGTCGCCCCGACAGACCTCGCAGCGCCCGCCCTTGACGTTGAAGGAGAAGCGGCCCGGCTTGTAGCCGCGCGCCCTGGCCTCCTGGGTCTTGGTGAAGAGCTCCCGGATCTGGTCGAAGAGCCCGATGTAGGTGGCCGGGTTCGAGCGCGGCGTGCGGCCGATCGGCGACTGGTCGACCGAGATGATCTTGTCGAGCTGGTCCAGGCCCGATACCCTCCTGTGCGCGCCTGGGCGCAGCTTGGCCCGGTGCAGCCGGTTCGCGACGGCCTTGTAGAGGACCTCGTTGACCAGCGTCGACTTGCCAGATCCCGACACGCCGGTCACGCAGCAGAAGACGCCCAGCGGGACCTTGACGTTGACGCGCTTGAGGTTGTGCTGGGTGGCGCCCTCGATCTCCACGTAGCCCGACGGCGTGCGGCGCCTGGCCGGCACCTCGATCCGTCGCACGCCCGACAGGAACTGGCCCGTGGCCGACTCGGGTACGCGCATGATCTCCTCCGCCGTGCCCTCGGCCACGACGTAGCCGCCGTGCTCGCCGGCCCCCGGCCCCATGTCGACGACGTGGTCGGCCGCGCGCATCGTGCCCTCGTCGTGCTCGACCACGAGCACGGTGTTGCCGAGGTCGCGCAGGCGCACGAGCGTGGCGATCAGCCGCGCGTTGTCCTTCTGATGTAACCCGATCGACGGCTCGTCGAGGATGTAGAGCACCCCGACCAGCGAGGAGCCGATCTGCGTCGCCAGGCGGATCCGCTGCGCCTCGCCGCCCGACAGCGTCGCCGCCGCGCGGTCCATCGACAGGTAGCCGACGCCGACGTTGTCCAAGAAGCGCAGGCGCTCGTCGATCTCGCGCAGGATCAGGCGCGCGATCGCCCGATCGGCGTCCGACAGCGTCAGCCCCTCGACCCAGCTGATGGCGCGCTGCGCCGAGAGCCGGCTGAACTCGTGGATCGCCAGCCCATCGACCGTCACCGCGCGTGACTCCGGCCGCAGCCGCGAGCCCTTGCACTCCGGGCACGGCCGCATCGTCATGTACTCCTCGATGCGCTCGCGCGAGTAGTCGGAGTCCGTCTCCTTGTAGCGACGCTCGAGGTTTGAGACGATGCCCTCGAAGGTCGTCATGTACGAGCGCCGACGTCCCATCCGGTTGCGGTAGGAGACGTAGATCTTGTCGTCGTCGGTGCCGTAGAGAAAGAGGTTGCGCTGGTCCTCGGGCAGGGCCTGCCACGGGGCCTCCAGCGAGATCTCGTAGCGCTCGGCGATCCCCGTGATCAGCTGGTCGTAGTAGGCGGTGTGGCCCGAGGACCACGGCAGGATCGCGCCCTCGCTGATCGACAGCGACGGGTCGGGCACCACCAGCTCCGGGTCGATCTCCATCTGCGAGCCCAGGCCGGTGCAGCGCGGGCACGCGCCGTGCGGCGAGTTGAAGGAGAACGAGCGCGGTTCGAGGTCGGGCATCGAGATGCCGCAGTGCAGGCAGGCGAAGCGCTCCGAATAGGTCCGTATCTCGGGTGGGTGGGCCGAATTCACTAACTCGACGTCGAGGATGCCGTCGGCGAGCTGCACCGCGGTCTCCACGGAGTCCGCGAGGCGCTTGCGCACGTCCGGCCGCATGATCAGCCGGTCCACCACCACCGAGAGGTCGTGCTTGAACTTCTTGTCGAGGGCGATGTCCTCCTCGAGCAGGCGCAGCTCGCCGCCGACCTTCACGCGCGTGAAGCCCTCCGAGCGCAGGTGCTCGAGCTGGTCGCGGAACTCGCCCTTGCGCCCGCGCACGATCGGGGCGAGCACCATGAAGCGCGTGCCCTCCTCGAAGGCCATCAGCTGGTCGATGATCTGCTCGGCCGACTGGGCCGCAATCGGCCGGCCGCAGTTGAAGCAGTGGGGCTTGCCGATGCGCGCCCACAGCAGCCGCAGGTAGTCGTAGATCTCGGTGACCGTGCCGACCGTCGAGCGCGGGTTGCGCGACGTGGTCTTCTGGTCGATCGAGATCGCGGGCGACAACCCCTCGATCGAGTCGACGTCCGGCTTGTCCATCTGACCGAGGAACTGGCGCGCGTAGGCGCTCAGCGACTCGACGTATCGGCGCTGGCCCTCGGCGTAGATCGTGTCGAACGCCAGCGACGACTTTCCCGACCCCGACAGGCCCGTGATGACCACCAGGGCGTCGCGCGGCAGGGTGACCGTGACGTCCTTGAGGTTGTGCTCACGAGCCCCGCTGACGACGATCTCCGACTGGCGACTCATAACTCCGCTCCACTGTAGAGAAGCGAACGGACGTTCGTCTCTTTACCATCCCGCATCTAGCGGCCGATATGGTCCTCTGTCGATGCCCGACCCGGCGCCCCACCCGGCCCCCCACGAGCGACGTCCCCGGATGCCGGCCAAGGATCCGGCCGGCGACGGCAAGCCGCCCGGCCGCCGGATGCCGCGCCCGGGCCTGCTCCTGATCATCGTCGGCGCCCTCGCGCTCAACTGGCTGCTGCTCAACGTGCTCTCCCCGCCGGCGCCGACGGTGACCGTCCCCTACTCGCCCACGTTCGTCGGCCAGGTCAAGGCCGGCAACGTCAAGCGCATCAGCCCGCTCGGGCAGACCGTCACCGGCGAGTTCAAAAAGCCCGTCGCCAACCCCGAGAAGAAGACCGAGAGCGCGAAGAACTTCGAGACGGAGATCCCGCAGTTCGCCAACGGCGACCAGCTGGAGGCGCTGCTGGTCGACAAGGGCGTCGTCATCGAGGCCCGGCCGATCGGCGCCGGCCGCAACATCTTCGTGCAGCTGCTGCTCGGCTTCGGCCCGGTCGTCCTGATCGTCGGGCTCTTCGTCTACATGGCCCGGCGCGCGGGCGCGAGCGGCGGCGGACTCGGCGGCCTGGCCAGCTTCGCCCGCTCCCGGGCGCGCCGCGTCGACAAGGGCGAGCAGCGCATCACCTTCGACGACGTCGCGGGCATCGACGAGGCCAAGTACGAGCTGCTCGAGGTCGTCGACTTCCTCAAGAACCCCGACCGCTACCAGGTCCTCGGCGGCCGCATTCCGCGCGGTGTCCTGCTCGCCGGCCAGCCCGGCACGGGCAAGACCCTGCTCGCGCGCGCCACCGCGGGCGAGGCGGACGTGCCCTTCTTCTCGAGCTCGGCCTCGGAGTTCGTCGAGGCGATCGTCGGCGTCGGCGCCGCGCGCGTGCGCGACCTCTTCAAGCAGGCCAAGGAGGCCGCCCCGGCCATCATCTTCATCGACGAGCTCGACGCGGTCGGGCGGTCGCGCAGCGGCGGCGCGGGCTTCGGCTCGGGCTCCAACGACGAGCGCGAGCAGACGCTCAACCAGATCCTCACGGAGATGGACGGCTTCGAGTCCGACGCCACGGTGATCGTCCTCGGCGCCACGAACCGCCCGGAGGTGCTCGACTCCGCGCTGCTGCGCCCGGGCCGCTTCGACCGCCGGGTCACCGTCCCGCCGCCGGACCTCGAGGGCCGCCTGGAGATCTTCAAGGTCCACACCCGCTCGCTGCCCCTGGACCCCGACGTCCGGCTCGAGCGCCTCGCGGCCACCACGCCGGGGATGGTCGGCGCCGACATCGCCAACCTCTGCAACGAGGCCGCGCTCGTGGCCGCCCGGCGCGAGCACAAGAGCGTCATGCACGAGGACTTCACCGACGCCCTCGAGAAGATCATCCTCGGCGCGCCGCGCAAGATGGTGATGTCCGAGGAGGACCGCCGCCGGACGGCCTACCACGAGGCCGGGCACGCGGTGGTGGGCATGCTGACCTCCGGCGCCGACCCGGTGCGCAAGGTCTCGATCATCCCCCGCGGCCGCGCGCTCGGGGTCACCTTCTCGGCCCCGGACAACGACCGCATCTCCTACGACCTCGCGGCGCTCGAGGCCAAGATCGACGTCGCCTACGGCGGCCGGGTGGCGGAGGAGGTCATCTTCGAGACGATCACCACGGGCGCCGAGTCCGACATCGAGCAGGTCACCGGGATCGCCCGCGCGATGGTCGGCCGCTGGGGCATGTCGGAGGAGATCGGGTTCGTCAACGTGCTGCCCGACGACGGCGCGAACCCGTTTCTTGCCGCTGAGACCTCCGACCAGCTCCGCCACCAGGTCGACATGGCTGTCAAGGCGCTCGTGGATCGCGCGCACGGCCGCGTCACGCGCCTGTTGTCCGAAAACCGCGAGCGGCTCGACTCCCTCGCCCTCGTCCTGCTCGACAAGGAGACGGTCGACCAGGACGAGGCCTACGAGGCGGCCGGCATGAGCCCGCCCTCCGGCAGCGCCACCCCGGCGCCCAGCCTGACACCGACCTAGCCCTCGTCTGCGAGCACGCCGGCGTCGCGCAGCTTGGCGCGCAGGTACTGTAGGAACGGCTCCACCCCGAGCTCCTCCCCCGTGGCCCGGCGCAGCAGCTCGCGCTGCGTGTACTTGCGGCCGTGCTGGTGGACGTTGACCCGCAGCCACTCGCGCAGCGGCGCGAAGTCCCCGCTCGCGATCTGCTCGTCGACGTCGCCGAGGTCTGCGCGCGCCCGCGACCACAGCTGCGCGGCCATCAGGTTGCCGAGCGTGTAGGTCGGGAAGTAGCCGAACATCCCCGAGGCCCAGTGGACGTCCTGCAGGACGCCCTCGGTGTCCGACCGGACCTCGACGCCGAGCAGCGTCTGCATCTGCTCGGCCCACGCCGCGGGCAGCTCGTCGGCCTCCAGCCGGCTCTCGATCAGCGCCAGTTCGAGCTCCAGCCGCAGCGCGATGTGCAGGTTGTAGGTCGTCTCGTCGGCCTCGGTGCGGATCAGGGACCGGTGCACGCCGTTGAGCCCGCGGTACAGCGTCACGTGGTCCATGTCGCCGTACCGCTCCGGCAGGTGCTGCTGCAACCGCCCGAGCAGCCAGCCGCTGAACGGCCGCCCGCGGCCGATCACGTTCTCCCACAGCCGGCTCTGGGACTCGTGGATGCCCAGCGACGCGCACTCGTGCAGCGTGGTCCCCCGCAGCGGGACGCCCAGGTTGGCGTCGTAGAGCCCGTGCCCGAACTCGTGCAGGCCGCTGTAGAGCGAGTAGCCGAGGTCGTCTGAGCGGTAGCGCGTGGTGATGCGCACGTCGCCCGGGCCGGGCGACTGCGCGAAGGGATGCGGCGAGTCGTCCAGGCGCCAGGTGCCCTCCTCGAACCCGAGATCGACGAGCACGGAGACCAAGAGCCGCCGCTGCGCGTCCACCGGGAAGTCGCCGTCGAGGACCGCGGGGACGTCGGCGCCGGCGGCCGCGTCGACCAGCGGCTTGAGCGCCGGGACGAGCGCGTCGAAGAGCGGCCGTATGTCATCAAGGGTCATCCCGGGCTCGAAGTCGTCGAGCAGGACGTCGTAGGGGTGCGCGGCGGCGGGGAAGCACGCCGCGTACTCGCGTCGCAGATCGACCTGGCGCGCCAGCGGGTCGCGGAACCTGCGGTAGTCGCCGGACTCCCGGGCCGCGAGCCACGCGACGTAGCCGCGGGCGGCCTCGGTCGCCATCTCGACGGCCAGCGCCTCCGGCACGCGCGCGGCCTTGTCGTGGTCGCGGCGCGCCCAGCCCACCAGCCGGGCGTCGTCGCCGTCGGGGTCCTGGTCCGCCGCCCACGGCTCCAACGCGTCGAGCAGGCGGTCGAGGGCCGGGTCGACGAGCCGGGCGTGGGCGAGTCGCTCGAGGGTCCCGAGCTGCCCTGCGCGCGCCTCGTTGCCGCCGGGCGGCATGTAGGTGTTCTGATCCCACGTGAGCATCGCCATCGCTCCGTGGAGATCCACGAGCTCGGCCTGATGTTCGCGCAGAGCCCGCAGCTCGGGCGGGACCGCCGCGGCCACCGCCAAGGCTTAGAGCCCGGCCTGCGCGTATACGTCGTCCAGCAGCCCGCCGGCGTTGGGCAGGTCGAAGTTCTCCTGGAGGTAGGCCTCGGTCTCCTCCCGCGGAGTCCCGTTGAGCGCCATGTTGAAGGCGATCAGGCGCGCGCCCTCCTCGTCGGCGGGGCGCTCGTCGGCGACCTCGAGGATCTCCGTCTCGATCACGTCGACCTCGACGAGCTCCTCCAGGTCGGCCACCGCCGGCTCGAAGGAGCCGCCCGGGTCGGCGGCCGGGACGCGGCCCGCGGGCAGATCGGGCTCGAAGCCCGGGGCCGTCGCGCCACGCAGGTCGCTGACGGCGGCCTGCAGCAGGGAGAGGTCGGAGCCGACGCGGGTGGCGCCGGAGCGCACGGTGTCGAGCAGCCCGCGCAGCTCGGTCTCCATCGCGTCGACGCGCTCGAGCATGGCGGCGGCGGCCTCGGAGACCTGCTGCACGTGCTCGCGCGCCTGCGCCCCGGCCTCCGAACGTGCCTTCTCGGCCGCTTCGCGGGATTCCTGGCGGATGCGGCGGGCCTCCAGATCAGCCTCGCGCTCGATGTCGGAGGCGCTCTGCTCGGCGGCCTCGACGATCAGGCGAACCTGCTCGGAGGCGGTGGAGGCGAGGGTGTCCCCGCGCTGACGCGAGGCGCGTCGAACCGACTCCAGCTCGTCGGCCAGCAGACTCAGATGGGCATCTACGGCATCCGGGTCGTAGCCGCGGCGGCCGATGGGGAAATCGCGCTTCTCGATGGACTGACGGTCTAGGGCCACGGAGGATCCTCCAGCAGAGTCGTGGTTCAAGGCCGCATCCTACCGGCGCGGCACCGCCGCGTGGCCTTGCTTGTCGCGAACCAGCAGGCCGTCGCGCTCGAGGCCGTCGAGCACCCGCTCGGCCCCGCCGGGCAACGGCTCGCCGGAAAGCAGCGCGGCGACCACACGTCCGCGCAGGAAACGGTCGCTGTCCTGAAAGCGCGGGCGGCCGGCGGAGCGGCGGCGAGGCGCGATCAGCGGTCCGCCGGCGGCCGCGGCGGCGCAGGTGGCGCGCAGCGGGCAGGCGGCGCAGTGCGGACGGCGCGCGGAGCAGACGGTGGCGCCGAGCTCCATCATCGCCTGGTTGACCGCGGGCGACGGCGCGGGCGCGCTGCCGTGGCGCGCCACCACGCGGCGCCAGTTGGTGTCGACGGCGGCGACCTCGGCGCCGTGGGCGAAGCTCGCCACGGCCGCGGCGGTGTAGGGGCCGACGCCCGGCAGCTCGCTCAGATCGGCCGGCCAGCCGCGCGCGGCGATCACGGCGGCGGCGCGCCGCAGCGCCAGCGCCCGCCGGTTGTAGCCCAGGCCGCTCCACAGCCGCAGCACCTCGCCGGGCTCGGCCGCCGCGAGCGACGCGGCGTCCGGGAAGCGCGCGAGGAAACGCTCGTAGTAGGGCACGACGCGGGCCGCCTGGGTCTGCTGGAGCATGACCTCGGAGACCAGGATCGCGTACGGGTCGCGCGTCGCGCGCCAGGGCAGCGGCCGCTTGACCTGCTCGTACCACTCGAGTAGCGGTCCGGTCTGCAACGCCCGAGCGATCCTATCGAGACCCCCGACGAGCCGGCGGCGCCCCCCTGACGCCTTCGCTGGCTGCGGAAATGTACCCAGGAGGTACTTTTCAGCAGCCACCCCCGGGGGGGACGGCCCCTACGACGTCGCGGCGTCGAGCTCACGGCGCATGTCGCGGATCTCGTCGCGCAGCCTGGCCGCGTACTCGAAGCGCAGGTCCTCGGCCGCGGCGAGCATCTCCTCCTCGAGCTCCACGAGGGTGGCCTCGATCTGCTCCGGGGTCATCTCGGTCTCGCGCCGCCGGGCGGAGCGTCCGCGCTTGCGGGGGACCTTGCCCTCCCCCATGAGGAACTCGCCGATGTCCGAGATGCCCTTGACGATCGTCTCGGCGGTGATGCCGTGCTCCACGTTGTAGGCGAGCTGGATCGCCCGCCGGCGGTCCGTCTCGTCCAGCGCGGTGCGCATCGCCGCCGTTTCCTTGTCGGCGTACATGACGACCTTGCCCTCGATGTTGCGCGCGGCGCGGCCGATCGTCTGGATCAGGGAGGTCTCCCCGCGCAGGAAGCCCTCCTTGTCGGCGTCGAGGATCGCCACCAGGGAGACCTCGGGCAGGTCCAGCCCCTCGCGCAGCAGGTTGACGCCGACGAGCACGTCGTACTCGCCGAGGCGCAGCTCGCGGATGATCTGGATGCGCTCGAGCGTGTCCACCTCGGAGTGCAGGTAGCGGACCTTGAAGCCCATCTCGAGCAGGTAGTCGGTCAGGTCCTCGCTCATCTTCTTGGTCAGCGTCGTCACCAGCGTGCGCTCGTTGCGCTCCACGCGGCCGCGGATCTCGTTCATCAGGTCGTCGATCTGGTTGCGCGTCTCCCGCACCTCGACGGCCGGGTCCACGATCCCGGTCGGGCGGACGATCTGCTCGACGATCCGCGCCGAGTGGTCGCGCTCGTACTTGCCCGGGGTCGCCGACACGAAGACGATCTGCGGGGTGATCGACAAGAACTCGTCGAACGTCTGCGGCCGGTTGTCCATCGCGCTCGGCAGCCGGAAGCCGTAGTCGACGAGCGTCTGCTTGCGTGAGCGGTCGCCCTCGTACATGCCGCCGATCTGGGGCGTCGTCTGGTGCGACTCGTCCAGAAAGCAGACGAAGTCCTCGGGGAAGTAGTCGATCAGGCAGTACGGTCGCGAGCCCGGAGGCCGGCCGTCGAGGATGCGCGAGTAGTTCTCGATGCCCGAGCAGAACCCGACCTCGCGCAGCATCTCCATGTCGTACTGGGTGCGCTGGCGCAGACGGTGGGACTCGAGCAGCTTTCCCTCGGCCTCGAGCTCGGCCGTGCGCGCGTTGAGCTCGTGCCCGATCTCCTCCACCGCAGCCTCGATCGACCCGTCCTTGACGTTGTAGTGCGAGGCCGGCCAGATCGCGACGTGCTCGAGATCCTCCACGATCAGCTCACCCGTCAGCGGATCGAAGTGCTGCAGGCGCTCGACCTCGTCGCCGAAGAACGAGGCGCGGAACGCGGTCTCCGCGTACGCCGGGAAGACCTCCAGGGTGTCGCCGCGCACGCGGAACGTCCCGCGCCCGAGCGCCTGGTCGTTGCGGGTGTACTGCAGCGAGACGAGCTTGCGCAGCAGCTCGTCGCGGTCCTGGTGGCCGCCCTTGACGAGGATCTGGCAGTTGGCGTTGTAGGTCTCGGGCGAGCCGAGGCCGAAGATCGCCGACACCGAGGCGACGATGATCACGTCGCGGCGGGCGAACAGGGAGGCCGTGGCGGCGTGGCGCAGCCGGTCGATCTCCTGGTTGATGGCCGAGTCCTTCTCGATGTAGAGGTCCCGCGACGGGACGTAGGCCTCGGGCTGGTAGTAGTCGTAGTAGGAGACGAAGTACTCGACCGAGTTCGATGGGAAGTAGGTCCGGAACTCGTTGCACAGCTGGGCGGCGAGCGTCTTGTTGTGGGCGAGGATCAGCGCGGGGCGCTGGACGGCCTCGATCGTCGCGGCCATCGTCATGGTCTTGCCCGTCCCGGTGGCGCCGAGCAGCGTGCCGTAGCGCTCGCCCGCCTCGATCCCCTCCGCGAGGGAGGCGATGGCCTTGGGCTGGTCTGCCGTGGGCGAGTAGACGCTGTCGAGCTTGAACGGGGGCACGGACTCTCCAGTGTACGAACGGGCCCGGACGGAATCCGTTCGGACCCGAAGGGCTCGCGCCCGAAGCTCAGCCGGGCCGCTCCCAGCGCAGGTCCTCGAAGCGCGCGAAGTCGCGGTCGAGGGAGACGAGCGTGCAGCCATGCTCGATCGCGAGGGCGGCGAGGTAGGCGTCGGGCACGAGGTCACCCGTGGCGTCGTACTCGGTGCAGAGGCGCTCGAAGATGGCGAGGTGGCGCGCCTCCGGGCCGAGCTCCACATGACCCGGCTGCCCGGTGACAGCGTGCAGGAATGCGAAGGCGTCCTCGAGTGGGGTGGGTGCCGCCATCGCCCGACGACTCGTCACGATCCGGATGAAGCCCACCCACACGATCTGCGGAATCGAGAACGCCGCGTCCTCAGTGAGCATCCTGTCGAACCACGGCCGGACGAGGTCGTGATGCGCATGGCTCTGGCCGTGCGCTGCGATCACGACGTTGACGTCCAGCACCCTCACCAGCGGAGCTTGTCCACCGGCAGACCCTTGTCGAGAGCCTCTCGCATCGAACGGTTGGATGTGGGGTCGAT
>JBBQBV010000121.1:0-11379 GCA_038318085.1 Solirubrobacterales bacterium
GAGGTACTGAGGCTGGTGAGGCCGCGACTGCATCATCGGCGCATATTCGCTCCAGTAAGACTGGTACCCTCCTTACATGCGTATGACATCCAAGGGCCAAGTCACGATCCCCCAGGAGCTGAGAGAGCGCTACGCGATGGGACCTGGCGCGGAGGTCGAGGTCGTGGCCGCCGACGACGGCGCTCTCGTCCGCCCCGCGGCGCACACCGGCGGGGGCTCGCGGCTCGTTGCGCGGCTGCGTGACAGAGCCGACGGCGGCCTCACAGCGGACGAAGTGCTGCGCTTGACCCGGGGAGACGATTGACCACCCTCGTGGACTCGAGCGTGCTGCTCGATGTCCTCGCTCCGTCTTCCTGGCGGGAGTGGTCTGAGGAACACCTGGCCAAGGCCGCTGCGCAGGAAAACCTCGCGATCAATCAGGTGATCTACGCGGAGGTGGCGGTCGGATTCGCGAGCCAGGATCGCCTGGAGCGCACGTTGCAGGGCGTCGGCCTCGTGCGACTGGGGCTTCCCTGGGCGGCGTCATGGCTGGTGGCACGCGCGTTCTCGGCCTACCGCCGACAGGGCGGCCCGCGCACCACTCCGCTGCCCGACTTCTTCATCGGCGCGCATGCGGCGGCAGCCGACCTCCGGCTGCTCACCAGGGATCCCAAGCGCGTACGCGCGTACTTCCCCGAGGTGGTGCTCGTCGCGCCAGCTTGACCTCGGTCGGTAGGCCGCCGGCGACGACCGCAGCGCTCGTCCGGCGCTTCCGCGTCAGGCCGTGAGCAGCTCGGCAGCGGCCTGCTCGCCGAGGCGCACGGCGTAGTTGGTGCCGCGGTCCTCGGGATAGACCTGCGTGGTGTTGGCGAGCACGAGCCCCGGCACGCCGGTCTGCAGCGGCGGGATGCGGTCGCGGTAGCCGAGCGTGACGATCGGCTGCGCCGCGGGCTCCTGGAACAGCCACGCGTTGCGGATCCAGCTGCGCTCGAAGGCCGAGTTGATCGCGCGCAGGCCGGGCGCGTAGCGCTCCAGCACCTCGTCGAGCGACAGCGAGAGCAGCTCGTGGCCGCGCGGAATGTAGTTGGCGACGTAGGCGAAGCGCCGGCCGTCGTAGCGCTGGGACGCGACGAAGTTGGTGTGCTCGATGAGACCCAAAAAGGGCAGCGCGGGGTCGGCGACGTTGGTCCAGTAGTACGGCGAGATCGGCCGGTCGACCTCGATCAGCAGGCACAGCGCCGCGTGGTAGTCGATGCCCAGCAGGCACGCGCGGTACCCGTCGTCGAGCAGGTGACCGGCGAGCGCGAGGAAGATGTCGTTGGGCGTCGTCGCGAGGACCTGGTCGTAGGGCTGCGGCGGCCCGTCGGCGGCGAAGGCGCCCGGGTCGTGCCCGCTGCGGAAGGCGCCCGCGGCCGCGGGGGTGAGCGTGAAGCCGTCGCCGTCGCGGTCCAGCCGAGCCGCCGGCCGGTCGGTCAGCACGCGCCCGCCGTGGGCCTCGATCTCCTCGCCCAGGCGCTCGAGGAGCCGCTCCCACGAGTGGCGCGGGTAGCCGAGCTTCTCCCCGCGCGCCTCCTCGCCCTCGAGCTGGCGGCGCAGGGTGAACTTGCTCCACAGCCAGACCATCGAGATCTCGTCGGCGCGGGCGCCGAACTTCGCCCGCAGCAGCGGCCCCCAGACGACGTCCCAGGCGCTCGCGCCCATCCAGCGGCGGATCCAGTCGCGCGCGGTGACCCGCTCGTAGGGCGCGGGGTCGCGGCCGAAGCGCTGCACGGCGAGGACCGCCGCGCCCATGCGCACCCGCGTCAGCGCCGGCAGCGGCTTGAAGCGCAGCAGGTCCAGCGGCGTCGTGAACGGCCACTGGCGTCCGTCGACGAAGAACGCCTGCGTCGAGTCGCGCCACTCGATCTCGCCGGGCATCCCCAGCTCGTCGTACAGCGCGGCGATGTGGCGGTCGGAGGTGAACAGGTGGTGGTAGTAGCGCTCGAGCCGGTGCCCGCCGCCGACGTCGATCGTCGCGGCCATGCCGCCGAGGCCAGGCCAGCGCTCGTAGACGTCGACGGCGTGCCCGGCGAGCGCCAGCCGCCGCGCGGCGACCAGGCCGGCCACGCCGGCGCCCAGCACCGCGATGCGCCGGCTCACGTGCGCGAGCCGGGCAGGCTGGCGTCGCGGGCGGGGACGGCGTCCTCGGAGGGCCCGTCGACGTTGACGCGCTCGCCGACGACGTACAGCGGCCGGTGCTTGACCTCGTCGTAGATGCGCCCGACGTACTCGCCGATCAGCCCCACGGTGATCAGCTGGATGCCCCCGAGCAGCAGGATCGCGATCAGCGTCGAGGAGACGCCGGGCACGAACTGGTCGGTGATGCGGGCCACGATCGTCAGCGGGATGCACAGGAACGCCAGGATCGAGCACAAAAAGCCAAAGAACGTCGCGAGCTGCAGCGGCGCGTGCGAGAACGACGAGATCGCGTCCAGCGAGAAGCGCAGCATCTGCGAGAACGAGAACTTCGTCACCCCGGCGTAGCGCGCGTCGCGGGCGTAGGAGACGGCCGTCTGGCGAAAGCCGACCCAGACCGTCATTCCGCGCAGGAAGCGGTTGCGCTCGGGCATCGCGAGCAGGACGCGCAGGGCGCGACGGTCCATCAGCCGGAAGTCGCCGGAGTCCGGCGTGAGCTCCATGCGCGTCAGCCGCGCGAAGACGCGATAGAACCAGTGGGCGGTCATCAGCTTCAGGCGCGTCTCCCCGGCGCGCGACTCGCGCACGGCGTAGACGATCTCGGCGCCGGCGCGCCACTCGTCGAGCATGGCGAGGATCAGCTCGGGTGGATCCTGCAGGTCGGCGTCGAGCATCACGACGACGTCGCCGCGCGCGTGCTCGAGGCCCGCCGTCAGCGCAGCCTGGTGGCCGAAGTTGCGCGAGAGCGCGATCACCTTCACGCGCGGGTCGGTGGCCGCGAGGCGCCGCAGGTGCTCGCCCGTTGCGTCCACGCTGCCGTCGTCGACGAGCACGAGCTCGAGCTCGTGGCCGTCGAGCGCCGCGACGACCCGCTCGTAGAAGGCCACGACCGTCTCCTCCTCGTCGAAGAGGGGAGCGACGACGCTCAGCAGGCCCAGCGTCCGTGTCTGGCTCATCGCAGGGGATGGTACGTGGCGCCGCGGCCGCCTCCCGTGCGTCCACTAGCTTGGCGCGCCGATGCAGCGCGTGTCCCCCGACGTCTATGACCGCGAGTACTTTCTGTCGAACACCTGCGAGGGGGCGGACGAGTTCCACGCCGGGCGCGGGCTGTCGCCGCTGAAGGCCCGCCAGGTCGCCCACCTGGCCCCCGCCCCCGGCCGCCGTGTGCTCGACCTGGGCTGCGGGCGCGGCGAGGTCCTGCTGGCGTGCGCGCAGCGCGGGGCGCGCGTGGCCGGCCTGGACTACGCGTCGGCCGCAGTGCAGATCAGCCGGGACACGCTGGCCGGCACCGGCGAGGACGCGGAGATCATCCACGGGGACGTGACGCGCCTGCCCTGGGCCGACGCGAGCTTCGACGCCGTCCTCAGCGGCGACGTGATCGAGCACCTCGTGCCCGCCGACGCCCACGCGATGCTGCGCGAGGCCCATCGGGTGCTCAAGCCCGGCGGCCGGCTCGTCGTGCACACCGCTCCCAACCGCCTGTTCCTGCTGGTGACGTGGCCCCTCGCGCGCTGGCCGCTGCTGCTCGCGGGCCACCGCGACACGGTGACGGCGCTCGAGGCCTGGATCGCCGCGAGCAAGAGCTACCACGTCAACGAGCAGTCGATCTTCGGCCTGCGCCGGGCCCTGCGCCGCGCCGGGTTCGCCCGGCCGACGGTGTGGATCGACCCTAACATCGTGCGCGACGGCAGCCACCACACGACCGAGGGGCTGCGCGGCAGCTGGATGATCCGCGCCGGCGGGCGCCTCGCGAAGCTGCGTCCGGTCCGCCTGCTGGCGGGCAACGACCTGTGGGCGGTCGCGAAGCGGTGAGCGCGCTCTGCGCCGCCTGCGGCGCCGGACCCCTGCAACTGGCCTTCCGCGTCGGGCGCCCGCTCGGCGAGCAGGGCCTGATCCCGACGACCGACGCCTACGGGACCGCGCTGGACGACATCGTCAGCTGCCCGGCCTGCGGACACAAGCAGATCGCCCACAAGCCGTCCGAGGTCGAGCTGCTCACGCTCTACGTCGGCGCGCGCGCCGACCACTACGTCGAGGAGGAGACGGGCCAGCTGCACACCGCGCACGCGACACTCGCGCAGATCGAGCGCCACGTCGCGCGCGGCCGGCTGCTGGACCTCGGCTGCTGGGTCGGCTACCTGCTCACCGCGGCCCGCGACCGCGGCTGGGAGGTCACGGGCGTCGAGCCGTCGGCCTTCGCCGCGCAGTTCGCACGCGAGCGGCTGGGCCTGCCGATCCTCGAGGCGGACCTGCTGACCGCCGAGCTGCCGCCGCGCCGCTTCGACGCGATCGTCCTCGGCGACGTCCTCGAGCACCTGACCGACCCCCTCGCCGCCCTCGCCCACATCGCCACGCTGCTCGCGCCCGGCGGCGTCCTGTACCTCACCCTCCCCGACGCCGGCAGCCGCCTGGCCCGCGCCATGGGCGCGCGCTGGTGGTCGGTCATCCCCACCCACGTCCAGTACTTCTCGCGCCACAGCGTCCGCACGCTGCTGGGCCGGGCGCGCTACGAGACGCTCGAGATCTCGACCGCGCCCAAGACCTTCAGCGTCCGCTACTACCTCTGGCGCATCGGCGGCTACTCGCCCGCGCTCTCGAGGGCGCTGATCGGCGCCGCCGCCGCGGTCCGCCTCGCCGACCGCCTGTGGACGCCGGACTTCCGCGACCGCATGGCCGTCGTCGCCCGCGGCCCCCGCACTCCTCTAGCTTGAGCCTTACTGAGGCGGTCTCGACCATCGGCTGCGTCGGGCCTCGATCGTCGAGCAAAGTGTCAGGCGGCGATCGGCCCGGGGAGCACCTGCACGCGAGCGAACGCGGCCGCGAGTTGACCTGACCAAGGCAGTCCCGTGCGAGGCGCAGCGTGGTTCGGCGGGCGTGGCAGACGATCCGCCCGACTTGGTGCAACAGCCGGCAGACATCGCGCGGCGCGGGCCCCTCCCGCCGCGCACCGAGCAGGGGCGGGCACCGGCTACACAGTGATGACGCGAAGGCTCGGCACCATGTCGAAGTCAGCGTCCTGGGTGAGCAAGGCGGCGTCGTGGGCAATCGCAGTAGCTGCGATCCAGGCGTCCTGAACGCCGAGTCGGCCGTGTCCGGCTGCTCGCATCTGCACCGTGAGCGTCGCAAAGGCTGACGCCACCTCACGATCGACCGGCAGGGCGCTCAGGTGCTCGGCAGCTCGCAGCGTGCGCAGGCGAACTGCTCTCACGTGCGGTTCGGCGGCAGCGAGCACGCCCATCTCCAGCTCGGCGATGGTGACGACCGAGACCGCGATCTGGAGCCCCTCCGGGAGTCGATCAAGCGGCCCTGCCCACCTCCCGCGCGACAAAGAGCGAGGTATCGGCAATGGCTCGCAGACTCACAGGTCGTCGAGCGTCTCCGGCTCAAGCGCGGCGAGATCGTCTCGCAGACCGGGGTCGGCCGGGTGGGACAAGATGCGCGCGAAAAAGAGCTCAGCCGCCAGCCACGTCGGGCGGTTCACGAGCGGCACGATCTGGGCTACCGGGCGCCGATTGCTCTCCACCGTCAACGTCTCCCCTGCCTCCACGCGGCGCAGCACACCGCCCGTGTCGTTACGGAGGTCGCGGACGGAGATGACACTCATGTCGCAGACGGTAGCGCGAGTGCGACACATGTTGGGCCGGCCGCTGCTCGAGCGTCACGCGAGGGCATCGATGAGGGCCTCGCCTGGATGCGTTCAGGGGAAGGAACTACCGTCCGCCGCCGTGGACGACGTGAGGCTCGAGCAGGAGTTGGACGCGGTCGGCCGCCGCCTGGCCGCCGCCCTGCCCTCCGCCGCGCACCACCCGCTGAGGGCGGTGGACGACCGCGCCATGGACCTCGCCTCCGCCGACCAGGAGCTCAAGGCCGCGCTGTTTCGCTTCGTCGACGTCGTCCCGGCCTGCCGCGACCTCGACGACCTCGCGCGCCACCTGACCGGCTTGCTGAACGAGGTCTCCGAACCCCCTCCGCCGATCTCCGCCGCCCTGAAGCTGGGCACCAGCCGCGCCGGCCGCACGGCGCTGGGGGCCGCCGCCGCCGCCGGCGTCAGGCACATGGCCCACCGCTTCATCGCCGGCGAGTCGCCGACGGCCGCGCTCGGCGAGCTGCGCAGCCTGTGGAAGGACGATGTCGCCTCGACAGTCGACCTGCTCGGCGAGGCGACCGTCACCCAGGCCGAGGCGCAGCGCTACGCCGCGCGCTGCGCGGAGGCGCTTGCGACGCTCGTGCGCGCGACGGCCGGCTGGCCCGCCCGCCCCAACCTGGAGGCCGACTCGAGCGGGCCGCTCGCCCGCGCGAACCTCTCCGTCAAGGTCTCCGCCCTCACGCCGCTGCTGCGCCCCGACGCGCCGGAGCGCGGCCGGGCCGACGCCGCGACGCGGCTGCGCGAGCTGCTGCGCCGGGCGCGCGACCTGGGCGCGCACCTGCACATCGACATGGAGTCGCTGGACTCGCGCGATGTCGTCACGCAGCTGATCCTCGACCTGCTCGCCGAGGAGGAGTTCCGCGCGGGACCGTCCGCAGGCGTCGTGCTCCAGGCGTACCTGCGCGACAGCCCGGAGACCGCGGACCTGCTGATCGGCTGGGCGGTGGACGGGCCCGGGGCGCTGCGAGCCCAGCCGCTGACCGTGCGGCTGGTCAAGGGCGCCTACTGGGACCACGAGATCGTCCAGGCCAGCCAGCACGGCTGGCCGGCCCCGGTCTTCGACGTCAAGGCCGACTGCGACCTGAACTTCGAGCGGCTGACCCGCCGGCTGCTCGGCGCGCGGGGGCGGGTGCGGGTCGCCGTCGCCTCCCACAACCTGCGCTCCGTCGCGCACGCGATCACCTACAACCGGCTCTCCGGCGGCGAGGACCGCGACCTCGAGCTGCAGGTCCTGCGCGGCCTCGGCGACCCGCTGGCGGAGGCGATCGCGTCGCTCGGCCTCCGGGTGCGCGCCTACTGCCCGGTCGGCGACCTCGTCGCGGGCATGGCCTACCTCGTCCGCCGGCTGCTCGAGAACACGAGCAACGACTCCTTCTTGCACCAGCAGTCCCAGGGCGCGCCGCTGGACGCGCTGCTCGCCCGACCGGTGCCCTCGCCGTCATGAGCTTCAGCAACGAGCCCATCCTCGAGCTGCGCCGCGCACCCGTGCGCGCGGCGCTCGCAGACGCGCTGACAGCTCTCGACGCCGAGCTGCCGCTGCGGGTGCCGGTGTGGATCGGGACGCAGCGACGCACGGGGGACGACGTGGTCTCCGTCGACCCGTGCCACGCCGACCGCGTCGTCGCCGTGGCCGCCGCGGCCACGCCTGACGAGGTCGACGCCGCGCTCGAGGCTGCCCGCGAAGGCTTCCGCGTCTGGAGCGCGACGCCGGCGCCGGAGCGCAGCGCCGTCCTGCTCCGCGCGGCGGAGGTCCTGCGCGCGGGCCGGGCGCGCGCGGCCGCACTGGCCCTGCGCGAGGCGGGCAAGCCTTGGCCCGAGGCCGACGCCGACGTCTGCGAGGCGATCGACTTCCTCGAGTTCTATGCGCGCGGCGCACTCGAGCTCGACCCCGGTGTCCCGCTGCTGCAGGCTCCGGGCGAGCGCAACGAGCTGCGCTACGCGCCGCGCGGCGTCGTCGCGGTGATCGCGCCGTGGAACTTCCCGCTCGCGATCGCACTCGGCATGGCCGCCGCCGGCCTGGCCACCGGCAACGCGGTCGTGCTCAAGCCCGCCGAGCAGGCGCCGGGCTGCGCGCTGCTGCTGGCCGAGGCGCTGCACGCGGCGGGCCTGCCGCCCGGCGTCCTCTCGCTGCTGCCGGGGCTCGGCGGGGTCGGGGCCGCGCTGGTCGCCGACCCGCGCGTCCATACGATCGCCTTCACCGGCTCCAACGCGGTCGGCCTGGAGATCCTGCGCTCGGCCGCCGAGGTGCGCGACGGCCAGCACCACCTCAAGCGGGTCGTCGCCGAGATGGGCGGCAAGAACTGCGTCATCGTCGACTCCGACGCCGACCTCGACGAGGTAGTCCCCGCGCTGGTCGCGAGCGCCTTCACCTACGCCGGCCAGAAGTGCTCGGCCGCCGCGCGCGTGCTCGTGCACGAGGCGATCCACGACGCGCTGGTGGACCGGCTCGCGGGCGCCACCGAGCTGCTCGAGGTCTCCGCCGCCGAGCGGCTGTCGGTCGACGTCCCCGCCGTCATCGAGGCCGAGGCGCTCGAGCGCCACGCGCGCTTCGCCGCGCTGGCCGTCGCGCAGGGCCGCATCGCCGCGCAGGTCGCCGACGTCCCGGCGGACGGCTTCTACGCGCCGCCGACCCTGGTCTGCGAGCTGCCGCCGGACTCCGAGATCCTCTCCACCGAGGTCTTCGCGCCGCTGCTCGCCGTCGAGCGAGTGCCTTCGATGTCCGACGCCTGCGACCGCGTCGACGCCTTGCCCTTCGCGCTGACCGGCGGCCTGTTCTGCCGCAACCCCGACGTCGTCGAGGAGGTCATCCGCCGCTCGCCCGTCGGCAACCTGTATGTCAACCGCGCGATCACCGGCGCGATGGTCGCCCGCCAGCCCTTCGGCGGCAACAAGCTGTCGGGCACCGGCACGAAGGCCGGCGGCCCCGGCTATCTGCTGCAGTTCGTCGAGCCGCGCGTCGTCAGCGAGAACACGATGCGCCACGGGCTCGTGGTCTGACCGCGCCGATCACCGCCTGCTCTTGCGGCTGAGCAGGCGGCGCGCGGGCGGACGGCGGAAGCTCTCCTGACTGAAGGCGGCGTTGACGCCGACCAGCGCGGTCTCCGTCGCCAGTGTGATCAGGCCCAGCACGTTGAGGCGGCGCTTCGCCCGCGCCTGGCGCTCCGTCGCCCCCGCGGCCGGGGTGTCGCCGTCGGTCAGCGGGACCGCGCCGTCGGGCGCCATGCGCGCGAAGCGCACGCCCTCGACGGCGGTCGCGATGCCGCTCAGCGCGACGGCGCCGAGCAGGACGTCACGCGCGACGGCCAGGCGGCGCTCGGCGGAGCTCAGGCGCGGGTTGGCGGCCTCGGCGGCGCGCGCACCGAGCCACCCGGCCGTGACGGCGGCCAGCGACAGCGAGTTCACGGTGCCGTAGTGGCGCCAGGCCGCGTTGACGACCTTCCCGCGCTCGGCGGGGTCGGAGATCTCCGCGACGGCCGGGTGCAGGGCGAGGCGGCCGTACAGGTTGCCGCCGAGCAGGCCGGCGAGGCCGACGTCGTGGGCGGCGCGGCCGACCTGGCTGGCGAGCAGGGGCGGAGGCAGCAGATCGGGCATGCTGCGGGGCTAGCCGGGCCGGCCGCCGGGCAAACGGGCGGCGTCGGCGAACGCCGCGTACGTCGCGTCGTCGAACAGCCAGAAGCGGATCTCCTCGATCGGCGTCCCCGCTGCCGCCGCGAGCACGGTGCGCACGGCGATCGGCGCGGCGAGCCGGACCGGGAAGCCGTAGACGCCGGTGGAGACCGACGGGAAGGCGACGCGCCGCGCACCGCATTCGGCCGCGACCTCGATCGAGCGCCGGTAGGCCGAGGCGAGCTGATCCTCCTCGGCGTGGTCGCCGCCGCGCCAGACCGGTCCGACGGTGTGGACGATGTGGCGCGCGGCCAGGCGGCCGGCGCCGGTCGCCTTCGCGTCGCCGGTCGCGCAGCCGCCGAGCCTCCCGCACTCCTCGAGGATCTCCCGCCCCGCGGCGCGGTGGATGGCGCCGTCGACCCCGCCGCCGCCCATGAGGCTGGAGTTGGCGGCGTTGATTATCGCGTCCGCCCGGTCGTCGGTCGTGATGTCCCCGCGCAGGAGGGTCAGCTTCGCGCTCATCGGGCTCGAACCCCCTCCAAGAACAGCGCGTGCACGCGCATCTCGCCGGCGATCTCCGGGTGAAACGAGACGGCCAGCAGGTGATTCTGCCGGACGGCGACGCCGTGGCCGTCGACCGCGGCGAGGATCTCGACGCCGTCGCCGGCCTGCGCGATCCACGGCGCGCGGATGAAGACGGCGCGGACCGGCTCCCCATCGATGCCGGGGATCTCAAGGTCGGCCTCGAACGACCGGACCTGGCGTCCGAACGCGTTGCGCTCGCACAGCCAGTCGCCGACGCCGAGGTGATCGCGGTCGAGCATGATCATGCCGGCGCAGGTGCCCAGCACGGGCGTACCCGAAGCCACGAGCACACGCAGCGGCTCGGCCAGCCCCTCGCGCTTGATGCCGAGCGTCATCGTGGTGGACTCGCCGCCGGGGATGATCAGGCCGTCGAGCCCCTCAAGGTGTTCCGGGACGCGCACCTCGCGCGCCTCGGCGCCGAGGGCGCCCAGGATCCGGCCGTGCGCCTCGAAGTCGCCCTGCAGGGCGAGGACGCCGACGACCGGCAACTACCAGCCGCGGCCGGCGAGCAGCTGGGAGTCCTCGAGCTTGCGGGTCTCCAGCGACGTCATCGCCTCTCCCAGCCCCTCGGAGGCCGTGGCGACGCGCAGCGGGTCTGCGTAGTGCGTCGTGGCCTCGACGACGGCGGCAGCGCGGCCGGCGGGATCCGAGGACTTGAAGATGCCCGAGCCGACGAAGTTGCCCTCCGCGCCCAGCTGCATCATCAGCGCGGCGTCGGCCGGCGTGGCGATGCCGCCCGCGCAGAAGAGCACGACCGGGAGCCGGCCGTCGGCGGCGACGCGGCGGACGAGGTCCAGCGGCGCCTGGTGGTGCTTGGCGGCGGTGGCGAGCTCCGCGTCGTCCATCACCGCCAGCGCCTTGATCTCCGAGGTGATGCGCCGCATGTGGCGGACGGCCTCGACGACGTCGCCGGTCCCGGCCTCACCCTTGGAGCGGATCATGGCCGCGCCCTCGCCGATGCGCCGCAGGGCCTCGCCGAGGCTGGTTGCCCCGCACACGAACGGGACCTTGAACGCCCACTTGTCGATGTGGTTGGCCTCGTCGGCGGGCGTAAGCACTTCGGACTCGTCGACGTAGTCGACCTCGAGCGCCTCGAGCACCTGCGCCTCGACGAAGTGGCCAATCCGCGCCTTGGCCATGACCGGGATGCTCACGGCCGCCTGGATGCCGCGGATCAGGACCGGGTCGGACATCCGCGCGACCCCGCCGTCACGGCGAATGTCGGCGGGCACGCGCTCGAGCGCCATCACCGCGACCGCACCGGCGTCCTCGGCGATCTTGGCCTGCTCGGCGTTGACGACATCCATGATGACGCCGCCCTTGAGCATCTCGGCGAGGCCCGCTTTGACGCGGAAGGTCGACTCGTCGCGCATGCGTTCCATCGTAGC
>JBBQBV010000122.1:0-11319 GCA_038318085.1 Solirubrobacterales bacterium
CTAGATCCCGACGAGCACGAATGACCACGGGGCTCGGGGCGCGCGGCTAGCGCCTCGGCCCAACCCCTGGTCCGTGGAACGGGATCCCGCCGCCAGACTGGAGTTCCCCCCCGTTCGCCGGACCGGGGCAACTCCAATGGAGCAGATCGCCCAGCGGGTCGGCTATGCGAGCGCCGTCACGCTGCGCCGCGCGCTCGCCCGCGCGGGCTAGAGCGAACCTATGAACCTATGGACCGGTTACAGGCGAGTCGGGAGGTGTCGCGCTTGAGCCCGCCAGTCACGGAGTACGGACGTCGATCTGATCGTCGATCGCGCGGAAGTCGCGGACATTGTGCGTCAGTAGCGGGATGCGGTGTGCGCTGGCGGTGGCGGCGATCGCCAGGTCGATCGCGCGTCGGCGTGGCTTGCCGCCGCTCCGACTGACGGCGGCGGCGAGCCGTCCCCACTCTCGAGCGACGTCGGCATCGATCGGTAGTGGATCAAACGTCGACTCGATGAGGCCGAGCCGACGTGTGCGGCGGGCGCGCTCGTCGTCGTCGGTCGCGACGAGCACGCCGAAGTGCAGTTCTGCCAGCGAAGCGGCGCTGATGGCCGCCTCGACATCGCCGGGGTCCTGCTCACCAATGAGGACGGACGTGTCGAGGAGGACTCTCACGCGGCGAACGGGTCCCTGAGACCGGCGGGGAAGCGCTTCAGATCTTCGTGCAGTCCCTCCGGTGGCGGTGAGGTCCAGATGGTGTGGAGGGCATCTCCGCTGACCCATTGTCGCGGCCGCATGGGGGAGAGCCGGGCGGCGGGTCGGCCGGCGACGGTCACAGTGAGCGTCTCGCCGGCCTCAACGCGTCGCATGACGCCGGCGACGTTGTTGCGCAGCTCCTTCTGTGGGATAGTCGCCATGCGTAGAAGGTAGCAGTTCTGCTACCCCCGGCCGAGGCATCTTCCCAAGCCGAAGGTCGCGGGTTCGACCCCCGTCTCTCGATGCGTATTCCCACGAGGAAACGAGACTCCTAGCGCCTAGCCGAAGTTCCGGGCCAGGAGCCCTGATCGGCATCGTGCTAACCCCGCTGGGGCAAAATCTCGCTAACTCGCATGCAATTAGCACGATAACCTCCGGGATTGGCACAATGCGCAGCTTCATCGACATCGATCGCACGTTCGGCAACCAGCCGCGGGAGCTCGGTGCGATCCTCGCGCGCGTCGACACCGGGCGCGGCCAGGAGCAGCTCTTCCTCGATCAGCGACCAGAGTTGCTCAAGCGTCTGTCCGAGAACGCCCGCATCGCGTCCATCACCGCGTCCAACGCGATCGAAGGAGTTGTTGTCGAGGGGGAGCGTGCCGCGCGCATCGCCGAAGGTGCGCCGCGCTTCCGGAACCGTAGCGAGCAAGAGTTCGCCGGCTACCGAGACGCCGTCGACGGTCTCATGCGGGCCGACGCGCCGGAGCCGCTGACGGTTCCGTTCGTCCTCTCCCTACACCGGCAGATGTTCGCCTACTCCGGCGGACGCGGCGGCTATCTCAAGACCGACGAGAACCTGATCGTCTCGTACGAGAGCGGCGAGCGCGAGATCGTCTTCACGCCTCCACCGCCGGAGCAGACGGAGTTCCTCCTGACTGAGCTGTTCGCCCGGTACGAGCAGATGAAGGCCGACCAACAGGCCCACCCGCTGGTGCTGATCGGCGCGCTCGTCGTCGACTTCCTGGCTATCCACCCGGTCGCCGATGGTAACGGCCGGCTCGCGCGCCTCGTCACCACCCACGAACTGCTCGCCCAGGGGTATGGCGTGGCGCGCTACGTCAGCATCGAGCAGCGGATCTTCGAGTCCAAGAACACCTACTACGACCGGCTCTACCGCTCACAGCGGGGCTGGCACGAGGCCGAGCACGACATCTGGCCGTGGACGACATACCTCGCACAAGTCGTCGCCTGGGCCTACGTGGACTTCGAGCAACGCGTCGCCGTTGCGGACGAACCCGACACGAACAAGCAGGAGCGGGTTCGGAGGTACATCCTGGACCAGGCGCCCGCCGTGTTTCGGCGGCGCGACATCGAACGCGCGCTACCAGAGGTCAGCCCGGCGACGATCAGGCTGGTCATCAACGCGCTGCGCGACACTAAGGAAATCCTCCCGGAGGGCGCGGGGCCAAGCGCACGCTGGCGACGGCCGTAACCGCCGGCTACGCCGTCGGGCGCACCAGTCGGGTCCAGTCAGTGGCCGGCCTCTGCGTCAAGGCAGCACCCGAGCCAGTTGGTGCCAACGCCGGTGGCGGTGGCGGTGGCGGAACATGAGGTTGGCGAAGAAGCGGACGCTCCAGCCGGGCGGGCCGTCCTCGACTTCGATCCGTCGGTGTAGCGGCAGCGGCCGGGACCGAGCGGCCCGAAGTGAGGCAGTGGTTCCGGACCCGGACGGGCCCCGCTCCGGCGGGCCGGTTCGGTGCTCAGGAGCACCGACTTCGTGGCGGGCTGCGCGCACGATTCGATTCCTCGCCAGAACCGTACCGGACTATCGCGTCGCACTTGCGCCTCTTCAGCTAGACGGCTTCACCATCACCGCCCGTGTGACCCAGCAGACCATCTCGGCGACCCAGCTGCCGGACTTTGTTCAGGGCAAGATCTGGGAACGCGTCAATCTTCGGCAAGGCGCAGGTGAGCTTGAAGAGCTCATGAAGCGCGGAAGTCCCGACGGCGGCGCCATCAAGCTCGGGATCCCAAACGGCGCAGAGATCGTGCGTTACATGACCATCGAGCTTCAGGATCAGTACAGCAGTGTGGAGCGGATCTATTGGGCCCTGTCACCGACAGCCCTAAGCGCTGTCCTCGATCAGGTGCGGAACTCCCTAGCGGCCCTCTGTCCGCGATCCCTGGATCCCCCTGGTCGCCAGCCCATGACAACCGTGCGGCACGCTGAGCGTCGTCACCGTCGGCGATCGTCGCCTCTCGATCGGAGTCGTCGCGGCGCTGCCAGTCGGGCGACGCGCTCGCCGTGATCGCGCTCGTCGGGTCCGACGAAGTGGCCGACGAGGCCGGCCAGCGGCGGTCCGACGGCGCCGCAGACCAACCAGCGGCGCGTCGTTGTCAGAGACGGCGCGCCCAGGCGATCCTGCGCCACGGCGCCGGCACGCAGCGGGCCCGGACGTGGTGGAGCAGTTGCTCGCCGAGCTTCACGCAGGAGGGCCAGGGGTTTGTCCCGCCTGGAGGCCGTCGGTCGGCGTCTACACGACCGAGGTCGAGCGCCCACTGCGACTGCCTCACCGCCGGGCTGGCGGCGTGACTTTCGCTCAGGTCCGACGCGCGAGCACGCACAGCGACGGGTAGCCGCGCAGGCTCCAGCGCGCGGAGGCGACCGCGAGCCCGGCGCGGACGAGCTCGGCGCGCGGGTCGAGCGCCCGCAGGCCGCAGAGCCGCTCCGGGCTACGCGCGCCGAGCCGGTCGAGGCTCCGAGCCAGCGGCCGCGCCCATCCGCTGTCCGGGACCGCCGGGGTGATCGTGATCAGCCGGCCGTAGGGCGCGAGCACGCGGCGCAACTCGCCCAGCGCGGCGGAGCGGTCGGCGTCGGGGAGCACGTGCAGCACGTACGCGGCGCACGCGACGTCGAACGCGCCGTCGGCGAACGGCAGGGCGCGTGCGTCGGCGGTCGCGGTCGTCCAGCCGGCGGGAAGCGGCGGCACGCGCGCGAGCATCGCGGCCGAGGCGTCGACCCCCGTGGCCGCTTCCGGGCGAACGGCCCGCCGCCCCAGTTCCCGCAGCACCGCGCCGGTGCCGGTGCCCACGTCGAGTAGCCGCTCGCTCGGCGCGGGGCGCAACAGGTCCAGCGCGGCGGCGATCGCCGCCCGCTCCAGCCACGCCTGCCGGTCGTAGCGGCGGCTGAGCCGGTCCCAGGTCGTCGCCACGGCCAGCAACGTAACGGCTGCCCGCGCGCGTCACAATATCGGCCGTGTACGACCTGTCGTGATTGGCGGTGGGACCGGCGGCCTGGTGTCGGCGCACATCGCCGCGGCGCTCGGCGCGCGCGTCCTGCTCGCCGAGCGCGAGCGCACCGGCGGGGACTGCCTCTGGACCGGCTCCGTGCCCAGCAAGGCGCTGCTGGCGGCTGCGGCGCGCGCGCAGGCGATGCGCGGCGCCGCTGCCGTGGGGATCACCGCGGCCGAGCCCGCGTCGACTTCGGCGCCGTGATGGCCCACGTGCGCGCGGTGCAGGCGAGCACCGCCCCGGCCGACTCGCCGGAGCGCCTACGCGCGCCGGGGGCGAGGTCGTATTCGGGCCGGCACGCTTCACGGCGCCGGGCGGGTCGAGGTGGCCGGGCGGGCCGTCGCCTTCCGCCGCGCGATCGTGGCCACCGGATCGCGCCCCCGCGCCCGCCCGGGTGTCCTGACCACCGACGACATATGGGGCCTCGAGGCGCTCCCGGAGCGCCTGCTCGTGCTGGGCGGCGGGGCGACGGGATGCGAGCTCGCCCAGGCGTTTGCCCGGCTGGGCAGCCTGGTCACGCTCGCCGAGACCCCGCCGCGGCTGCTCCCGCACGAAGACCCCGACGCGGGTGCGCTGCTCGCGGCACGCCTGCGCGCCGAGGGCGTTGACGTGCGTCTGGCGCAGACGGCGCCGGCCACCGGCTGGGACTTCGTCTCGACGCGACCGGCCGCGAGCCCGATACCGTGACGACCAGGTGAAACGCTCAGGCACCCGGCGCGCACCATCTCCGATGCACGAACGCGCGCCGCGGGAGCGCCTGCGCCAGGGCCTCGTCCTGCTCGCCGGCGCCGTCGTCTTCCTGCTCGTCGTCGGGACGGGACCCTCGACCTTCTACGCCACGCCGCTCGGGATCGGCCTCGTCTACCTCGCGGCGGCGATGCCGGCGGCCGGCAGGGCGGCTACTGGGCGACCGCCGTGGTGCTCGTCGGCTGGGGCGCCGCTGTCCTCTACGTGCGCGAGGCCCGGCCCGGCCCGACCTGGACCTGGCGGGCCTCTACCTCGCCGGCGCCGGGCTGGGCGCGACGGTCGGCATCCTGCTCGCGCGCGCTGGCTTCGCGGTCGACGCGCTGGGGGCGACAGCGACGATCGCCATCGCCGGCGTCATCCTCGCGTTCGAGCCGCGGGCGAGCGATGTGCTGGGGGACGCGCGGACCTACGCGCTGGCCGTCGGCGCCATCGGGGTGGGCAACGCCGTCGCGAGCGCCGTCGCCCGCAGATGACGGCCGAACACCGCGTCGACCTGCGTCCAGCCGGCGCGCAACAGGAACTGCGCGTTGCGCCCGTAGCGCCGCAGTCCGGGTTGCTGGCC
Source organism: Solirubrobacterales bacterium (assembly GCA_038318085.1). Lineage (GTDB taxonomy): Bacteria > Actinomycetota > Thermoleophilia > Solirubrobacterales > Solirubrobacteraceae > DATLGB01. The sequence continues at coordinate 5,277 of JBBQBV010000122.1, forward strand.
GATCGCGCCGCCGACGATCAGGCCCTGCCCGATCAGCTGCCCGCCGACCAGGACGTCGCCGGCGGTCCTGACGCCGGGCATGTCGTTCCAGAGCGCGGCCGGCGCGAGCGGCCACAACGCCACCAGCGCGTTGCCGGCCAGCAGGCCGATCGCGGTGGCGATCGTGGCCTGCAGGTCGTCGTGCGGCGCGCCGACGTCCAACTCCGCGACATCCGCCGCCGCCGCGCCCGCGGCGCCGACGGCGGTGGCGGCCCAGAGGGCGGCGTAGGTCTTGCGCGCCGCGGCGATCACGGGCCGGCGCCCGGCCATCACGGCGCTGAAATCCGGTGACGGGCCAAGACGCCGGCCGCGTCACCCTGCGGCTCACCGACGACCGCCGGGTACTGCGGCGGCGACAACGAGAATTTCGTGAAACGTTCGCGAAGTCCGAGGGTCTACACCAACGAGACGTGATCGAGCTCATCGAATCCGAAGCGGCGCCGGTGCTGGCCCGCCCGTACTTCCAGGGCGCTCAGACCAGCCCGATCGTCGCTTCGCTCGCGCACGTGCCCGAGGTCCTCGAGGTGGCGATGCCGTTCATCGGGTTGGTCCTGGGGCCTTCCGCGATTGATGCCCGGACCAAGGAGCTGGTCATCCTGCGCACCTCGGCGCTCCTGGAGTGCGAGTACTGCGTCGCGAGCCACACCGTGGTCGCGCTCGACAGTGGGGTGGCGGCCTCCGAGGCTCGCGCGTTGCGCGGCGGCGATGTCTCGGCGGCGTTCCCCGACGCGCGTGAGGCCGCGCTCCTGCACTGGGTCGACGCCGTCGCCGCCGGCGTCGGCGGCGTGGCGCCGGCGGCGGGCGACACGTTGGCCGGCCACTTCTCCGAGCCGGAGATCGTTGAGCTGACGCTGCTGTGCGCGGCGACCATGATGCTGAACCGCTACTGCACGGCACTGCGGCTGCCGACCGGGCACGGCACCCTCAGCCGCCTCGCGGCCGAAGGATTCGCGTGAGCGTCGCCGCCGCGATCGGCGAGGGCCGGATCGGGCCGCGGCTGTGGATGTACGCCAACTATCACTGCAACCTGCGCTGCAGCTACTGCCTGACGGAGTCGGGCCCGGGTGTCGCGCGCCGCCATCTCGGCCGCGGCGCGATGATCGAGCGCGCGCTGGAGGCGCGCGAGCTCGGATTCACCGGGCTCGGCATCACGGGAGGCGAGCCCTTCCTAGTCGACGACATGCCGGAGCGACTCGCCGAGCTGGCGCAGATCCTGCCGGTCGTCGTCCTCTCCAACGGCACGCTGTTCCGAGGCCGGCGGCTCGCCGCACTGGACCCGCTGCGCGGGCTGCCCGTGGAGGTCCAGATCTCGCTTGACAGCGCCGAGCCCGACGAGAACGACGAGATGCGCGGGCCTGAGAACTTCGCGAAGGTCGTCGCCGCGATCCCGGAGTTGCTGGCGCGCGGAATCGGGGTCCGCATCGCGACCACCCTGAATGATCCCGACGCCTATCCGCAGGCGGCGATGGATCGCCTCTGCGCGCTGCACCGGGGGCTCGGCGTGTCCGACGATCATCACGTGGTGCGGCCGATCGTGCGCCGCGGCCGTGCCGCTACGGGCGACATGGGGGTGGTGGCGGGCTTCGACGAGCTCGAGCCCGAGCTCACGCTGACTGTGGACGGCGCGTTCGCCACGCCGTTCGGCCCGACCGTCCGCGACGGCCGGCTGGACACCGACCTGCTCATCAGCCGCACGACCGCACCGGTCGCGTTTCCGGCCGCGCTGCTCGCGCGCGCGGCGGGCGCCCACGCGCCGGGCAGCGATGCCCGGCTGGGCATTCGCTGAGCGTAAGGACCCCGGGCGCCCGGTCGGGTGCCGAACCACCGTACGAGGAGCACACCATGAGCACAGCCGAGCTGGACACCCGCAAGGTCGACGTGGATCCACGCGCGCTGGCGCGCGGGCTCGCCGTGCTGCGGATCTTCTTCGGGCTGATCCTCTTCTCGAACGGGCTCGCCAAGCTCTTCTCGTTCACGCAGGTGTTCATCGGGCCGTACAAGGCGACCCTGATCGCCCGGCCCGAGGCGCGCTCGATCCTCGACTTCGAAGTCAACCGGCGCAACGGCGGAACGGACATCCCGCTGCTCAAACCGATCGTGAACGACGTGATGCTTGCCCACTGGAACATCTTCGAGTGGGTCACCACAGCGATCGAGCTGGGCGCCGGGCTGGCGCTGATCCTCGGCGTGGCCAGCCGCGGAGCGGCGCTCGTCGCACTCGGGCAGCAGCTGTTCCTCCAGCTCGTCTACCTCTCCAGCGCGCGATTCATGTGGGAGCAGCCGCACGAATGGGTCCCGCTGCTGATCCTCGCCATCGTTCCCGCCGGACGGGTCTGGGGCTACGACGGGCGCTTGGTGCGCCGCGGCCGTCCTCGCTACGGCGGCTGGCCGTTCTGACCGGCGTGATGCAGCGGGCGCCCCCGACCGCGCCGTGTGTGGGGCCGTCCTCATCTCGGAGTGGAACTGATCTTCCCACCAGGTCGCCGATCGCGGGGGCCTGGTCCTCCTGGAGCAAGTGCTTGGCCGGTAGGCGATGGATCGTGTCGGCGTTGGAGACTCATGAACATCCTGAACGCCGGCTTGGAACGGGTTCGTAGGTAGACCTCGCCGAGCCCGCGCCGCGCGAACGGCTTCATCGACCACGGCCGCTTGAACGTGTCGACGTCGACGATCGTGTTGAGGACGGTCAGCGAGTGCACCCGCTCCGGCATCGTGGCCGCGAGCCCTCAGGACTCGTCATGGAAGGATTCCTCCGTTCGTGATGGTGCATTTGCGGCGCGACCGCTCAGCAGGCCGAGATTCGAGACGACGAATGGGATGAGGAAGTTCGCCCCGCAGCGCACCCAGGTCAAGGTGGTCGCGTCCCCGCCGACGATCACCGATCCCTGATTGATCGTCGTCAGCAACAGGCCCACCACCAGCGCGATCCGTGTCGTCCGGCGCAGATGGGCGGGACGCAGGCAGTACCTCGCAGCCGCGCGCAAGCCCTTCTCGGAGGACATTTCAGCGTGCTCCTCGTTCGTGGATGCATCGTCGGACCGCCGTCGTGGGCAGACGGTTCTCGGCCCTGACCGGCAGCGCACCACGTTGTCGGAACCGCAGGCCGGCGAAACGGTCCCCCACGATGCCCTTGGCGCACGCGTGTCTGAACCGATGCGTCATCGGATCGGTGCTGGTCGTGATCAGATGTTTCCTCTGACCCCGGGCATACCCGCGCTGGCCGCCGCGTCGTGTTCGGCCCCGACGGGATGGTGCCGGGAACGAACCCGACGGTCAGCGCGGCATAGAGCAGCACGAAGCCACCGGCACGGCCGCGCCGATCGTCTCGCCGACGATCTGCAACATCTGGTCGAAGAACGCCGCGACGGAGCCGAGGACCGCCCCCGAGCTCGCTCGGCGGCTCGGTCGGTGCAGGGCGGCCGGATGGATCGCTCGACACGTCCCGGCCGCCGACCGCTGGGTCGGCCGGGAGGGGCTGATCGGCGTGCTCGGCCTCCGGCTCGTGCCGGCGGTGCCGTTCAACGCGCTCAACTACGCGCTCGGTCTGAGCGCCGTCCGCCGCCGCGACTACGTGATCGGCACCGCCGTCGGGATCGTGCCCGGCACCGTCGCGTTCGTGGTCCTGGGCGACGGAATCACCGATCCGAGCTCTCCGGCGTTTGTCATCTCGGCCGTTGCCGTCGTGGCGCTCAGCGTGCTGGGGTGGCGCCGGAGTCGCCGGCCGCGACCAGTGAGCTGACCAGTTCGGGGAGTGTGCGACCCGTCGCGTCGGGGGCCAGGAAGAACCGGGGATAGGCGGTCGCCGTGCGAGCGAGCCATCCAGTGCGTAGGCCGGCCCGCCGCGCGCCGTCGATGTCCCACGGGTGGACGGCGACGAGCGCGAGCTCGTTCGGTCCGGCGGCGCAGCGTCGGGCGGCGTGCGCGTACGCTTCGGGTGCGGGCTTCCAGCGACCCGCGTCGCTGACCGACAGGTAGGCTTCGACGAGGTCACCCAGCCCGGCGCGCTCGAGCAGGGACTCCGCGACGGCGGCAGCGCCATTGCTCAGCGTCACGATGCGTACACCGGCATCCGCCAGCGCTCGCAGTCCCGGGCCGACATCGGCATGCAGCTCGAGTTCCGTCATCCCGGAGACGACGTGCTCGGCAGCCTCGACTGGATCCCCCCGGAGGTCGCCGGTGTCGGCGAGCAGTCCGGCGAGCGTCGTGACGGCGATCACGGCGAAGTCGGCGTACCCTCCCGCGGCGGTGATGGCGAACCCCTCGCGGAGCGTCGCTGCGAACCACAGCGCCAGCAGCTCCGGCGGCGCCCCGACATCGGTGAGCCGCGGGCGGAGGCCGCTGAGATCCGACAGCGTTTCGTTGACGTCGAAGACGGCGACGCGCGGGGATGCCACGCTCATGAGGTACCCGGCGCGGGGTCCATCAGTCTCGCGCGCGCCGTGTCGGCGTCGGGTCCAGCTGCGGCGGCAACCCGGACGCCGGTGGCGTCGAAGGCCTCGGCGACCCAGCGCGACTCCGGGCGCCGGAGCCGCCGCCGCCGCACGCGGATCACCGGGAGAGCCTCGCCGGACGCCAGTGCGTCGAGCACGCCGCGCCGGTCGAGGCGGGCCAGCTGGGCGGCTCCGCCGATCGCGCGGCCATCGATCACGATCTGCGGGACGGTGCGGCCGCCCGTCAGAGTCTGCAGGCGGCCGCGGAAGCCCGGTTCGCCGTCGCCGCAGACGACATCGTGCGTGAGTCCGCGACGCCCGAGAAGCGACAGCGCTCGCTGGCAGTGCGGACAGCCGGCGAGGACGTAGACGGTGATCGCTGCGGCGTGATCGGATGGCACGCGGAGTCAGACCCCACCGCCGACGTGACGGTTCGAGATGAACCGAGCCCGCCCGTTTAGGGTCCGAGGGACATGAAGGCCGACCGCTACGACCTGGTGATCCTCGGTGGCGGTACGGCCGGGCTGGTGTCGGCGTTCATTGCCGCCGGCGTGGGCGCGCGCGTCGCGCTCGTGGAACGCGACCGCACCGGTGGCGACTGCCTATGGACCGGATGCGTCCCGAGCAAGAGCCTGCTGGCCGCCGCGCACCTCGCGCACCGCATGCGCCATGCCGATGCGGTGGGCCTGGAGCCGGTCGAGCCGGTCATCGACTTCGGTCGCGTGATGGACCGCGTGCATGCGGCCATCGCCGAAATCGAGCCGCATGACTCGCCCGCCCGTCTCCGCCAGGCCGGGGTTGACGTTCTCCAGGGCACGGGCCGGTTTCTCGATGCGTCCACGGTCGCCGTAGACGGGAGACCGCTGCGTTTCGCGTCCGCGATCGTCGCGACCGGCTCGGAGCCGAGCCTGCCGCCGGTCGACGGCTTGACCGGTGCGGACGTGGTGACGACCGAGAGCGTCTGGTCGCTGCGCGAGCTCCCAGCCCGGCTGGTCGTGCTCGGCGGCGGACCGATCGGGTGTGAGCTCGGGCAGGCGTTCGCTCGGCTCGGCGCGGCGGTGACGCTGGTGGAAATCGCCGATCGTCTGCTGCTCAAGGAGGAACCGGGAGCGGGAGCGCTGATCGCCGGCAGCCTGGCCGCCGACGGCGTTGACGTGCGCCTGGGGACGCGGGCGCTCGCGGTGGAGCGTGACCACGACGGCGCGGCGCGGCTGGTCGTCGAGACCAGCGGGGAGCGCCGCGCCGTGGCGTTTGACCGCGTCCTGGTCGCGGCTGGGCGACGGCCGCGCACGACCGCTCTCGGGCTGGAGGCGGCCGGCGTCAAGGTCGACGCGCGCGGCGCGGTGGTCGTCGATGATCGCCTCCGGACGACTGGGCCGCGGATCTACGCCGCGGGGGACGTCACGGCGCGGCTGCCCTTCACCCACGTCGCCGCGCATCATGCCCGTGTCGCGGCGGTCAACGCGCTGTTTGGCACGCGTCGCACGGTCGACGAGACAATCCCGTGGGTCACGTTCACCGATCCCGAGGTCGCCCACGTCGGACTCACAGAGGCCCAGGCTCGCGAGCGCTGG
>JBBQBV010000123.1:0-11085 GCA_038318085.1 Solirubrobacterales bacterium
CTATGGGCCGGGGTGGATTCGAACCACCGCGCGACGGATTATGAGTCCGCTGCTCTAACCAACTGAGCTACCGGCCCGGAGCGGGAAGGCTAGATGAGTGATTCCTCGACCCGCGGCCCGGAACCACGGCTCCCGCGGAATCACCCATCGGCGGCGGCCCAGCCCGACCAGCGCGTCACCGTGATGGCGAGCAGCGGCCCCGCCGGACGCTCTGACGCGTACTGCGGGTAGCGCTCCGCGAGGAGGCCGAGGGCGTGGTCGTCGTGGTCGACCACCACGGCGGTGCCGTCGGCGCGCACCCACCACAGGCGGGACCAGTCCGCGTCCTCGTAGTGGTCGGCCAGCAGCGCCACGCGGGGATCCGCCGCGATGTTGCGCAGCCGCTGCAGCTCGCGCGTGCGCTTCGGCTTGGCGTCGACCGCGCTCCAGACCGTGTCGCCGGCGATGGCGAAGCAGACCGGGACGAGGTGCGGGCCGGCCGTGGCGAGGCGGGCGACGCGCGCCGCCGCGAAGCGCGCGCGGGCCTCGTCGGCGGTCACCGGAACTGCGCGGCCAGCTCGGCGGCGCGGTCGGCCGCCTCCTCGACCTCGCCAGCGGGGGCGGTGGGGAGCATGAAGAGCGCCTGGTCGACGCCTGCGGAGGCGAGGAACTCGACCTCCTCAGCCTCGGTCCGCGCGCCGAAGTAGGTGACGTCCGGGCGCGGGCGGCCGCGCTCCTCGGCGCGCGTGCGCAGCGCCTCGACGCGCTCGGCGAGGCCCTTCGTGCGGTTGGGCAGGTAGTGGTCGCCGTAGCGCAGGACGCGCTCGATCGACTGGTCGAGGTTGCCGCCGATGTAGACGGGGAGGGGATCCTGGACCGGCTTGGGGTACGACCACGAGGTGGCGAAGGAGACGAACTCGCCGTCGAAGGACGTCTCCTGCTGGGTCCACAGCGCCCGCATCGCCTCGGTGCGCTCCCGCATGACCTTGAAGCGGCGGTCAAACGGCGTCCCGTGGTGCTCGATCTCGGGACGGTTCCATCCGGCGCCGATGCCGAAGTCGACGCGCCCGCCGGAGATCCAGTCCAGGGAGGCGATGGCCTTCGCGGTGATGATCGGGTCGCGCTGGACGAGCAGGCAGATGCCGAACCCGAGGCGCAGCGTGGTCGTCGCCCCGGCGACCGCCGCGAGCGCGACGAAGGGATCCAGTGACCGCTTGTAGCGCTCCGGGAGCTCCCCTCCGGCCGGGTAGGGCGCGTGGTCGACGGGGATGTGGGTGTGTTCGGGGAGAAACAGCGACGCGAAGCCGCGCTGCTCGGCGAGTCGGCCGAGATCTCCCGGCGGCATCGTGGTGTCCGTGGCGAAGATGCTCAGGCCGAAGCGCATGCGGGACCTCTATCCGGCGAGCGTCCAGAAGCCGTCGGCGCCGACGTGACGCTCCCGCGCGACGCGGCCGAGGCTCTCGCGGGCGTCGTCGCGGGAGATCTCGCAGACCGTGGCGACCTCGGCGGTGGCCAGCGGCGCCCCGGCCCAGGCCAGGACCTCCTCGACGGCCTCGGGCGCCGCGCGCCGGTCCACGCCGGGGACGAGGTTCGCCAGGACGACGTCGTAGGCGGCGAAGGGCTGAAAGCCGGGCACGGCGATGGTCACGCCGTCGGCCAGGCGCGTGATCTCGTAGGACGGGCAGGTGTAGCGCCGGCCGCCGGACCAGTTGGCGAGCCGGGCATCGAGGACGCGGGCGGCGGGCGACGGCTGCCGGGCCGCGGCCATGTCCTCCTGCAGCGCGGCCTCGACGGCGCCGTCCCTCATCCAGTCCCGCAGCCGCCCCGGATCGACGCCGGCCTCCTGCGCGGCGCGGTCGAGCGTGGCGGGATCGTCGAGCAGGCCGCCGGAGAAGTGGCGCACGCGCAGGCAGCGCAGCAGGGCCCGCTCGTGCTCGAGGTCGTGCAGGCGGGCAGCGACGATGCCGCGGCAGGCCGGAGCGGTCGCGGCCATGCGCGGACGGACGCTGGTGTCGATCGGCATGCCGTGGTCGTGCGCGATCTGGCGGAAGGAGGCCGACTGGCGCTCGACCGTAAAGCCCTTGTCCTCGTACTCCGCGGGGTCCTCGGCGAGCACTACCAGGCGGGGACGCCACTCGAGCTGCGCGCCGTAGAGCCAGTCCAGCCGGCGCCGGAACGGCTCGGCGCTGAAGGCCCACGGGCAGCCCGGGTCGGTGAACTCGGTGATGCGGACGTCGGCCATGAGGGGGACAATCCCCGCGTGCCGCGCCTCGCACTCATCGCTGCCGCCCTCGTGGCGCTGATGGCCGGCGTCTCCGTCGGGGCGCGCGAGCCGGCGGCACCGCGCCGCGCGGCGCCGCCCCGGGCCGCGCCGCGCACCGTCACGGCACGCGCGCCGCACACCCTCACCGCACCCGCGCCGGCCCGCCCGGCCGCGGTGCATGGGGCCGGCGACCGCGATCTGGCGGCGGCGAGGAAGCTGTCGCTGACCCAGCTCGCCGGGCACGCCGTGATCCTGCGCTTCGAGGGCAACCCGGCGCCCGCCTACGTGGGCCGGGCGCTGCGCGACGGCCGCGCCGCCGGCGTGATCCTCTTCCGCGACAACGCCACCTCGCCCGGCGCGACGCGCACGCTCACGCGCGGGCTGCAGCGCGCCGCGCACGGGCGGGCGATCATCTGCACCGACCAGGAGGGCGGCGCGATCCGCATCCTCGCCTGGGGCTCGCCCGCGCCGTCGCAGTCGGCGATCGCCACCCCCGCCGCGGCCCGGCGCGCGGCGCGAGCGGCGGCGCGCGACCTGCGCCGGGCGGGGGTCAACCTCAACCTCGCGCCGGTCGCGGACCGCTCGGGCCCGGGCACGGTGATGCGCACGCGCGCCTTCCCGGGGGGCACGGCGAAGGTGGCGCGGATCGTCGCCGCCGCGGTGCGCGGCTACCGCGGGACGGGCGTCCAGCCGACGATCAAGCACTTCCCCGGCCTCGGCGCCGCCGACGCCAACACCGACCAGGCGCGTGTGACGGTCCGGCGCTCCGCGAGGGTCATCGGCCGCGCCGACCTCCCGCCGTTTCGGGCGGCGATCGCGGCCGGGGCGCCGGCGGTCATGGTCTCCCACGCGCTGTACCCGAGCCTCGATCGGCACGCGATCGCGTCGCAGTCGCGGACCGTGGTCACGGACCTGCTCAGACACCGGCTCGGCTTCCGCGGCGTGGCGATGACGGACTCGATCGAGGCCTTCGCCGTGCGCAGCCGCATGTCGGTCGAGACGGCTGCCGTGCGCTCGCTGCGCGCAGGCATCGACGTGGTGTTGACGACGGGACGGGGCAGCCACCTGCGCGTCGTTCGCGCCCTCGTATCCGAGGCGCGCCGGCGCCCGGCGTTCCGCGCGCGGCTGACGCGCGCCGCCGCCCGGGTCCTGGCGTTGCGGCACGACCTGCCGCGACGGTAGATTACGGCCCGATGTCGCAGGCCCCCACGACCAGCGTGCACTTCCAGGCCGAGCACTTCTCGTGGGCCGCCGGGGCCTTCGAGCTGCGCGGCCGCTGGAGCGGCGACGGCGTCGAGGCGCTCGGCCGCGTCCGGTTGCTTGTCAACGTCGACGGGCGCCGCCGCAACCTCGCCGCGCAGGACGGCATGACGGCCTCGTCCAGAGGTCGCTGGACGGCGCGCTTCGCGTGCTCGCACGCGCCGGACCCCGGCATCCCCGCCGCGCTCAAAGTTGCCGGCCGAGAGCTTCCGCTTCCAGCTGCTGATGCCGGCCAGAATGCCCCCAAGCGGACGGAGCGCGCAGCGGTCGTGCCTGCGCCGATCCTCCCGGCCGCGATCGTCTACAGGTCGCCCCCAGCCGCGAAGCGCGAGGTCCAGGCGCCGCCGCCAACGCCGCAGCGCGATGCCCAGCCCCGCCCGTCCTCACCGGCGCCGCGGGAGACGCCGGCCCAGGGGTGGGACCCGGCGCCGAGGTCGCGAGACACGCCGGCCCAGGGCTGGACCCCGGCACGGACGTCGCGGGACACGCGGCCGCCGGCCCGTGACCCGGCATCGCCGCCGCCGGTCACGCCGGAATCGGTCCCGGCCGCCGCCCGCCCGCCGGCACCGGTCCGCGCCCCGGCGGCGTCGCAACGCCGCCCGCCCGCAGCCTCGGACCCGGAAAGCCCTGAGGGGCTGCTCGCGTCGCTGCGTGCGGAGCGCGCAGCGCTCGAGGATGTCCGTGAGCGGCTCGCCCGCGAGCGCCACGCCGCCGAGGAGGTCGTGACCCGTCTGACCGCCAGCCGGGCCTCCTCCGGGGCAGGCCACGAGCCCCCGTATTACCAGCAGCGACCGCTCCCCGCGTCCGGGGCGCGCCGCGCGCCGGTCATGCAGGATTTTCGCCCGCCCCCGCCGGAGCCGCTGGACAACACGGTGGTCTTCGTCCTCGCCGGGCTGATCGCCTTCATGTTTCTGATCATGCTGATCGTGATCTTCTGAGCCGGCTACGCCGGGAGCGGTGAGACCGGCGCCGCCCCGAGGCGGTCGAGCAGCGCTGCGGCCTCGGCGTGGAAGCGCTCGACGTTTCCCAGCTTGATCTCCTCGTAGCCGCGGATCAGATCCGGCAGCTCGCAGAGCTCGACGAGCGTCTCGTACGGCGCGACGCCCGCATGCTCCAGGCCGCGGTCGACGATCGCGCGGTACACGCCGGGCAGGGCGCGCTCGATGCGGCGCACCTGGCCGCGGCCGAACGGGTCGAGCTTTGTGCCACGCAGCTTGCGCATGCCCCGCAGCGCGCGGAACCCGCCGTCGAACCACGGGCCGAGCGTGATCTTCGAGTCCATCCCCATGGCCCGCAGCGCCGGGGGGTGCAGCCGGTAGGAGATCCGGGCGCCCTCGCCGAACTCGGCCTCGAGGCGGGCGCGCTCGACGGGGTCGAGATGCAGCCGGGCGACCTCGTACTCGTCCTTGTAGGCCATCAGCTTGAAGAGGTGGCGCGCCACGGCCTCGGCCAGCGCGGTGCGGCCGCCGGTCTCGCGGCCGAGCACCTGCTTGACGTAGCCGGCGTAGTCGAGCGCGTACTCGTGGCTCTGGTAGGCGACCAGCTCGGGTACGCGCACCTCCAGCAGGCGCTCGAGCTCGGAGCCGGCGGGGGCGCCGACGCCGGCGACGATCGTGCGCGCCTGCTCGTCGAGCTCGGCGGGCTGGACGACCGGCGCCATCGCGGCCTCGACCGCGTCGGGCGCGGCGATGGTCGCGCGACCCCAGTGGAAGGCGGCGATCGTGGCCTCGACGGCCGCGCCGTTGAGGCGGATCGCGGCCTCGATGGCGGCCAGCGAGATGGGGATCAGGCCGCGCTGCCAGGCCGCGCCGAGCAGCAGCGAGTTGGCCGGCATGTGGTCGCCGAAGAGCGACTCGCTGAGCGCCTGGGCGTCCACGAACACGTTGTCAGAGCGCCGCGTGTGGCGGTTGATCACGTCGATCGACTGCGACAGCTCCGCGAAGTTCACCGTCGGGTCGACGATCATGTTGCCGGTCGCCGTCCGGTGCGTGGAGACCACGGCGACCGTGCGCTCCGGGTCGGCGCTGAAGAGGTTGGCCGGCGAGGTCGCGCCGAGCAGGTCGAAGCCGAGGTAGGCGTCGACGCCGCCCGCAACCGCGCGGTTGGAGCCCGCGTCCTCGTGCTCGAGGATGCGCAGGTCCGAGACCACCGGGCCGCCCTTCTGCGCAAGCCCGGTCTGGTCGAGGCCGAGCACCTGCTTGCCGTCCATCAGCGCGGCCACGCCGACGATCTGGGCGATCGTGACGACGCCCGTCCCGCCGATCCCGATCATGCGGATGTTGCGCTCACCCGGGGCGACAACGGGGTCGGGCAGGTCGGCGGGGGCGGCCGGGACGTCGGGCTTGACGCGCTTGCCGGGCACGATCTCGAGAAAGGAGGGGCAATCGCCCTCCAGGCACGTCAGGTCGTTGTTGCAGGAGGCCTGGTGGATCTGCGTCTTGCGGCCGAACTCCGTCTCGATGGGCAGGACCGAGAGGCACTTGGACTTCGTGCCGCAGTCGCCGCAACCCTCGCACACCCGCTCGTTGATCGCGACGCGCCGGGCCGGCTTGGGCAGCGTGCCGCGCTTGACCGCGCGCCGCTTCTCCGTCGCGCACATCTGGTCGTGGATCAGGACCGTCACGCCCTCGACCTTGGCGAGCTCCTTCTGGGAGCGCATCGACTCCTTGCGCCCGCGCAGCTCGGCGATTTCAGACAGCGACACGCCGTCGTAGCGCTCGGGCTCGTCGGAGGTGACGATGATCCGCTTGACGCCCTCGAGCTCGAGCCAGCGCGTGAGCGCAGGGACCGACATGGCGCCCTCGACGTCCTGGCCACCCGTCATGGCGACGGTGTCGTTGTAGAGCAGCTTGTAGGTGATGTTGACCCCGGCGGCGACCGCGGCGCGCACCGCCAGCGAGCCCGAGTGATGAAAGGTGCCGTCGCCGAGGTTCTGGAAGATGTGGCCCGTGGCAGTGAAGGGCGCCTGGCCGATCCACTGCGCGCCCTCGGCGCCCATCTGGGTCAGGCCGGTCACGCGGCCCTTGCCCTGCTGGTTGATCAGGACCATCGTGTGGCAGCCGATGCCGAGGCCGACGGAGGCGCCTTCGGGGGCGTCCGTCGAGCTGTTGTGCGGGCAGCCGGAGCAGAAGAACGGGGTGCGGACCGGGGAGCCCTCGACGGCGGCAGGGGCGACGCGGTCCAGGTAGGCCAGGCGCGCCGCCACGGACTCCAGGTGGACGTCGCGGGCGATCAACTGGGCGCCGACGACCCGGGCGATCGCGTCCGGCTCGAGCACGGGATGGCGGGCGGCCGTCACCTGTGGGCGCTGCGCTAGGTCATACAGCGCCTCGCGGACGCCTGTCGCCAGGAACGGGCCCTTCTCCTCGAGGACGACGATCTCGTCGAGCCCGCGTGCGAAGTCGCGCAGCGAGGACGCCTCCAGCGGCCACAGCAGCTGGACCTGGAACACGCGCAGGCCGGCACGGGCGAGCTGTGCGTCCGTCGTCAGCCCGAGGGTGCGCAGGGCCTCGCGCAGGTCGTGGTAGGTGGTGCCGGCTGCGACGATGCCCAGCGTGGCGCCCGGGCTGTCGATCACGACGCGGTTGAGCCGGTTCAGCCGCGCGTACTCGCGCGCGAGCTCCAGGCGCGGCCCCTGCAGTGTGCGCTCCATCTGCACCGAATCGGGCGCGAGCAGGTTCGCGCTCGGCGTGTGCACGTACGGTCCGCCCTCGTACTCGACGATCGGCAGCACCGGGCGGACGCGGTCCAGACCGACGATCGCGGTACCGGCGGCGTCGGCGACGTTCGTGACGATCTTCAGGCCCGTCCACAGGCCGGACGCGCGCGAGAGCGCGACGGCGTGGCGGCCGAGGTCGAGCACCTCCTGCACGCTGCCGGGGTACAGGACGGGCATGGACAGCGAGGCGAGCAGCGTCTCGGAGGCGGAGGGCAGCGTGGAGGACTTCGAGGCCGGGTCGTCGCCGGCGAGCGCGACCATGCCGCCCTTCGGGCTCGCGCCGACGTGGTTGCCGTGGCGCAGCGCGTCGCAGGACCGGTCCAGGCCGGGGGCCTTGCCGTACCACCATCCGACGACGCCGTCGACCGTCGGGTGGGGGAGGGCAGCGGTGAGCTGCGAGCCCCAGACGGAGGTCGCGCCGAGCTCCTCGTTGACCGCGGGCTGGTGGTGGATGCCGAGCTCCGCGCACAGCGACGCGATGCGCTCGAGCTCCTTGTCGTAGCCGCCGAGCGGCGAGCCCTGGTAGCCCGAGATCATCGTGCCGGTCTTCAGGCCGGCGGCGCGGTCGGCGCGCATCTGGTCGAGCGCGACGCGTACCAGGGCGTGGACTCCGGAGAGGTACACGAGGCCCTCGTCGAGCAGGTAGCGGTCGTCGAGCGAGACCTCGCGCAGGGCGCGTGGCGGAGCGGCCTGCCGGATCAGGGTGTCAGACGTCACAGGCGTCAAAGGTAAACGATATTGACCAGTCATGGGAACTTTTTCATACCGCCGGGACGGATTCTCACTTCTGGCGCACCAGGAAGCCGGGGGTGGGGCGGACCAGGGGCGTGCCGGTCTCCTGCTCCCAGGTGCGCTCGAGCTGGGCGAGGTGCTCGTCCATGACGCCGTCGACCGCGTCGAGGTCACCCGAGCGCACGGCGGCGAGCGTGCGCTGGTGCATGTCGATCGACCAGTCCGGGACCGTCTCGCGATGCATGGCCATGTCCCGGGCGATCTCGAGGTCGCGGTAGACGGAGCGCACGAGGCCGACGAGCACGGCGTTGCCCGTCGAGCGCGCGAGGGCGAGGTGGAAGCGCACGTCGAGGGTGAGGAAGCGGTCCTCGCGCCCGGCCTTCAGGATCGAGCCCTGGGCGACCAGCGTCTGCTGGTCGGTGATCGTGCGCTCCATCGCGAGGAAGTCCTCCTCGCCGGCGCGCGCCGCCGCGAGCTGCGCCACGCGCGGCTCGAGCAGCCGGCGCGCCTCGAGGACCTGGGCGACCTCGTGGATGCGCAGGTCCCGGCGGCGGGCGACGAGGTCGGGTGGGACGAGCTCGGTGGCGACGAACATCCCGCCGCCGGCGCCGCGGCGCACGTCGATCAGCCCGGAGTCCTGCATGACCTTGATGGCCTCGCGCAGCGTCGGCCGGGAGATCTGCATCAGCTCGGCCAGCGCGCGCTCGGACGGCAGCCGGTCGCCCACCCGCAGCTCGCCCAGCTTGATCTGCTCGGCGATCTGCTCGACGGCCTCCTCGAAGGTGCGCCGGGTCTGGACGGGCATGAACACGGTCCCAGTGTGTCAGGCGGTCCCGTCGGTGAGTGACGCGTCGATCCACGCGCGCGCCGCGTCGGCGCCGAGCTCGCGCAGGGTGACGGCTCCGTGGCGCTTGGCCAGGCGCCGGCCGTCAGGCCCGAGGACGAGCGCGACGTGGGCGTGGGCCGGGCGCGGCAGGCTGAGCGTGGCGGCCAGCCACAGCTGCCTGGGCGTCGAGTCCACGAGGTCGGCGCCGCGCACCACCTCCTCGACGCCCTGGTCGGCGTCGTCGATCACGACGGCGAGGTTGTAGGCAATCGCGCCGTCGCCCCGGCGCACGACGAAGTCGTCCACGACGCCGGAGCGCCGGCCGAGCACGCGGTCCGCGAAGGCCACGCGCGCCCCGCCGGCGCGGACCCGCAGGGCCGGCGGCCGGCCGGCTGCGCTGCGCTGCGCTCGCTCGACTGCGGTCAGCGATCGGCAGGTGCCGGGGTAGGCGCCGGGCGGGCCGTGCGGCGCCGACGGCGCCTCGCGGATCTCCGCGCGGCTGCAGAAGCACTCGAAGGTGTCGAGGCGCTCGAGCGCCGCCTCATACAGCCCGAGCCGCTGGGACTGGTAGACGATCTCGCCGTCCCAGTCGAGGCCGATGGCGGCGAGGTCGGCGAGCTGGCGCTCGGCGACGCCGGGGCGCACGCGGCCGCGGTCGAGGTCCTCCATCCGCACGACGAAGCGCGAGCCGGCCTCCCGGGCGGCACGCCAGGCGAGCACCGCCGTGCGCAGGTTGCCGAGGTGCAGGTCGCCCGTGGGGCTCGGCGCGTAGCGGCCGTTCACGCGCCTAGAACGGCAGCGAGTCGGCGATCTCGGCGAGCGCCGGCGCGTCCCGGTCGCGGTCGCTGAAGAGCAGCTGCTCACGCGGGAGCGGCCACTCGATCCCGACGGCGAGATCCTCGAAGGAGATGCCGGCTTCCGTGCGCGGGTCGTAGTAGCTCGTGCACTTGTAGACGAAGTCCGCGGTCTCGGAGAGCACGCAGAAGCCGTGGCCGAAGCCGACGGGGATCCACAGCTGGCGGCCGTGCGTGTCGTCGAGCTCACACGCCTCCCACTCCCCGAAGGTCTCCGAGTCGCGGCGCAGGTCGACCACTACGTCCCACACGACGCCGTGCGCGCAGCGGACAAGCTTGGCCTGCCCGGGTGCGGTCTGGAAGTGGATGCCGCGAACGGTCCCGCGCACCGAGCGCGAGTGATTGTCCTGCAC
This sequence comes from Solirubrobacterales bacterium, assembly GCA_038318085.1. GTDB lineage: Bacteria > Actinomycetota > Thermoleophilia > Solirubrobacterales > Solirubrobacteraceae > DATLGB01. Next base: position 9,986 of record JBBQBV010000123.1, read on the forward strand.
GAACGGACCCGTCGCGCCGAGGGCGCTCCAGGTGTCCTCGCGGTAGGTCTCCACGAAGAAGCCGCGCTCGTCTCCGTGAACGGCCGGGGCGAGGAGCGCGAGGCCGTTCAGGCGGGTGGGCAGGACGTCCATGAGTTGCGGTCGGGAAGGATAGGGGCGGCGGTCCTCGAATCCTCCCGAGGCAATGCCGAAGACCGCCTCGATGCCCCCCTCCGCCTCCGGGCACCAGACCCTCTCCGCGTACATCTCGTCGCGGTTCGACGACTTCTCGCGCTCCCAGAAGGACGTGGCGCAGTACGTGGTCGACCACCTCGACGAGGTCGCCTTTCACACGGCGGAGGAGCTGGCCCGCCGGGCCTCGACCTCCTCCTCCACGGTCGTCCGCTTCTCCCAGGCCCTCGGCTTCGAGGGCTTCCCCGAGCTCCAGGCCGCCGCGCGCGAGGAGTACCGCCGGCGCGAGTCAAAGCCGGAGTCCGAGCCGCTGTTCTCGATCGACCAGGGCCCGTTCGAGGCCGCCGTGGCCGCCGACTTCGCCAACGTCGAGGAAACCGCGCGCAAGATCTCGCGCTCGGAGGTCGAGGGCGCCGTCGACGCGATCGCCACCGCCGACCGCGTCCTGATCGCGGGGGTGGACCAGATGGCGTTCTTCGCCTCCTACCTGCGCCACCTGCTGATGCTGCTCGACGTACGCGCCGAGATCGCGGCCTCGCCGTCGCAGGAGGCGCTCTCGCGGCTGGGCCGCATCGAGCCCACCACGATGGTCATCGGCCTGTCCGCCGGACGGCCGCACCCGCTCGTCCTGCGGGCGATGAAGATCGCCCGCCACCGCCGCGCCCCGACGCTGGCGATCGCCGACGCGTCGCTGAGCGACGTCGCCAAGCTCGCCGACCGCACGCTGTGGTATTCGAGCAACTCGCCGGCCTTCGTCCGCTCCCACACCGGCCTGCTGACGGTGCTGCAGGCGCTCGCCTACGGCGTCTACGCCCGCGACGCGGCGCAGTACGACGACCGCATCAAGGCGTTCAAGCTCAAGTGACGTCGCCCGTAGGTCGGCGTTTGCGACGACCGTCACGGCGAAACTCGTTCTCTCGGAGGAAGGA
>JBBQBV010000124.1:0-11076 GCA_038318085.1 Solirubrobacterales bacterium
GGGGTCTGCGACCACCAGCGCGTCGACCTCCGCGCCGGCCAGACGGGCCTGCACGCGGTCCGCCCTCGTCACGTTAGGGCGTCCTTGAGCGCGACGAGCGCATCCCGGTAGCCCTCGATGCCCTTCCCCCACACCGACGCGGCGCAGACGTCGCGGATCACCGACAGCTTGCGGAACTCCTCGCGCGCCATCACGTCGGAGAGATGGATCTCGACGGTGGGCAGGCCGACGAGCTCGACGGCGTCGCGGATCGCCCAGGCGTAGTGCGTCCAGGCGCCGGGGTTGAGCAGCAGCGCGTCGGCGTAGTCGGTCGCGCGGTGGATCTCCTCGACGTACTCGCCCTCGAAGTTCGTCTGAAAAAAGCGCGCCTCGAGCCCCAGCTCGCGGGCGAACTCCCCCACCTTGCGCTCCAGGCCCGCGAAGCTCAGGTCGCCGTAGATCGCTGCCGGACGCCGGTCGAGCATGTCCAGGTTGACGCCGTGCATGACGGAGATGCGGTTGTTCATGGGTGTGGCCTCAACTCTTGCAGGGCGGACAGAAGATGCTCCTCCGGCACCGGCACGCCGGTCTGGATCGCGCCCGGCGCCTCCACGAGCGCGAAGCCGACGCGGCCGTCGCGGCGCTTCTTGTCGCGCTCGACGGCGGCGCGCACCGCGTCGAGGTCGACGTCCGGGTCCAGCTGGGTCGGCAGGTGCGCGGCGGCGAGCAGCGCCTCGACGTCCGCCCGCAGGCGGGGCTGGTTGGAGAGGCTGAGCGCGGCGAGCAGGCCGAGCCCGACCGCCTCGCCGTGCCGGTAGCGGGCGTAGCCTGTCGCGGTCTCGATCGCATGTCCAACCGTGTGGCCGAGGTTGAGGGACTGGCGCCGGCCGCCGTCGCGCTCGTCGGAGGCGACGACCGCGAGCTTTGTCCGCGCGCAGGCGACCACGACCTCGCGGTCCACGGTGGCGGACGCCTGGACGCGCTGCCACAGCGCTCCGCCGGCGATCAGCGCCGTCTTTATGACCTCCGCCCAGCCGGCGGCGTGCTCGGCCGCCGGGAGCGAGGCGAGCAGCGAGGGGTCCGCGAGCACCGCGAGCGGCTGGTGGTAGGCGCCGGCGTAGTTCTTGCCCTCGGGAAGGTCGACGCCCGTCTTGCCGCCGTAGGCCGAATCGACCTGGGCGACGACGGTCGTCGGCACCTGCACGACGCCGATGCCGCGCTGATAGACCGCGGCGCAGAAGCCCGCGACGTCGCCGACCACGCCGCCACCGAAGGCGACGACGTGGTCTGCGTGCGCGATGCCGGCCACAGCCATCGCCCGCAGCACGCGCTCGGCGGTCGTCAGCGTCTTGTGCTCCTCGCCGGCGGCGATGATGTGGTCGATGTCGGGGCTGCCATTGAGCGCGGCGACGTGCTCGTCGCTGACATAAAACGGCCGCCCGGGCGCGCCGGGGGCCGCAAAGCCCGAGCGCAGCAGCCCCTCGCCGACGTAGACTGGGTAGTTGCCCGAGGCGCTCTCCGCCCACAGCAGCTTCGTGTGAGCGGGCGCGCCGGCGAGCGCACGCACCGCCGGCAGCGCATGGCGCAGGGTCTCGCGGCGGCCGGCCGGCAGGATGGCGTCCGCGAGGCGCTCGTAGAGCGGGTTGCGAGCCGCGAGCAGCTCGTCGAAGCGGCGGCGGTCGCGCGCGAGCGGCCGGCGGCCCCCGGCGCGCTGCCAGGCGGCGTCGGGCTCGACGTCGAGCAGCACGACGGTGTGGCGGGCGAGCGCCTGCTGGACGCGCTCGGAGGTCACCGCGCCGCCGCCGAGGGAGACGACCGGGGCGGTCTCGCCGTCGAGCACGCCGAGGACGATCTCCTCCTCGCGCTCGCGGAAGGCCCGCTCGCCGTGGCGCGCGAACCAGTCCTCGATGCTCGTGCCGAGCTCCTGCTCGATCAGCGCGTCGGAGTCGACGGGGCGACCGCCGAGCTCAGCCGCCGCGGCCTTGGCCGCCGACGTCTTGCCGGCGCCCATGAAGCCGATCAGGACCAGGCTCACGAGCTGGTCGGGCGCTTCCAGCCGACGCGCTGCTCGTAGGCGGCCAGGGCGGCGCGCGCGTCGTCGATGTGGTCGCCGCCGAACTTCTCGCGGTAGGCCGAGGCCAGCACGATCGCCAGCATGGCCTCCCCCACGACCCCGGCGGCCGGGACGACGGCGGAGTCGGTGCGCTCGCGCAGGGCCTGGGCGGGCTCGTGCGTGGCGATGTCGACGGTCCGCAGGGGCTTGGTCAGCGTTGGCAGCGGCTTGGCGGCCGCGCGCACGATCAGCGTCTCGCCCGTCGTCATGCCGCCCTCCAGGCCGCCGGAGCGGTTGGTCGTGCGGTGCCAGCCGCGCTCGTCGTCGTAGAAGATCTCGTCGTGGGCCTCCGAGCCCGGGCGCCCCGCGAGATCGAAGCCGTCGCCGATGCCGCAGCCCTTGACGGACTGGATGGAGAGCATCGCCATCCCGACGAGGCCGTCCAGCCGCGTCTCCCACGACACGTGCGAGCCGAGCCCCGGCGTGAGGCCGAAGGCGCGCAACTCGAAGACGCCGCCGAGCGACTCGTTGCGCTTGCGCAGCACGTTGATCTCCTGGACCATCGCCTTGGAGGTCTCAGGGTCCAGGCAGCGCACGGGGGACTCGTCGACCTGCGCGAAGTCGGCCAGCGTCAGCGTCTCGTGCGCCGGCGCGCGCACGGAGGCGATCTGTACGACGTGGGAGACGATCTCCACGCCGAGCGCGCGCAGGAAGGCCTTCGCGAGCCCGCCGCCGGCGACGCGGGCTGCGGTCTCCCGCGCGCTCGCGCGCTCGAGCACGTTGCGGATGTCGGTGAAGCCGTACTTCATCGACCCGGCGAGGTCGGCGTGGCCCGGGCGCGGCGTGTGCACCTCGGGGATGTCGCCCTCGACCGGCCATGGGTTCATCCGCTCCTCCCAGTTGGCGTAGTCGCGGTTGGCGACGGTCAGGGAGACGGGGCCGCCGAGCGTGCGGCCGTGGCGGACGCCGGCGGTGACCTCGGCGGAGTCCTTCTCGATCTTCATGCGCCCGCCGCGGCCGGGGCCGAGCTGGCGGCGAGCCATGTCGCGGTTGACCGTCTCGCGGTCGAGCTCGAGCCCGGCGGGCAGACCCTCGACCACGCAGGTCAGGCCGGGGCCGTGGGACTCACCGGCGGTGATCAGACGCAGGGACATCGGCGGGCCAGTCTATGGAGACCATCCCGCGGAAACCCGGGGTCCGCTCAGCCGGTGGAGGTGAAGCCGTCAAGCCCGGCAAACGCCGACTTCAGCACTCGTGCGGCCTGGGCCTTGGCCGAGAGCTTGTGCAGCGTGCCCGAGCTCGAGGAGTAGCGGTAGGCGCCGATGCGGCTGATGCGCGCCCGCAGCGCCTTGCGTCCGCCGGAGGCGACCGCCTTGCGCGACGCGGCGGCGGCCCTGGCGTCCGCGGTCTTCTTCGTGTTGATCTTCAGCAGATCGACCTCGTACTGCTTGGCGCCGCGGGTGACGAAGACCGTCTGTCCGGGCTTGAGCGTCAGGGTCTGGCAGTTGCCGGGCTCGGGGGCGCAGTGGCCGTCGCCGATCACAGTCGCACCGGCGTCCACGATGAACACGGCGCTCTTGTGATCAGCCAGCAGGCCGATGTAGAGCAGCGCCGGGTTGCTGCCGCCGGGCAGGCCGGTCAGGCGCTTGAGGTTGCGCGTCTTGAGCTCCGCGGCGGGATCGCCGACCCGCACCTGCAGCGAGTACAGCTCGAAGGTGGGCTTCGGGGTGAGGGGCGTGACCGGCGCGGTGGGCAACGGGCCGGTCGTCGGGGGCGGCGCGGTGCCGCCGCCGGGATTGGCGCCGCCGGTCGCACCGGCGGGGGTCCTGGTGTTGAGCGCCGTTCCGGCCGAAGGGGTCTTGACCTTCGGCACGCGGTGCAGCTGCGCCGGGCGGAAGGGGTCCTTGCGGTCACCCAGCACGCTGCGGGCGCGGTCGCGCTTGGTCGCGTCGCTCTCCGAGACGATGGACTGCGTCGGGCTCTGGCCCGCCGGGACCGACGCCGTGGCGGACGGGATGACGTCGCTGCCGGAGTCCTTCTTGACGAGCAGCAGCGGCACGGCGACCAGCGCCGCGATCAGCAGGAGGGCCACCGGCCACAGCCGGCGCTCCACGAGCTGCTTGAAGGGATCGGTGAGGGCGTTCATCCGATGGCTCCGGTCGAGGTCGCGGTTGTCGTGGTCGGGGTGCTGCCACCCGCCGCCGGAGGCGTTCCGGCCGCGTTGGTGGCGCCGGCGGGGCCCGCCGGGGTCGCGCCGCCTGTCATGCCCTCGAGGGGCGAGACGAGGTAGGAGGTGGCGGTGACGGTGGCCTTGATGTTCGGGAAGCCGGTGGTGTCGGGCTCGAGCTTGAGCGCGTCGATCGTGAGCAGGCGCCCGGTGACGCTGGTGCGCTTGTTGGTGGCCTTCACGAACGCGTCCAGGCGCTCGAAGAACTTGCCCAGGCGGAAGAACTGGCCCCGGAAGCCGAAGGAGAAGGGCATGACCGGGAAGCCGGCCGGCCCGACGGTCGCACCCGGGGGAAGCTGGACCGCGGCCGCCGCGGGGGCGCCCGGAGCGGCGGCGGGCGTCGGGGCAGCTGCGCCGCTCGCGCCGCCGACGTCGATGGACTGGAAGTCCACGCTCGTCTTCTTGGCGGCGTGGTCGAGCTGGACCACGAGGGAGCGCACGTCGTCGTCGCCCGGGACGGCCTTGCCGAGGCGGACCACCGTGGAGTAGGCGGTGCGAAAGCCGACGCGGGCCTGCAGGTTGGAGGCGAGCAGGGTCTTCGCGGCGTCAAGCTTGGCCTGGGACTCGGTGACCTGGGTCTTGAGCTTGGCCGCCTGCTTCTGCTTCGGCTGAAGCGCGAAGTGAAAAAAGACGAAGCCGGCGATCACGACGCCGAGGGCGCTGAGGACGATGGGGTTCTTGGCGTTCACTTTGGCGCTCGCTTACGGGGTCGTCGAGGTCGTGGACGTGGGCTGCGTCGCGCCGGGGGCCGGGGTGGCCGTGCCCGTGGCGCCGGTGGGGCCCGTCGGGCCGGCGGCGCCGGTCGGACCGGCGGTCGAGCCGGCGCCGGCGTTGGGGACCGCGTTCGCGCTGACGGCTGCGTGCTCGAAGAACACGACGACGTCGAAGGTGGGCGGCGAGCCCTTGGGGCACGGCTCGGCGATCGTCTTCGGCGCCTTGCCGTCGGCCGTGGGGGCCGCGGCCGAGGCCGGGGCGATGGCCGTGGTCGCGGTGTCCGCGGCCTCGGACTTCGAGAGGCTGACGCGGGTGACCCCGCGAACGTCGCGCAGACGCGACATCAGCCGGGCCACGCTGGCCTGGTTGCTGGTGCAGCCCGTGAGCTCGATGGCCGGGGCCGAGATGGCGCCGCGGATGCTGCTGCCGCCGCCGGAGGAGGTCGTCGTGCCGTCGAAGGAGTTGACGTAGACGTCGGAGGGCAGCGCCCGCGAGACGTCGTCGAGCGCGTTCTGCCAGTCGAAGCGGGCGCCGGCGAGGGCGCTGACCGTCGCGACCCGCGCGTCGGAGAGCGTCTTGAAGTCGGCGAAGGCCTGCAGCGAGGAAGCCTGCTGCTGGACGTCCTGGGCCTGCTTGTCGACGCGGGCGAGCTCGGCCTTGTTCGTCTTGATCGAGTTCGTCGTCAGGACGTAGATCGCCGACGCCGCCACGGCGAAGACGAGGATGCCGAGTACGAGGTAGGCGCCGAGCGCACTGCCACCGGAGGACGGCGCTGCAACGCTGGGAGTCGGGCTCTTGCCCGCCGGGCGCTGCTCGTTGGGGATGAGGTTGACGGCCTTCACAAGACGCTCTATCGGCACCCTCCTGTAGCGGCTTGAGAAAGCCGCGAGACATTGGGTTGCGGCGGGCCCGGCGGGCCTACGTCGTCGTGAACGTGTCGAGGTACCAGGTGACGATGTCGTCGCCGAAGTACAGGCCGACGAGGCCGCCGAAGGCCAGGTAGGGGCCGAAGGGGATCTGCGTCTTGCGGCCGGCCTGGAAGCCCTTGACCGCCATGATGCCGACGCCGACGAGGCTGCCGACCAGAAACGCGGTCATCAGCGCGGGCGCCACCGCGCTCCCGAGGAACAGGCCCAGCACCCCGGCGAGCTTGACGTCCCCCACCCCCATGCCCTTCGGATAAAACCACGCGGCGCTGAACAAAAACAAAAAGGCCACGGCGCCGGCGATCAGGTGGGCCACCAGGTGGTCGAGGTCGAAGGCCGCCGTGAGCCCGATCCCCAGCGGGACCGCCGGGTAGGTGATCTTGTTCGGGATGATGCGGTGGTCGAGGTCGATGAACGTGATCGGCACCAGCATCAGCACGAGCGCGAAGCCGATCCAGACCTGGTCGTTGACGCCCTGGGTGATCGGCACGAGCGCCATCAGCACCGCCGTGAGGAGCTCCACGAGCGGGTAGCGCGGCGAGATCGGCTCGCCGCAGTTGCGACAGCGCCCGCGCAGCAGCAGCCACGAGAGCACCGGGACGTTGTCGTAGGCCCTGACGGGCGCCCCGCAGTGAGGGCAGTGCGAGCCGGGCGTCGCCACGGACTCCCCCCGCGGGAGGCGCCAGATGACGACGTTCATGAAGGATCCGACGAGCGCACCCACCACTGCGGCGAGCACCGCGGCTAGGGCGGTTGACACAGTCGCAGACCTTCGGCGGCCAGCTCAGCATCCCTGCGCGGGGTCGGCGGCGGGCAGCGTGTCGAAGCCCCGGCCGTTGCACTCCACGTAGTCCGTCGCCTTGTACAGCGGCAGGATCGGGTTCGTCCCGAGCTGGTTGAGGTTCACGAGCGCGTTGACCGGGTTCACGGCGGCCAGGCCCGACAGGTGCACGACGTCCGCCGCCACCTGCCCGGCCAGCGCCGTGCTGCCGCCCAGCTCGAGCGTCGAGTGCGGCGCGACGATCGTCATCGGCTCCCCCACCACCGGCAGGCTGAGCCCGCACAGGACCCCGCGCAGCGCGCCCGTCAACAGTGCGCCGGCCGCCAGCGTCTGCGTTGTGGGGATGCCCGCGTTGCCGACGGCGTAGAGCTGAAGCGACTGGGGCGCCGTCTGCGCGTGGCAGTTGAGGATGCGCGCCTGGCCGTCGACGTTGATCGTCCCGGCCCCGGTCACCCCGGGGCAGTTGGCCGGGTCGTCGAGGAACAGGCGCGTGACCGGGGTCGCGTTCTGGGTTTCGAGCACCCCGTTGCCCTCCAGCCGGATCGAGCAGAAGGAGTAGTTGGCGCCGGTCAGGACGGTGCGGCCGTTGCCCCAGACGTCGAGCGTGCGCTTGGCAGCGTCGTAGATCACGCCGCCGGTGGTCGTCAGCAGCGGCTTGCAGGGCAGCGCCAGGCCGAGAAGCGGGTCCGTGCAGCCGTCGGAGCGCTTGAGGTTGTCGTTGACCGTCGTCACGGTGCCCTGGTCGACGTCGGGGATCGTGAACGTCTGGCACGCGACCCCCTTCGCCCCGGCGGGGACGACCCCGGTGACGGTGCCGCCCGAGCCGGTGGTCGCGCTGCCGGAGATGACGTTGAGACCGCTGCCCGTGATCGAGTTGTTGGACTGCGCGTCGCCGAGGATGCGGGCGGTCCCGGCCATGGTGAGCGGGGAGCTCGCGGACCCGGACTGGACCGCCGCGCCCGAGAGCAGCGAGATCTGCGCCCGCAGCCGCGCCGTGATCCGCCGGGTCACGTCGCCCGAGCGCCCGACGCCGACGACGTCGCGGTCGAGGTTGAGCAGCCCGCTGCCCGACCCGCACGGGCCGGCGCCGGCGCGCAGCAGCTGCGACATCCGGTAGGTGAAGGCCGCCTTGTCGCTCGTGGTCTCCGGTGCGCTCTCCGGGCACCACTGGTTTCCGGCGGGGTCCTTCGGGCTCAGCGGATCGAGCTTGCTCAGGTCGACCCCGGTGAGGGTGCCGGTGGAGATCACGCAGTTCTGGCCGACGATCGAGGCCGGGTTGAGCGGGTCGATCTTGAGCGTCTGGCCGATGTCGGCGCGCTCGGATCGCCAGGTCGCGATCTCGATCGCCGCGTCCGCCGCCTGCAGGGCCCGCTTGACGTTGCCCTGGTGGCTGGACTGGCGCAGTGCGGACACGGCCTGCTTGAGCGCGATGGCGCTCAGCGAGAGCATCAGGGCGAGCGAGCAGATCCCGGCCACCAGGGCGATCCCCTGCTCGGCGTGCATCCGGTCGCGGCGCCTCACTTGAGCTCCTTCCCGGACACGGCCGTGATCGAGAGCGCGCTCGGATAGGCCGGGTGGTCGTAGAGCAGGCGCAGGTCGCTGCCGGAGTCGGCGGGCACGCGCACGGTGAGCAGCAGGCGCTCGCCGGCCGCGAGGGTGGTGTTCGCGAGGTCGAAGGCCGTGACGAGCTGGGTCGGCTTGCCGGGCCAGCTGGCCAGGGAGAAGTCCGAGGAGCCGATGACCTCCCCGGTGCTCGCGCGCCGCACGCTCACGCACAGCCTCCCCGGCCCGTCGACGCCGGTTGCCGTGCTCGTCCACAGCGTCAGACTCGCGCGGCCGCCGCTGACCGGGGTCTCGACCGCCGCCGCGGGGAGCGTCGAGGCCCAGGTGTGCAGCGACTGCATCCGCGTCGCCGCCTGGCCGTTGGTGTAGACCATCGCAGTCGCGTCCGTGCACGAGCCGGCGAGCGAGTCGCGCACGAGGTCCAGGCCGCCGGCGGCGGCACGCGTGATGTCGGTGGAGAAGTCCTTCAGCGCGTCCGTCGTGGCGCCCGGGATCGCCGCGAGGCCCATCAGCGTCGGCGCGGGTCCGCTCGGGCTGCAGGTGAAGCTGGCCTGGCTGGTGTCGCGCGTGCTGTGATCCGACGGGCTCTGGCGCGAGGCGATGCTGCAGCGCGTGTCGTAGAGCTGGAGCGTCTGGGTCAGGACGGCCGCGGCCGGCGGCGTGACGGCGCCCGTCGTCGCGGCTACGACCTTCTTGACCGCGAGGGTGGCGTCGTTGACGATCCCCGGCGCGACGGACGACGGGCTCTCGGCGATGGTGCTCAGGCGCAGGGGGGCGGCGGTGGCACCCTGGGCGTCCGCGGGCACGACCACGACCGTGACGCGCTTGGTCTGGTTGGACCCGGGGCACAGGTTGGGCAGCGCCGCGCTCACGATCGCCGTCGTCTGGCCGAGCAGGCCGGCGACGTCCGTCTGCACCTTGACGCTCAGCTGCCCGCACGGCTCGTTGCGCCAGGTCACGTAGCGATAGATGCGCCCGGTCGCGCCCTGCACGGAGAAGGCGTCGCCTCCCGGGCGCACGACCCCGCCGACGACGCCCGGCTCGCTCGCCGCGGCGCCGGTGAGCGGGGCCTCGGCGACCGCCTGCGCCGTCGGTGCCGACGTCAGCCCGAGCTGTGCGTAGTCGATCGGCTTGAGCTGCTCGATCTCGCGCTGGGCGAGCGACGTGAGCACCGCGCGCTCCCGCGCCTTGCGCGCGGCTGAGGAGAAGTGGGCGTAGGTCCCGAGCGTCGCCAGCGTGCCGACGGTGATGACGAGGATCGTGACGAGCACCTCGACGAGGGTCATACCGTCCTGTCTTCTGAGCGCCCGGGCCTTCATCCCGCGAACGTCGTCCGGTTGCGGAGATTGACGCCGTCCTCGAGGACGACGGGCTCTTTGCGCCCGCGGACGGCGAGGCGCAGGTTGACCAGCAGGTAGTCGGGCGCCAGGAAGTCGACCGTGCGCACGCCCGTCGCGGAATCGACGTGGCTGGGGAAGAAGATGTCGTGGCCGGTGATCTGGCCGGAGCGGCCGCCGACGTCGGCCTTCGGCGCTCCGACCACCGTCGAGGTGGCTGTGAAGGTCGGGACGGCGGGCGGCGGATAGACGGTCGCCGGGCCCTCGGAGCGGCTGCAGACCTCGCCCGTGCAGTCGTAGCGGACGAGGCGACGGACGCTGCTGGCGCCCGCCGTGGCGCGCACCCGCGCCTGGAGGTCGACGAGGCTCGAGGAGCGGAAGAAGACCCAGTCGGCCTGCCGGACCTCGCGGGTCATCCGCTCGAGGCCGATCTGGCCCTGGGTCAGCGCCTCGGTGCGTCGCTCGATGTCCTGTTGCCCCTGTCCGGCGTTTCCCAGCGCCTGGACGATGAGGCCCAGCAGCATGACCGCGATGGGCATTGCCACCAGCAATTCGATGAGTGTCGATCCCCCCTGCCCCTGGATCAGCCGCCGGAGCGGGTGAGTGGGCATAGGTCGGACATCGGTCGCCCCCCGGCCGCGCTTGAGGGGCGGGGCGCCGCGCTGGACGAGGGTCAGAGCGACTCGACCGCGAGCCCGGCGGCGACCGCCAGGCAGGCGGCGTCGGCGATCTCGCCCTCCTGGCCGACGGTGCGCGCCTCGACGGGCATGCCGAGCGCCGTGGCCAGGTGCCCGGCCAGGCCGGGGATGACGACGGCGGGACCCGTGAGGATCGCGCGCTCGACCGTTGCCGCGTTCTGCTGCATGCGGTAGAAGTTCAGCGAGTTGCGCACGGTGTCGGCGAGCTGGTGAACGCCCTCTTCGAGCACGGCGCGAGCGGCGCCCACGACTTCCGGGTCGCCCTCCACGCTCGCTAGCGGCTCGTCGAGCCCGACGTGTGCGAGCCACTGGACGGCGTGCTCGGTGGTCAGGCCGCGGCGGTCGGCCAGCGTCTGCACCATCGCGCCCATGCCGCCGGTGGCGGCGCGGGTGAACAGGCAGTGCTCGCCGCTGGTGACGGCGACGTTGACGAGGCCGGCGACGTTGATGTAGAGCATCCCCGCCGTGGCGTCCGTGAGCGGGTTGTACATGGAGCGCAACAGGGCGAAGGCCGACAGGTCGATCCCCTCGACCTTCAGGCCGGCGGCGCGGACGGCCTCGGTGTAGCGCTCGACCATCTCGCGGCGCACGGCGACGACGACGACGCGCGTGCGCTTGCCGCCGGGCGTGTCCACCTGGCCGAGCGTCTGGTAGTCCAGGACCGCCTCGTCCATCGGCATCGGGATGTGATCCGGCGCCTCGACGCGGACCGCGGAGGCGATCGCCTTCTCGTCGGTCAGCGGCGGCAGGTCCAGGGTGCGAACGACGATGCGCTGGTTGGCGATGCCGAGCCGGACG